>JBKQMK010000024.1:0-8164 GCA_052146735.1 Desulfomonilaceae bacterium | reverse complement strand
ATCGAAATGCAGGATAAGATGGAGCGGGACCATGACGATGATTTCTCCATAAGCGACAACGCGTGAAGTCGACTTGCAGTCGACACTAAGAAGCCACCGCCTTACAGGCGGTTGGAGCCTTCACTTGAACGATTGCCAGCAATTTCTCCACAGCATCTGCTGCCCCGCGCTCCTGCCAGAATCCTAGAAGGCCGCTTCCAAAAACAATTACGAGAATTATAACTGCATTCACGTGATCATGTAGGAAGAACGATAATCCTGTGGCGAAGAGAAGGATCAGGATAATCGGGCTCTTGAATTGGGACAGCAGGAGAGTGATCGCATCGGATCTCTTCTTGGGCTTGAGGAGATTGGAGCCGTACAGGGCGAGTCGCCGATGAGCTTCGCGAGTGGTCAGCCCATCCGCTGTGCTTTCGAGCCGCTGAATCATTTCCGGAGACGTTATGCTCCAAAATGCCGTTGGAGGTTGGTCCATGTCGGTCTCCTCAGGGATACGGGCCAAGCCAGTAGCCGCGCACACAGGCTTGTTACAATTTCAACGTCTTTTTATCACAGTCTACTGATTCAAACGATGAGTTTTGAATCGGTGTGGACACAATGGAGAAAAGACTATGTTGAGGGAGACTCCCCGGCCCTAGCACATAATATTGGTTTGTGCGCGTCTCAAGCCCCAAGGGCAGATCGCAAGTTGTCCCCTACGGGATGGCGCATGATGCCGTTTCGGTACCCGTGATTATATACAGAGTGTCAGGCGCTTCGTTGTGCCACATTTGGTAATTAGTCGCCGCCGTCGGGTGGGCCGGAGAGTTCTTTACAAGCCTGGCTCCCTGTTATACAAAAGAGAGCAAATAAGCTACTTGCAAGGAGTACTCGCTGCGGCTCCAGTGACTTCTGCGTAAATCCTGACGCATTTCACTATCCATCCCGGACGGAGCGGTACTGTGCTCTGTCGGACCCGTAGGCTTCCTTCGGCTTCGGAGGACAAACCACATAATTTCGAACCGGATTCAACCAGGCCGGTCATAAGGAGGAGAGGATGCAGAGAACTTTATCCATAATAAAACCTGACGGCGTTGCAAAGAAGCTGATAGGAGAAGTCGTCAAGACTTTTGAGGGTTCCGGATTCAAGGTAGCGGCCATGAAAATGAAAACCTTGAGCCGCGCTGAGGCCGAGGGTTTTTATTATGTGCACAAGGAAAGGGTATTCTTTCAGGAACTGGTGGAATTCATGATATCCGGCCCTTTGGTCATCATGGTCCTGGAAGGTGATGACGTGATAAAGCGCAACCGAGAAATCATGGGGGCAACCGATCCGGCTGAAGCCCAGGCGGGGACAATCCGGGCCAAATGGGCCGACAGCAAGCAAAACAATATCGTTCACGGCTCCGACTCTGAAGAGAGCGCAAGATTCGAGATCGGATATTTCTTCAGCGGGATCGAAATTTCTTGATGGACATCAAGGCAAATTCATACCTTCAATCATGCGGCCCCGATCTGGTGGGCATGTCTCACCCTGAACTGGAGACGTTTATCGCGAATCTCGGAAAGGAGCCGTACAGAGCGGCCCAGGTCATGAAATGGATACATCAGGGGCTCTCGGAATCCTTTCAGGGCATGACCAATCTTTCCAAGACGCTGCGTGAGGAACTCTCCTTCAGGGCCCGTATCAGCCGCCCCGAGATAATCAACGCGATCCGATCAGATGATGGCACGACCAAATTTCTGTTGCGGCTTGAGGACGGGCTCAGCATCGAGACGGTCTTGATTCCGGGAGAGGACCACGACACCCTATGCCTTTCCACCCAGGTGGGCTGCGCGATGGGGTGCCGCATGTGCCGCACGAGCAAAATGGGGCTGGTACGCAATCTAACAGCAGGTGAAATTGTCTCCCAGTTGTTGGTTGCGCGCAAAGCCATGCCCGAAAGCCGTATCACCAATGTGGTTCTCATGGGCATGGGAGAGCCGTTGGCAAACTTTCAGGAGACGGTCAGGTCGATTCGAATCATGACCCATCCAGACGGGCCACAGATTTCCTGGAGACATTTAACGGTATCCACAGCGGGACTGGTGCCGCGCATTCGCGACCTTGGGAGAGAAGTCAGGGCAAAATTGGCTGTCAGCCTAAATGGCGTAACCGATGAGCAGAGAAGCGCCATTATGCCCATAAACAGCACATATCCGTTGTCGGAACTCCTGGAAGCTTTGAGGGAGTATCCGTTGCCGAGGCGCGATCGCATCACCATCGAATACGTACTGATACATAAGGTTAACGATTCGGACGCAGACGCCCGACAGCTTGTACGGCTTCTCAACCCCATCCGCGCTAAAGTCAATCTCATCCCTCTGAATGATGAAGCGGCTGAGGACCTGCAGACTCCGACACCCCAGCGGGTCCAGCGATTTCAGGAAATACTTATGTCCCGCTCTCTCATGGCCATAGTCAGAAAATCCCGAGGGAGGGATATCCTGGCCGCGTGCGGCCAATTGGCCTCCGAGACGAGGGACCTACAGTGACAGGCAGGCTGGATGATCTGATTCCGGCCCTTTCCGATCCTTCCATATATCCACACCGCCCGGATTCCGTTCAGGTTGTTCAAACTCATATCTCAGTAGTCTTCATCGGAGGGGAACTGGTCTACAAGATCAAAAAGCCGGTGAACCTGGGCTTTCTCGACTTCACCACCTTGGAAAAACGCACGTATTTCTGTCAGCAGGAGGTACGGCTGAATTCGCGCTTCTCAGAAGGTATTTACCTTGGCGTGGCAGCAATCCACGAAGGACCTTCGGGAATCAACCTGAAGGGGGAAGGGGACGAGATCGAAGCGGCAGTGCTCATGCACCGCATCCCTCCTGATCGGCTCCTGATCGGCATGTTGCATGACCATCGGGTCACCCCGGAACTGCTCGACCGTCTCGCCGACCGCCTCGCTTACTTTCATTCGCACGCGGCCAGGGGACCGCAGATCACAAGCTTCGGTTCACCACAGGTCATATATCAGAACCTGAAGGAGAACTTCGAGCAAACAATCCCCTACGTCGGCCGCACCATCGACGCGCAGACGCATGAAGCCGTTTCCACCTTGGCCTTTGAGTTTCTTGAGAAGCACCAGAGTCTGTTTCGGGAGCGGATGGAGAGCGGGTTCATTCGGGACTGCCACGGGGACCTTCATTTGGAGCACGTCGTAATACTGGACGAGATAATGCTCTACGACTGTATCGAGTTTAACGACCGTTTCCGTTACGGTGATACTGCGGCGGATCTGGCATTTCTTCTTATGGACCTTGATTTCAGAGGATATCCGGCCTTCGCGGACCGCATTGCCGGTCGGTACGCGGACTGGTCCGACGACAGAGAAATCCTGAAGTTATTGGGTTTTTACAAATCATACCGCGCCTTTGTGCGCGGAAAGGTCGAAGGATTCTTCCTGGACGAACCCGAAGTCTCGGAGCCTGAAAGGGAATCGGCCCGAGAAGTAGCCAAGAAGTATTTCGCTCTCTCCCTGGTTTACCTCAAGCCCCCTCCGTCTCCTTTGTTGGTGATCACCACCGGCCTCATGGGGACAGGCAAGAGCCATCTGGCTTCCGGGCTTGGGCAAAGACTGGGCATCAGACCAGTGCGTTCTGACGTGCTCCGAAAGGAGATCCAGGGCTTGTCCCCTCTGGAGCGTCGATTCGAGCCCTACGGCAAGGGGATTTACTCTGAGGAGGCCACTGAGCAGACCTACGCAGATCTTTTGGAGAGAGCAGCCAAAGGGCTGTTAAAGGGCGAGTCAGTCATAGTGGACGCGTCTTTCAGCCAATTTCATCATCGGGACCGCGCTCGCGAATTGGCCCACAAAACCGGGGCGCGCTTCGGCCTTGTCGAATGCACGGCGCCGCATGCAGAGATCAGGCGTCGGATGGAGGAGCGGGCCACCAAAGAGGACGAACCGTCCGACGGGAGATGGGAGATCTTCAAGGAGCAGGAAGCTCACTTTGAACCCGTGCGCAAAAATGAGGCTTCACTTGCCAGAGCATGGGATTCCACCACCGACATGGATAGCTTTCTTACGTCCTTTGTCTGGGAACTGATGTTTGCCTCTCATTAATGCCCCCAGCTCACTAATATTAAATAACCTATTGAATTACAGCATTAACTATTATAACTAATCTTTAAGTTTAAGAAAATGTTGTAACTATACGGTATTTTTGATATAGACTTATCTGTAGGGATGGCCGCCCATCCAAACTCTCCTGGAGTCGGAGAAAATGAAAAATATAGTGATGCTGTGCTGGTGCGTTTCTGTGGCCGCAGCGGGAATGTGGGGCTGTGTGCCTCAAAGAAATATATCCAAAGCGGACGTGCAGAAGGAGGTACAACTGCACTATCAAATGGGCATAAACTATCTGGGTGAGGGGAAGACCCCCCAAGCCATCAAAGAACTGCTTTCTGCCCAAGCCCTGTCCTCTTCCAATGCCGATATAGAGCATGCTTTGGGTCTCGGCTATCAGCAAAAAGGCCTCTATGACATGGCTGCGGAGCAATACCGGAAAGCGCTTAAAATGGAGCCCAAGCTGACCGAAGCGCGCAACAATTTGGGCACTGCATTTCTGGCTAAAGGGCAATATGACGAGGCGATAGCTGAGTTTGAGCAATGCTTGAAGGATCCGCTTTATTCTACGCCGGACAAGGCGGCTTACAACATCGGAGTCGCGTACTTCAATAAGAAGGATCTGGACAAGGCGATTGAGAACTACGAAAAAGCGGTAAAATTAAAAAACGATAATGCCGGTGCTCTCTACAATCTCGCCTTCTGCCTTCAGGAAAAAAAGAACTATGCTAAGGCATTGGAGAATTACAAGAAAGTCGTGAATGTGGATCCCTCGTTCAAAGAGGCCTACTATCGAATCGGATTGATCTACGAAGAGCGGGAAGAATATGCCAAGGCCTTAGACTCGTTAGAGAAAGCTATTGAGGTGAATCCGGACTACCTGGTTGCGAATTTGCGTGCCGGGAGTATACTGGCCAAGCTCGGAGAGGTGGACAAGGCCCTGAAGAAATTAGAAGTGGTGGCAAAGGCGGACCCGGATAGCAGTGCGGGGAAAGAGGCTCGGGAAAAGATCAGCGCCCTAAATGTCAAGCGCCTGACTGCCAAACGCTCCAGCCGGTGACCTTCCCGTGAATTCACAGGTTCCGCGATACACGATGTGCAGGCCGGGACCTGACCTCGGCATGTCACGAAGAGGAGTTTCTTATGCCGAAGATTGAAAGAGCGCTGATCAGTGTAACCGATAAAGCGGGCATCGACGAGCTGGGGAGAGCCCTGGTTGGATTCGGAGTGGAGATCCTTTCCACGGGTGGAACGGCCCGGGCCCTGGCTGATGCAAAGATCAAGATCAGAGAGGTCTCCAACTTCACGGGTTTTCCGGAAATGCTCGACGGCAGGGTCAAAACTCTGCACCCTAAAATCCACGGCGGCATACTTGGGATTCGGTCCCGCCCTGAACACGTCCGCGCCATGGAAGAGAATGGGATAGTTCCCATCGACATGGTCGTGGTAAATCTCTACGCGTTTGAAAAGACGGTGGCGCGACCTGATTGCACGCTTGCAGAAGCAATCGAAAACATTGATATCGGCGGTCCGACGCTTCTCAGGGCCTCGGCGAAGAACTATCCGTTTGTCACGGTGATAACTGATCCAGCGGACTACTCTGTAGTCATTAATGAAATGAATCGGACCGGGGGATCAGTGTCGGAGGCGACAAACTTCGGGCTAGCGAAGAAAGTCTTCCGTCTTACCCACGAGTATGACGGAGCAATTACGCGTTATCTGGCGACTATGGCTGCGTCAGGAACCGACTGAGGCGGGCTGTTCTTATGAGAACCACAGATAAAATTCAGGTCGGCATTGTGATGGGGAGCGATTCGGATCTCCCGGTGATGAAGAAAGCCGCGAACGTTCTCGAACGATTCGGCGTGCCTTATTTCATGACGGTGGCATCAGCTCATCGCACTCCCGAAAGGGTTCTTGGACTGGCGCAGAGGGCTGAAAAAGAAGACTGGAAGGTGCTGATTGCGGGCGCAGGCATGGCCGCTCACCTGGCGGGATTCTTGGCCGCTCACACCATTCTGCCGGTAATCGGAGTTCCTATGGCCTCGTCATCTCTCGGGGGGTTGGACGCTCTTCTCTCGACCGCACAGATGCCGGGCGGGGTTCCAGTAGCTTCTATGGCCCTTGGAGCAGCAGGCGCTAAGAATGCCGCACTCTTTGCCGTGCAGATTCTGGCCGCGTCCGATCCTTCTCTGCAAAAGAAACTGCGCCAACACCGGAAACAGCAACGAGACGCTATACAAAAGAAGGCCGCGGCCGTGGAAGAAGGAAGAAAGTGGAAGAAGGAAGAAAGTGGGGGAAGGGCGTAGAAAAAAATTGGGAATTTGCGGAGAGATACCTTTTTGGAAGATAGTCGCCCCCCGCATCCCCCTTCCAAAAACTTTTGATACTTGTTGGTTCCCGCCTTCAGCCTAAAAACGAGACAAGAAGGGCTTCAATTATTCCCGTCTGCGCACCGGAGCCGGCCACGGGAGTTGCTGGTGGTTGCAATGTGGCTTACGTATTGGTACAGAGCTTTGCAGACGCGATCCCACGCCTCATGGGAAATACAGACCGCAAAGAACCGAAAGAAGATAGCACAGGGGCACCGCAATTCTCATGGAAGAGACGTTTGCGATCAATAGCGCTGCCACGATCAGGCTTTGCCTGGAAGACTGCTTCCGTGGCATGAAACAAATGCCTGCGGGCAGTGTTGACGTGGTGGTGACTTCTCCTCCGTACAATATAGGTGTCAAATACGGTGTCTACGACGACAAGATCCACAGGAACAAATATCTGGATTGGCTGGAAGAATGGTCGTCCGAAGTTAGGCGCGTGCTGGCGCCGGAGGGGTCTCTATTTTTGAACATAGGGGCCAAACCCAAAGACCCCTGGGGGCCTTTGGAAACGGCCATGCGATTCCGCAACCGCTTCTGTCTCCAGAACACAATACACTGGATCAAATCCATTGCCATTGATCGGGCTGGGAACGGCGATGACCACGGCCTCAAAGAGGACATCAACGTCGGCCACATCAAGCCCATAAACAGTCGCCGTTACCTCTCCGACGCTCATGAGTACATTTTCCACTTTACCAAGAGTGGTAACGCGGAATTGGACCGCCTCGCGGTCGGGGTCCCATACAAGCACAAGTCCAACATCACCCGCTGGAAATCATCCGGAACCGACCTGCGCTGCCGAGGAAACACTTGGTTCGTTCCTTACAAAACCATTGTTTCACGGACGCGTGAACGCCCCCATCCCGCGACTTTTCCGCCCCGCCTAGCCGAAATGTGTATCAAGCTTCACGGACTGTCGAAAACAAAGCTCGTCCTGGATCCTTTTATGGGTCTCGGGAACACGGCCTTGGCATGTATGAGCCTCGGAATATCGTGTATCGGCTATGAACTTGACCCGGAATACTTCAAGGTTAGCTGTGAGACCGTGAAAAAGGCTCTGGTGCCTGATGAGAATCTGGGACTCTATTGATCTCCTGAAATATCAGTCGATACGGTTCGGTTAGGCCACCTAATGCCACAAGGAAGTCGAGAAGCTTCTCAGAGCCCACGGTGCAAAGGATTAGGCGTTAGAGCCAAAATGGCACTGGCCCAAGTTATTTCGAGGAAGAATTTTGAGCTTGGGGTGGGCCAGGGACTTTCCAATAACACGCTCAGACCTGACAGATACGGTTAATGATAGTCGAAATGTAGTCCCCCTCCCTTGACGGGAGGGGCTAGGGGAGGGTGGTAATCGTCTCAAATTACAAAGCTTCATCAGCACAATTTTCGTCTGTATTCTATCGCTAATTTGTGAGAAATTAAGCTCGCGGCTTCAAAGCGACGAGCTCCAAACATCTGCCGGTCCCCCATTTCTTTTGGACGCTAGCTCGTATCAGCCCTCTTCTTAATCCTCGAAATTTCCTTTGGGTCCTTTGTCGCCGGCCAGCGATCCCGCCTTTTTCCGGATCTTCTCCTCAGTCCATTCTGCCGGGTCCTCTATCCGGGAAGCTTTCGGCCCGAGGTCGTATGAGCCTGCCTTGAGAATAGCCTCTATGGCCAGCGGAGCAGTATCGTGTCCGTTAAGAACCTGGGTAA
>JBKQMK010000023.1:0-77998 GCA_052146735.1 Desulfomonilaceae bacterium | reverse complement strand
GTGGAGTTCGAAATGGAGCTGTCAGAAACATTGGAGGAAGCAGCGGCACAGATCCTGGAGGAGATAGTAGCCTCAATAGAGGGAGCAACGTTAGCACCGTTACAATAGAGACCAAGAACGGCGAGGTAAGCGAGTTTTCCGATTCTGTATTTGCGCATTACACCCCCCAGCGTCTCACCATTCCAGGCGCACAACAACATCCGGGAAGACTGGTGCAGGCTGCGGCAATGTCAGCCGTAGAACCCCCGGCGCCGACCTATGCGCCCAAATTACCCGCGAATCTAATACGAGATGGCTTGCTGTCGATAGCACAGCTTGAAGCTGTTGTTTATGCCGGACAAGCGCATTCCGATCTCTTGCCGAACGGATCACGCAAGGGATTTTTCATTGGCGATGGGACCGGCGTGGGTAAAGGGCGGGAAATTTCCGGCGTCATCCTCGACAACACGATGCGGGGCCGCAACAAAGCCGTATGGGTGTCTTTTAATCCAGGCTTGATTGAAGACGCAAAAAGAGATTTTTCGGGTGTTGGCGGCGATCCGGCAAAATTGTTTTTCCAAGGAAAAACAAAGGCTGGAGGTGAAATCACTCAAAAGGAGGGCATCTTATTCACCACCTATTCAACGCTACGGGGTGGTGAAAAAAAACAGGCCAATGACCAGGGGCAAAACGCCGGTAAGACACGAGCTCAACAGATCATAGAATGGCTCGGCAATGACTTTGATGGCGTGATCGCCTTTGATGAAGCGCACAGTATGGGAAACGCCATTGCCATTAAAGGAAAACGTGGCGTCAGAAAACCATCGCAGCAAGCGATTGCCGGAATCAACCTGCAACACGAGCTGCCTCATGCGCGAGTTCTCTATGTTTCAGCGACAGGTGCCACTGAGGTCAGCAATCTTAGGTACGCGGATCGTTTGGGCCTGTGGGGTGAAGCTACGCCGTTTGCCGATGTGAACGCCTTCATCGAAGATGTCTCAAGGGGCGGCATCGCCTCGATGGAACTAATCAGCCGCGATATGAAGGCCTTGGGGATGTATGTCTCTCGGTCTCTTTCCTATGATGGCGTGAGCTACGAACGGCTGGAACACACTCTAACTCCGCTGCAGGAAGATATTTACAACGAACTGGCCGGGGCCTGGCAGATTGTCTTAAACAATGTTGAAGAGGCTCTCAAAATCACCCAGGCGGGAAGCAACGGCAATGCTAAGAGCGCGGCGCTATCCCAGTTCTGGGGAGCGCATCAACGTTTCTTCAACCAGATCATCACGGCAATGCAAACGCCCAGGGTGATCGATGATATTCGCGAGCGGCTCGATGCCGGAAATGTTGCCGTCATTCAGTTGGTCAACACAAACGAGGCGGCCCAGGAGCGCATAATCGCAGATGCCACCGCAAACAACGCCGCCCTCGAGGACTTGGATTTCACCCCCCGGCAATTGTTGATCGATTATGTGAGAAACGGCTTTCCCGTGGCGGCCTACGAAGAGTCTTTAGACGAAAGCGGTAACGTCGTTTATGTTCCGGTTCGAGACTCAGAAGGGAACCAGGTATTTGACAGGGAGGCTATCGCCTTACGCGACTCGCTGCTTGAAACGCTGCAACAAATTCGTGTGCCTGAAAATCCGCTGGATTCAATCATCAATAGCTTTGGCTCCGACAGGGTGGCCGAAGTGACTGGCCGCAGCAGACGTTTTGTTCAGATTCGCGATGATGAAGGCAATCTCAAAATTGTTGAGGAAAAGCGCGGCAAAAACGCATCCATGACGGATGCTGAAAGCTTCCAGAATAATAATAAGGACATCCTGATATTTTCCGGGGCAGGTGGAACCGGATATTCATTTCACGCCGACAATACTGCCGAAAATCAGCGCAAACGTATCCATTACATTTTACAGCCGGGCTGGCAAGCCGATAAGGCGGTACAGGGCTTCGGACGCACGCACCGGACCAACCAGGCTCAAGAACCTCATTATGTGCTGCCGACGACAAATCTCAAGGCTCAAAAGCGGTTTGTATCTTCAATTGCCCGAAGACTCGATCAACTGGGTGCGCTGACACGCGGCCAGCGCGAAGCGACCAGTCAGGGGATATTTACGGCGTCGGATAATCTTGAAAGTGAACACGCTTCAACTGCCTTGAAGAATCTGTTTGGCGATCTTTATCGAGAAAAAACCAGCCTCCCTTTTCAGGATCTCGCAAAGCAGATGGGGCTGAACCTGCTAGATGAAAACGGCTCGTTAAGTGAAAGCAAGATCCCGTCAATCCCTCAGTTTCTGAATCGTCTGCTATCTCTCAAAACGGATATGCAAAATGCCGTTTTTGCCGAGTTTGAAAAACGGCTTGTGGAGGCCGTTGAGTACTCGAAACAGCAGGGTTTGTATGACGTGGGTCTCCAGACCCTCAAGGCCCTGAGCATAGAAAAGACTCGCGATGATGTTGTACACGTGGAGAAGAACACCGGAGCGCAAACCCGGTATGTCGAATTGGCCGTCACCAATAAGATTGAATATGAAAAGTGGGAAGACGCAAAGCTTCGGTCTTTAAAGCGTCGGGAAACCGACGACCTGAGCAACTGGTTCGTATCTGAATTCGGGAATAACAAGGGAGATATTTTTTATCTTAGGGATATTGGTGAAAGGCTGGATTCAGATGGAAATAGCGTCAGGCGAGGCGTGGTGTATTCGATTCGGAAAAACGACCATAAGTATATCGATAATGCCGATGAGATAAGCCGCGGCGAAGCATATAGAAACGTTGATGGCAGCTACCGCAAGGTTACCCTTACCAGGTCCATAGACGAGGTGGAGGCCGAGAAGCTTTGGAAGGAACAAACTGCGAATGCGCCAAAGACGATAACTAAATCTGAGCGGATGATAGTCGGTGTGATCCTGCCGATTTGGGATCGTGTTGAAGGTTCCGAAATCATAAAACGATTGCAGACAGATGATGGCGAACAGCTTTTAGGGCGAATGCTTACACCAAAAGCTTCAAAGCAAACCCTCAAGAATTTAGGGCTCGATTCCGGTCTATCAAATATGTCGGCAAGCGATTTGTTCTCCTCAATCAAAAATGGCAGCAAAGCCATTCTTTCAAATGGTTGGGAAATCTCAACGGCCAAAGTCAATTATGAAGATCGCATTGAGATCAAAGGGCGCAGTTCTCTAACCGATGCCGAAAAGCGTGTCTTAAAAGACCAGGGTGCGTTTATCGAGCGGATCAGCTGGGCAGAGCGGGTGTTTATTCCAACAGGTGAGGATGGAATAGCGGCATTTGAAAGAATCACCGCTTTAAGGCCGGTTGTTGATCTGATCGGAAAAAATCAGAGCCAGAGCGCTGCTGAAATCGAAAACGAATATGGCATTCCAGAAATATTACCCGGGGAAGTCTTCCAGGCAGGTTCCGGAGGCGACTCGATGATGAAAATCAAAAACGCCGGTGACAGTAGGGTATCTTCAATGAATAACCAAAAGAAACTATTCCATGAGACGGTGGCGGAAAGGCTGATAGAACAATTAAAGGCCGGAACGGCCCCGTGGCAGAAGCCCTGGCGAGCAGGAGAGCCCAATGCGTTACTTCCGATTAATCCCACTACCGGCAAGCGTTACAAAGGGATTAACGCAATTGAGCTGATAATGGAGGGCCGGGGAGATCCCCGCTGGATGACCTACAAGCAGGCTGAAACGGCGGGCTACCAGGTACGGCGCGGCGAAAAAGGCACACGAGTTCAGTATTGGAAGTTTTCGGAAGAAAAAACCAGGCATGATGAAGAGGGAGAACCCGTACTCGACGCCGAGGGAAAGCCCGTAAAAGAAGAGATTACCCTTGAGCGCCCACGAGCATTTTTCGCCACCGTCTTCAATGCCGAACAGATCGACGGTGTGCCGGTCATGGAGCGAAAGCCGGTGGCCTGGAACTCAATTGACCGCGCCGAAGGCATCTTGCAGGCCTCCGGCGCCGCCATCAATCACAGCGGAGGTAATCGGGCTTTCTATAGGTTAACGACTGACACCATTCATTTACCCGGCAAAACCCAGTTTGGAAGTGCCGATCGCTATTACGCTACGGCACTTCACGAGCTGGGGCACTGGACGGGACACGAGAACCGTCTTAATCGCGACCTCGGTCATCCGTTTGGAAGCGAGGCTTACGCGCGAGAGGAGCTGCGCGCCGAGATCGCGAGCATGATCCTTGGTGATGAATTGGGGATCGGCCACGATCCGGGACAGCATGCCGCGTATGTGGCGAGCTGGATCAAGGTCCTCGAAGATGACCCCCTCGAAGTGTTCCGAGCTGCCGCTGCTGCTGAGAAAATCCAGGAGTTCGTGTTGGGCCTGGAGCAAAAACGAGTCCGAAAGCTCGAGACCAGGGAGAGAGATGCCACTATAGCCGTGATCGATGAGCAAGAGATCGCCGGCAGGGTGATCGTTGAAATCGAACGGGCAATGGAAAATACCGCCTATTGGGAGGATCAGGCTGCAGCCGACGAGGTCACCCAGATGGCGCAATCCGCCGTTCGCTCTATGCGCGAAGGCGCATATGAGGGCGCACTAATGAGTTTGGAGGACGCCGGCGTGCTAGAGGAACGATACGCAGGGATAAGCGGGCCAACATTTCAAGGTGCGGCCGGAGTCCTGAAAGCCGAATGGGAAACTCTGACGATCAAAGTTCGGAATGCGAAAAGAGAACATGAGGAGGCTATCGGCATGGCGCAGCTCCAGGAAGAACCGGCTATGACTGCTATTGAGGAAGAAGGCATCGGGCAGGAAAAGATCTATTTGAATGTCCCATTCGAAGAAAAAGAGAAAGTGAAATCGCTTGGCGCACGTTGGGATAAAAACTTGCACGCATGGTTTATTCCCCCTGGAGTCGATCCGGAATCCTTCGCCAAGTGGGGCAGGGGAGCGGTAGAAGGGCAGGGGGGAACGCAGGCGCATCGAGGCAAAGAGGAGCGCCAATATCTGGCTGTGCCTTATGGCGAAAGGGAAGCTGCCAAGGCTCTTGGGGCAAAGTGGGATAAAGCCGCTAAATGCTGGTATGTTGGACCGGACGGTGATGCGGAAAAGCTCAGTCGCTGGCTGCCGGAAAACGTACCTGGGCAACGCCAGGCCGCGGCGATGTCTCCCCCGGAAGAATTTGCCGACGCGTTGCGGAGCGTTGGCGCCCTGGTCGTCGGCGGTCACCCCATTATGGACGGGAAACGGCACCGCATAGCGGTCACAGGCGACAAGAAGGGAGAACAGGCCGGTTTCTATGTAGCCCACCTGGACGGACACCCTGCTGGCTACATCAAAAATAATCGCACCGGTGTCGAGATCAGGTGGAAGAGCAAGGGCTATGTGCTAAGTCCTGAGGAAAAAGCCGGGCTTCTGGCGCAAGCGGCGGAAAACGTGCAAGTGCGCGCTGTAAACGAACAAAGACGACATGAACAGACCGCGCAACGGATCGCTCTTGAGATGACGAAGCTTATTGCCGTGTCCTCACCGACGACATATCTCGAAAATAAGCAAATCACGGTACAGGCGGGAATATTTACCGATTCGGAGGGAAAAAAGACCTATGTTCCCGCTCATGATGAAAACGGGAAGGTCTGGACGATGCAATACACATGGGAAGATGGAACGAAGCGCTTTGCAAAGAACTCGCTGAAAGTTGGGTGCTTCCACGCGGTGGGCGGCATGGACGAACTCGCAAAAGCCCCTGCAATCGTCATAGCAGAAGGGTATGCGACTGCCTGCAGTTTATCGGAGGCGCTGGGATTTTCGACCGTCGCTGCATTTGATAGCGGAAACCTTCCGGCCGTTGCGAGAGCGCTTCGGGGGAAATTTCCGGATAAACCTATCATTATCGCTGGCGACAACGACCTCCATTTGGAATCGCAAGGAGTGAACCCAGGCAGGACCAAGGCGCAGGCGGCGGCCAGGGCGGTTTCCGGAACGGCTATGTTTCCTATCTTCGCACCTGGCGAACAAACAAGTGATTCCAAGGCTTTCAAGGACTTTAACGACCTGGCCACGAAAAGCATTCTCGGAAAAGATGGGCTTGAGCGTCAGGTCAAGGCGGTTGTGTCTGCCGCCATCGAAAAACAGCAGGCCAAAACCCGAGAGGCCGTTATCGAGTTAGCAGTGATACAGGAAGCGACTCAACGTCAGGATCGGCAGGCTAGGGGGGCCAGGAGGTGAAAAAAGGAGGGTATAGGGAAGGTATGGGCCGAGCCAAGAAAATGGATTGTGGGGCATTCTGGAGGGGTCGTTTTTGGGATTGGCGTGGTTCTTGGGGCTGCAGCGCTCCAGGAGAGCAGGGAAGTTCTGGGGTTTAAGATGGTGACAATCTTGACCTCGCGCCTGGGCGCAGTTGTGGCTAAAACTCATGGTGACAGTCCTGCGGGGATCGCGGCGAGGGCCTGGAGGTTTTCGTCACCATGAAAGTTAAAATCGCTCTCACCGCTGAAGTACAGAATGAAGGGGAGGAACGATATCGGACAGATAGGAAATGCAGCCAAGAATCCGCTCCACAGAGGTCTTTATTTAGCCGTTACTCTGGGAGTTCTGCCCCCAGCCCATATCGATTTGCCAAGTGTTTTCGGAAATAGTCAAATAAGGGTGGTATCTTAACCGCACCCTACTAACAAAAATGCGAGGCAAGATATGATCCTCGCATAGAAATGTCCTGGACGACCCACTGCGAACGCCATATAGGAGCTGTTTGAATGGGTCTCTCTACATCGAAAGTAATCAGGGGCGACGGGGGGGGAATTGCACACCCATGGTTTTCAGCAACCTGCTGCATCTAATAATTAATTCACAAAAACTTTATGGAATATTTGGGTTGAGCCATAAAAGGCCTACATATCTTATTTGCTGTTAATGTTCCGAAAAGCCTTCTGCATGATTGAGTTCGGCACCAAGGTGACTCGCGGTACTTTCTTGACCGGGTTTTCATCAACCAGTAGAACGCAACCGTAGGCTTGCTCAAGGGTTTGAAAAGTGAGCACCTCCTCCGGTTTTCCCAAGCTGACAACTCTGCCCCCCTTCAGAAGCAGCAGGAGATCGGCATACATCGCCGCAAGGTTCAGGTCGTGAGAAACCATGATTATGGTAATATTTTCCTCTTTTCTAAGTCGCTCCAACAGATCCATGACATGAATCTGATGCGCGAGATCCAGCGTTGCAGTGGGTTCATCGAGAACAATGATACGGGGTTGCTGGCAAATGGCCCGGGCAATAGAAACCCGTTGTCTCTCGCCGGCGCTTAGCTGATCGAACCGGCGCTCGGCTAGATGCTGCACACTGGTGAACGACATGGCGCGCTCTGCCGATTCAAGATCTTTTCGTTTCTCAATTGCGAGCAAACTCAGATGAGGCGAACGCCCCATGAGGACCACTTCCGCCACCGTGAAAGGTACGTCCGCAGGCGGCATCTGGGGGACTACCGCGACGCTCCGCGCCAGCTCCTTTCCCGAATAGCTGCGAATGGGGCGGCCGAGTATCTCCATTTGCCCTCTCTGCATCTTGAGAGCTCCTGAAATGGCTCTAACAAGAGTTGTCTTGCCGGAGCCGTTCGGTCCTATGATGATAAAAAATTCCCCTTCCTGCACTGAAAAGGAGATAGCATTCAGAACGGATATCCTTCCATAGCTATGACTTAAATCTTTTACGGCCAGCGAAGTATTCATCGTCTGGATCTCCGCAGCAAAAGGATGAACAGCGGTGCGCCGACCATGGCCGTGATTACCCCCACAGGCATTTCCCCTTGAGACGGAAGAGATCTGGCCAAGAGGTCACACAGGATAAGATATTCGGCGCCGCCGAGAATGCAGGCAGGAACAAGCAGCCTGTGATCCGGTCCGAACAGGAGCCTCAGAAGGTGTGGCATGACCAGTCCGACAAATCCCAAAAGCCCGGTATAACAAACGACGACACTCACCATAAATGAGGTGACCAGCAGAAGAACGAGTGTTATGAGGCGCACGTCGACCCCCATACTGGCGGCCATTTCCTCCCCCATGAGAAGAATATTCATCGGGCGCGCAAGCAAAAACACAGCGGCAAAGCAAGGCAGCAGAGCAACCAGGAGCATCAGTGTCCGATGGGTATCAGACATCGAGAGATCTCCCATGAGCCAGAAAAGAATGTTGTGGAGCCGGGAGTCCTGGGTAAGTGAGATGAGAAACATTATAACGGAGGAACAAAACGCATTGACCATAACACCTGCCAGAATCAAGGTGTCTTTTTTCATGGCCGATCTTGTCGAAGCGACCAGAAGCACCAGCAACAAAGTGGCCATGCTCCCGGCGAAAGCGAAAAAAGCCACACCAGGGAAAGGAGACATGCCCAGCAGGATGCCGATGATGGCCCCCACGGCAGATCCACCTGAGACCCCCAGGATGTACGGCTCAGCCAGGGGGTTGCGCAGCAGTGCCTGGAAGACCAGGCCCCCAAGAGACAGTGTAGCCCCGGCCAGTGCAGCCAATACGACCCTGGGCAACCGGATTCGCCAGACGATACTCGACAAAGTCGGATACTGATCGGTATGACCGGTAAGTACGGCTAGTATTTGCCTGATGTTTTGCTCGCTAGACCCCATCGAAAGCCCCAAAAAGGCGCTTATGATGAGAAGCAAACCAAGCAAAAGGGAAACGGCCAGTATGCGTTTCAAAATGGGATAAGCATGAGCGGCCGTCGCTTTCATCGGAACAGCTCCGGGTGTATAATCCCGGCCAGGGCCTCCAGGCCTTTTATGATACGTGGTGTCGGCCTGTTGAAAAGATCCCCGTCCACGATAAATACGCGGTTGTTTCGGACCGCAGGCAGACCGTCATACTGCCTCCACTCGGCGCCCTCCTTTTCGAGGTCCGGTTCTTTGGTCATGGCAGTGACGATGATGATCTCGGGCTGGAGCGCCAGGACCTGCTCCCTGCTGAACCGGGGATAAGACACCGGCCCTTCAGCTAGATTTTGTCCCCCGGCCGCCACGATCAGTTCATTAATAACGGTGTTCGTTCCGGCTGAGACAATGGGGGCGGTCCCGATCTGGAAAAAGACCCGTGGGCGTCCTCCGGCTCCGGCCACGCGCACCTTTACTCGTTCGATTCTGGTGCGCATTTCGTTTGCCAGATGCTGCGCCTTCGAGGAGGCGTTCAGAAGTTGACCCAGTTCCAGTACAGTGCCCACAGCGGTGTCGAGACCCCTGGGGTCGACCGTATATACGGGAATTCCAATTGCCTCGATCTCCGTCACTACATTCTGCGGGTTGCCGTCCCGAACGGCAATACAAAGGTCTGGTTTTAACGCGACGATCCTTTCCAGATCCAGGTGCACGTAAGAGCCTATTTTGGGCAAAGATTGAGCCTCGGCTGGAAAATCACAGTGTTGGGTAACCCCCTTCAATCGGTCTCCCTCCCCTAATGCAAAAACGATTTCTGTGATGCTGGGGGCTAGGGACACCACACGCAAAGGATTGTCGGGCACGGACACCGTCTGGCCCGAATGGTCTCGCGCGAGCCTGGATTCGCCAGTTTTGGCGACAAGTAATGCGAGCATTAGCATTATCACTATCGGATAGAGTTTTCGACGCGTCGAGAGGTTCGCGTCGTTTGCCATGTTTAAAGGACGCATAGTTTCATCCAATCTGCTAATCTTGTTTAGTTAGCCGAAACTGAACAGGGGGTATAACCCATGTGGCGACATCTTTCACCTGGATGCTACCAGGGCTTGAACTGCCAGTGGCGTACAGCTTCCAGGGTAAGACCGCTCAAAAAACCCCTGGGGTGAGCTTCGACAAAGCAAGATTTTGAGACACGACCATAAGTATTCATGAATTATTTCCATTCTAAACCAATGATACAGCCGGTGGTTGTTCAATTCCTTCGACGATTGCTCCTGGAATCGACCTAACCTAGAATCGCCTGGAGTAGTGTTAAGTCAACTACAGATGGTATCAACTTTCGTCGCAACTAAGCGCGCTTTGCACTCGCTTGCCCCCCCCCGCAAGGCGATACCTTACGATTCAAGCTACGGGAGAGTCTCCCATCCGCCCCCAAGAGCTTTGTAGAGCGAGACAAGGTCAACGGAAAGACTGCGAGCACTCTGCGCTAGAGCTTCCTGAGAAGTGTAAAGCGCTCTTTCGGCTATCAGGACGTTAAGGAAATCCCCTTTGCCGACAACGTAGAGTTCCATGGAGAGGTCGAATGCTTTCTGGTTCTGCGTCACTTCTTCGATTAAAGTCTTCCGGCGCTCCTGCTCCCTTGCGTAGGCGAACATTGCAGTTTCCACGTCCTGCAGGGCGGTGAGTACAGTCTTTGTATAGGCGAGGACTGCCAGTTCCTCCTGAGCGCTCCGGCTCTCAATGTTCCAACGTATGCGGCCCGCATCGAATATCGGCCAGCTCACCGACGGACCAACCGACCAGGCGGCGCTTTGCCAATTTGCAAGCGAGCCAATGTCGAGACTTGAAAATCCATATGAGCCGGTAAGTGAAAATTTTGGAAACAGGTCCGCAGTGGCAACGCCGATGCGAGCTGTTGCGGCATGGATTCCGGCTTCAGCCCGGCGGATGTCGGGCCGGCGGCGGAGCAAATCGGAAGGCAGCCCCACAGGAACTTCGGGAGGAACCAAGGGGATCGGTGCGACGGTGCTGAGTTCCGTCAGGAGGGCTGCCGGCTCCCGCGCCAAAAGGATGCTCAATGCGTAAATTGCCGCGCGTGCCGACGATTCCAAGACTGGTATTTGTGATTCTGTGAGAGCCACCTGCGCACTGGCGTTGGCCAAATCGAGGGCGCTCACAAGACCGGCCTGATGTTTCTTTCGGGTAATCTCGACGGTATGACGCTGCGATTTGAGATTACTGCGGGCGATCTCGATCTGCTGTTGAAAGCAGCGAAGGTTCATATAATTTGTTCCGATGTCGCCAAGCAGGGTAACCATGACATCCCGCCGATCCTCCACCGCTGCATGGACATCGGCCTCCGCTGCTTCGACATTCCGCCGAATACCTCCGAAGAAGTCCAGTTCCCAGGAAGCATCCAAACCGGCTTGAAAGAAACTGGTCGTAAAGCCGGCGCTCCATCCCTCGCTGGTACCGATCCCGGATAAATTTCCACGGTTATAAGTGTAACCCGCGGATGCGTCTATCTCGGGCCACAGCCCGGCTGTCGCCATCCCGCGTACCGCCCTCGCCTGACGAATACGGGCCTGCGCCAGCCGTACATCGAGGTTGGCCTTGAGCGCCCTTTCCACAAGAGAGGTGAGTTCGGGATCATTAAAGTTTTTCCACCACTCGGTGGCTTCCATCTCGTGAGGCGTTGCAACACTGATCGGTGAGGCCGCGGGTGCGTTCACTTCATGCCATGCATCGGGCACGACCGTTTCCGGCTTATGGAAATTGGGACCTACCGTGCAAGCCGCTATCACCAAAAGGCAAACCGCCAGTATGCACAAAGCGCCAATGCGTTTCATCTCACGACACACTCTTCCCCGGTTAGTGTACATGAACGATTGTCGAACGAGGATCTTCCTTGTCTCATACTGATTATCGTCTCCATGTTACTCGTAACGCAACGCAACTATGGGATCCAGGCGCGAGGCCTTCCACGCCGGGTAGTAGCCAAAGACTATCCCGACAGTCGCCGAAACCGCAAAAGCGGTCACGATTGCATCCAGTGAAGGCTCTGTCGGCCAGTGGAGCAGCATCGTGACGAGGTGGGAAATGCCCCTGCCGGTCAGTATTCCGATGATCCCTCCACAGAAACACAGGATGACCGATTCCACGAGAAACTGCTGCAGTATATTGTTGCTCCTGGCGCCCACGGCCATCCTCAACCCGATTTCGCGTGTCCTCTCGGTCACCGATACGAGCATGATATTCATAATCCCCACGCCGCCCACCATGAGAGATATGAGCGCAACAGCCAGCAGGAGCTTGGTCATGATTGTCGTGGTGGAGGCCAACGCACTCGACATTTCCGCCATGTCCCGCACACTGAAGTCGTCCAAATCGCCGACACGAATCCGGTGCCGCTCTCTCAGCAAGTGGCTGATCTGCTCGACGGCGTTCGGCATATCCTCGGCGGACCTTGCAGCAGCCAGGATTTGATCGACGTTGGCAAAGCGAACCGGCAAGGGGCTATCGGCCGCCTGAATTGCCGATAGTTGTGGATAGAAGCTGCTTTCACCGCCAGAATAAAGCTGGCTGAGAGTGTTGACCCGGTCCGAGGCGCCCCCGGACGAGGATAAGCTTTGGTTTACATTGGAGAGTGTTGTACCCGTCACGCGGTATTTTATCGTCGTCCAGGGTGCGAGCAAGATATCGTCCTGATCCGTACCGAACATATTGGCGCCTTTGACAGAAAGGATACCAATGACCTTGAAGGAAACGTTTTGCACCCGTACCTCCTTGCCGACCGGCGCTTCATCTTGAAACAGTTCGCGGACCAGGGTCTGGCCAAGCAGGCATACCTTGCTCGCATTAAGGACATCGTGTTCCGTAAAAGCTTCGCCCTCTTTGACATCCCATTCCCGAACCTCAAGAAAGGCCGAGGTAGTACCGTAAATGTAGGATGGCACCCAGTTCCGGTTGCCGTATATCACCTGAGTACGAGCCCGCACTATTGGGGCCGAAGATCGTACAGCAGGGCATTCGGACGCGACGGCACTGTTGTCCTGAGGAGTCAGCGTCATCGCGCTGCCCGTTCCGTGGCTCACGCCCCCACTGGATGCAGTGCCGGGCAATATCAGCAGGTTATTGGCCCCCATGTTCTCGATGGTCCGCTGGATGGTAGTGGAGGAGCCGCGCCCGATTTCCATCATGGTGATGACCGCCGCAACGCCGATAATAATCCCAAGGGCAGTGAGGGCGGCGCGCAACACATTGCGCCGAAGACAGTTCAGAGCGGTTCGCACCATTTTATAAATCAGGGAAACGAGACCCCCTGCACCACGTCCGAACGGGACTGATTCGTGTTGGGAGTACCGCCTCGCAGGCTGGACGCCAACCTCACGTGCGTCTTCTTTCTCGGGGGCTATCGTGCCGTCAACTATACGGATCACCCGTTTTGCATGTCTGGCGACATTATAATCGTGTGTGACCAGGATGATCGTAACCCCGTCTTCCTCATTCAACTGCTGGAATATCCGAAGTATTTCTTCGCTTGTTGCAGAATCCAGGTTTCCGGTGGGTTCATCGGCGAAGAGCAAATCGGGACTATTTATCAGTGACCTCGCGATGGCTACCCGCTGTTGCTCTCCTCCGGAAAGCTGCGAAGGATCATGGCCCAGATGTTCTCCCAGACCCACTCGCTGCAGTAATACTGCGGCCCGCTTGCGGACTTCATGCTCCGAAATGTAACGTGCAGCATATGTCAACGGCATCATAACGTTTCCCAAGGCGTCGGTGCGGGGCAACAGGTTGAAAGTCTGGAACACGAAGCCGATCTTTTGATTTCGCAGAAAGGCACGGTCGTCGGCCGACATGCCGACCACATCCTCACTATTCAGTCGGTACTGTCCGGAAGTCGGACGATCCAGGCATCCGAGAATGTTCATGAGCGTGGTCTTGCCCGAACCCGAAACGCCCATAAGCGCCACGAAGTCTCCTCGTGAAATGTCAAGGGAGACGCCTCGCAGCACGGGCACAAGGATCTTTCCAAGATGATAGGTCTTGCGAATGTCTCGAAGTTCAATGAATTGCACTGAGTTTCTCCGATCGTTCAAAATGCGCGTTGTTGCGGCAACACCTCGGATTAGTGGCCACCCCCGCCGCCTTTTGTTGAGAACTGGGGAGCGAAAGGACTGGCGGCGGTTTGACGGCCTGATGATTTTGTGGAGCGTTCTCCCACGACAACGAGCATTCCTTCCTGGATCTTTTCGGATTGGATTTCCGTCATGGAACCGTCGGTTGGACCCATGGCTACAGTGAAAGGTCTTACGAAGTTGCCGTCGAGGCCCCAGACCACGCCAATAGCAGACCCCTTCTGAGAGCCTTCCTCAAGGGGAGAACGGGGCTGCAGCCCCTGATCGCCGGCTTGGGAACCGGAGTGTTTGCTGCTGCCGGGAGCGATCTGCTCTGGTTTCGGAGACCACCGCAGGGCGGCATTGGGCACCATCAGCACTTTGTTGCGCTGATTCATCAGGAACTTGGCATTCGCCGTCAGGTAAGGCAAGAGCTTGCCATCGGAATTATCCGTTATCACTTCCACTGTATAGGTGACGACATTTTGGGTCATGTTCGCATTCAAACGGATCTTACCGACCTCACCCCGAAAAGCCTGTCCGGAAAAGGCATCCACGGTGAAGGTGACCTGCTGGCCAGGCCGGATGTTGCCGATATCTGCTTCATTGACCGAAATCCAGACTTGCAGGCGCCTGAGATCTTTCGCAATCAGAAAAAGGCTTGGCGCATTGAGGCTGGCGACAACGGTCTGACCGATGTTCACCCGGCGGTCGATGATCACTCCGTTAACAGGGGATTTGATAGTGCAGTAATCGAGGTTCTGCTGTGCTTTCCTGAGACCGGCGGCAGCCTGGGCCACGGCGTCTTTGGCCTGTGCAATCGAGGCTATTCCGACTTCAACATTGGCCTTGGCCATTTCATACGCTGACTGAGCGGCATCATAGTCGGCATAGGACAGTGCGTCGGAGGGACCCAATTTTTTGGCTCGGCTCCAGTCCCGCTCGGTCTGGTAGAGTCTGGCTTGCAGTTGGCGGAGATCGGCTTCGGCTCGCAGCACTCCCGTTTTCGAGGAGTCCAGTTGCGCCTTGGCCGTGGCAACGTCCGTAACATAGAGGGCATCATCGATCCGGGCTAATACCATCCCTTCCTCAACAACTGAGCCATAATCAATGCGCCGGCCAGAAGCGTCCTTGCCGAAAGCGACGATTCGCCCAGCTACCTGAGCTCCCACATCAACCACTTCTTCTGGTTCCACTACCCCCGTGGCAGTGATGGTCGAGAGCAAATCCCCCTGTTTCACAGGTACTGTGCGAAACAAGGCCATTTCATCCTTTCCGCTGTGGAGAAAACGGTTGGCAAAGATGCTCAGAGCGGCCAATGGGACCAATACGAGAAAGAACAATTTGACGAAATGCTTTACGCGCAAATCTTCAGTCCTCCCTTGGAAAATTGAGTTCCCTTGTGTATTGTGCACGCCTCCATACCCCAGTTGGTCGCCCCAATTTCTGTCAGTCGGGAAGTCGAACCGGTTGTCCCGCAGTCGGCAGCCTGCGCAAGAGGCGCCCCGAAAGGCCCGGACAAGCGGATTTCCCAGGAGCGCCTTCCCAACCATTCGCTGAGAGAGGGACCCCTTTCTCCCCTCGAACGACAGACCGTTTCCGTCAAGAGCACACCGCTGCGAAAACGGAGATCATTTTCTCCCGTGCTGTGTCGGATTTTTCAGAAGAAGCTCGAAATCCAGGCGATCTTGAAAGCGTTTTTTTCGTGTCCTCACAATGTCAATCTCATAAGAACAGACCCCGGGACCTTCGATGCTTCGTTCTTCCCATCGTTCGTGACCCCGGGGGACCATGGCGACAAGTCCCCCGTTCGTAGCACAGACGGCTACGGCAATCTTTTCAACTGTCTTGATCTCGCAGAGCAACCGGCTGTCGCGTTCTATTTTCTCCTCCGAGAGTACGACCAGATCGCATCCGAGCTTTGAAAAAGTTACTGCAAGTTCGGGGTGTGCAAAACAATCGAACGGCGCCATTGCTACCTTTGCAGGGCCATAATGCATCATAGGAAAAGGTAGCGGGCCATCTTGGCCGTATATATCTGCAGAAGTTCCAACATATTCACTGTCGGCCGTCCACATTGCATAAATTCTTTCGGTTTTTTCACCAAGAAGGGTGGTGCAAAGCCCAACGTCATGGCGTTTTGCCAGAGAATCGAGCGCGGTTTTGTCAGCTATGGGAAAGGGTGGAAGCACGAACAAATTGGGTCCCTTGCCCTTCAGGTCCCGGATTCTTCGTTCCAGAAAATCGATTTCAATGGGATTTTCCACCGGAACGATGCAATGGACCCGCAACGGCGCAGGGTCGGGAAGTCCGTAGTGCTCGGTCAGGTCGTCCACTTGGCGAAGATCCAGGTAGATAGGGGCATAACGAGCCGGAGTCCGGCTCTCAAGCTTCTCGCGGTGTAAAACGCCCCGCAACTTCCCTTTTTCGTCCAAAGGGAGATCGACAATGAAAACATTTGATCCCTCCGAGGAAGCAGAGAAGATCTCCCGGCCTTCCGGGGCATAGATGCACGAGATGGCGTCGCGGCAATTCATTATGCGATCTGTCCCGCTCCTGTTGCAGGCGGCCAGGAAAAAACCGTTTTCCAGGACCCTCGCTTTCCAGACTTCCTTCGCGTCCATATCTCCCGGCGGCCAATTCGCGGGGACCCAAAGGAGGTCTACAGCCTTCAGGGCCAGGGAGCGCGGGAACAACCCGTAGTAAGTATCCGAACAGATCAGAATCCCCATGCGCCCCCAAGGCGTATCAAAGGTGTTTTCTTGTTTTGGGTCGCCCGGGCATGCCCAGCGCATTTCCGCATTGACTTTTCTATATCTGCAGATCTGTCTGCCATCCGGTCCGATCATGACGGCACTGTTATAGTAAATCCCGGTAGTATCATCTCGCTCGGCCAGTCCAATCCCTATGTACTTTGAGTGCTCCCTTGCGATATCGGCCAACCCCATCACGGTCAAGCCCTTATCAGTCTCGACATATTCGGAAATGTCTTCGCGTGAGTTGAACGAATAGCCACTGATTGGCAGTTCGGTGTTAAAGATTACGTCCGCACCCTTCAAAGCCGCCTCACGATTCAGCCGAAAAATGTTACCGCGATTTCTCTCAGGTTCTTTATAATGAACATCCAGGTGAACCAAGGCTATTCTCATCGATTTATTCATCGTTACCTCTAATGCTATATTTCAATAATGCGACTGCATAGAATAGGTTAATGCAACGCTTCTCCTTTCACATCGCGAAAAAATTGGCAGCTTCGAGGGAAATGCTAAAGTTAATCGGCCAATCAGTCCATATCCGATGATTTCAGTTCAAACCGAATTGGAAGAAGAGCCTTGCAACTGAAAGATCTTCCATCCCTTTTAGCAGGGATGAACGTGGACTCCCTGATTGCTTTCACCGCTGCCTCATCGAAACCAAATCCCGCCTTTTTTAGGATTTCAACGTCAACGACCCGGCCTTCTTCATTGATGGCCACACGCAAAAGCACAGCTCCTTCCTTTTCCATTTTTTGGGCGAAGGGAGGGTAGGACGGCATTACCCTATGAAGAAAACGAGGCCCACCGGGAGATCCAAAAGCGACTTCTCCAAGGCCGTCGCCTCGAGACCCGCTTATGCCGTTTCCCGCTGGTTGGCCGGGAGGACCCGGCCCAACCCCTGAAGACGCTCCGGGGCCGGGTCCCTCAACGGCAGTATTCGAATTGCCGGCGGTGGCTCCCTCCTTGACGTCGTTGCTCGCAGGTTTAACCGCCGGTTTCTCCTTTGGGGGCCGAACGTTCGCTTGGGCGGTCTTCTTCCTCAGTGTTCTCTCTTTCACGGGAGCAGATGAGGGCATTCTCCTGTCCTCAGCTACGTGAATGGGCTGTTCCTCCGGCACAGGATTTTCCTCGGATGCCGCAGGGGGAACAGACTCGTGATTCAAAGGGGGGCAACCCTCAGACTCCCCCTCTTTCGATCCATATTCGCCGGCTTGCGTTGACGGCATTGATGGACCCGAACCTGTTCCCTCCAAACTTCCGCATGACGCAACCAATTGCACTTCAATCCAATTGTGCCGGCTGGGAAAATGAGGTCTTGCAACGGAATAAATTGCCAAGGCCAAAGTGCAATGCATAAGCAGAGAAATGGTCAAGCTAGACCATTGCTTCGATCCGGATGCCGGAACGCTGTTTCCGAATAACGGCCCAAACGAGTCTTCAGGGGATTCCGGAGACATTAACAGCTCCACCGCGTTTTCCGTATCTATCGGCTCAATAAGAAGCTTTTCTCTCACGGACGTTGACCTCTAAACAAAAGTGTCCTCACCTCTATCCAGATCAGGCAGCGCCCAAATCTAGAAAACCATCTTTACACCACCCCAAAACCACCGCCCTGGCGCCTGATATCCCGATTCCGTGTAATGTGTATCAAGAAGATTTGTAATTTTAAAAAATATGTCAATATCATGAATATGCTCATAATTCTTAAGTAATTTGTATGTAGTAATAATATCGAGCCTTGTGTCGCTCGGTTCCACCCACCGAATTTCATTAAATGATGGATCAAAGAGAGGAACGATCCTGTCCCCTTCCCATAATACTTTGAATGATATACTCAATCTATCAATAGGATAAACAGTTCCAATAAAACTGAACGTGTTTATTGGCCAATACTCTAATCGCGTCCATTCGTTAGAGTTAACAGCTTGATATTGTGAATATGCATTTGTATATGCAGCAGTTAAGCTAAGATATTTACATGGTTTTGCTTCCACTTTGGCTTCAATTCCTGAAGTTTTTCCAATATTAGCATTAACATATTGGTTTGTAAAACCATCATAAATTATCTGATTGTCGAAATCTATATGAAACCAAGTTATACCAATGTTTAGCTTATTATTTAGAAAAGGCTGTGTCACACCAGCGTCATAACTTGTACTTTCCTCTGGAATAAGTTTAGGATTCCCGACTGTAACCACTTGTCCTGTAACCGGACTAACATAACCACCATAAATCTCAAACAGGGATGGTGTGCGGTAGCCGGTCCCGAAAGCCGAATGAATTTTCGTGCCGGTCTTTTTGAAGATATAGGCAGCGGAAACTTCCTCTACGACCTTGGATTGGAAATCTTCATGGTCGTTGAAGCGCAAGCCGCCGTTGATAAAGAGTGACTTGTCAAAAAACGCCATCTGCGCCAGTCCGAAGAGGTCATAACCAAACCAGTCTTTGTTGGTAGTCTGATATAAACCGTCCCATATGTAGTTTTTTATAGTTGGTACGCGGTTGTCGTAAGAGGCCCCGTCGTAGTCGAACCCCCCTGTCAATGTAAGCCAGTCAGTGGCATGGATGTTGTGCTGCATTTCAATATAGTTCGTGGTCCCGTCAAAGTTGGACGACCCGGTAGCGCCGAAGTTTTCCTGCGGCTCGAAGTACTTGCGCTCAGTACTGCCGTATGCACCTTTGATGCTATAGTCCCATATCGAGGAAACTTGTTGGGTGAAAGTAGCACCTGTTAAATCGAATAAACCTTCCACATGGTCTGTAGGGGATGCCTGATTTACGACCAGTTGATGCTGTGCGGTCAAGGATGGAAACACCGAGGTCAGGGCCAAATCGGAACTGGAGGTAATATTACAGACCTCAAGAGCCATGTTATTTCCGAATTTTATGCCTGCCCCACCAGTGAAACCCAAGTTATTGTACCAATAGCTATTGGGACCTCCGTTTGAAATTCCGTCAGTGGTGATATACATAGGGTTGAAGTTTATATAGTAGTCTTTTTGACCATATGCAAAACCGCCATTTTCAATAAATGTGTTGTGTGAACCTGCCTCACTCATTAATTGGGCTGAAAATCCATCCTGCCATCTTTGAGGAATGATATTTACAACACCGCCTATGGCTGAAGATCCGTATAAAACACTGTTGGTGCCATTCAATACTTCGATGCGGTTGATTCCACTTTGCCCAAATAGATCACCTTCAAGATATTGAAATGAAGTTTGAGTGTCGGATGCATCTCTTAAAGGGAAACCGTTATATTGAAATTGGACATACTGACTGCTGGCTCCGCGTATGTTGACAGTAGAGTATTGTCCAGGCCCGCCCTGGTTCTGGACCATAACGCCGGGTGCAATGTCGACGGCTTGCGTGACGGACGTCTGTTGCTGGGTTTCCATGTCTTTATTAGTTACCACACTGACACTCTTGGTGACTTCGGACAATGGAGTCGCTGTTTTGGTAGCGGTCACCACAACCGGTTCAATGGTATATGACTGTTCCGCTTTGGCCTTCTCTTCCTTTTCCTTGTCCGTGGCCGTCGTATCTTTTCCCTGTTTTTCCGGTGTGGTGGAATCCGTAACCGCCGTCGTTTGCCCCTGGGCGAGTCCTGAATAGGTCTGCAGCGCCAGGCAGAATGCCGTCAACGCAACAATAAAATAGAGTCTCACTCCGTTCCTCCTTGTCATTTCACCCCCTTTTTGTAAGATGCTGAGGGGGCTGAGAATTACCCTCCAGTTCCCGAGGGGGCGGATTCGTTTCTTGCCAGGGACTCAAATCCGCCTCCTGCTCCTTCTCCGGAAAGTCTGCCCGTTACTTCAGGAGATACTTCGTTTTGTTTGCAATCTTTCATGTTCCTGCCGTCGTCTCGCTTCACCTCCTTCTCGTAAAGGTTTCAAATTCCATGGTCTGCGCATATCAACTTCGTCGTCTGGAAAAAGCATGCTCCGGTTGTTTGCCCCTGCGAACAACAGAGCGTCATTTCTTGGTCTGACGGACTACAACGACTGCAAGGGAGAAGCACATTGCCGCCGATACGCAGAGATATGCGAGCGCGGCGGTGGGCATCGGACTGCCCTGGGCTGCCGCACGAATCATCTTAGCGGCCGGAGTCAACGGGAGCAGGCTTACCAGAGTTCCAATCCATTTCGGATAGAGATCCACCGGAAAGAAAGTGCCGCAAAGAAAGGCCATC
Organism: Desulfomonilaceae bacterium; assembly: GCA_052146735.1. Lineage (GTDB taxonomy): Bacteria > Desulfobacterota > Desulfomonilia > Desulfomonilales > Desulfomonilaceae > CAWBBA01. Next base: position 57,323 of record JBKQMK010000023.1, on the reverse strand, counting down.
GGTGTGATGACAAAGCTCGACAGCATCCCTTGATCCGCATGGGACCTCGCCAACATCGCCGTGCAGATCGCCAGCGAGGCAAAAATGAAGGTCGTCAGGGCAACAGCACCTGCCAGAGCAGGAGACAGATGAATCGGAACGTGGAAAAGCATTCCCAGGACAATCACGATCCCTGCGGCAACGCCGCCGCGAAGCATCCCGCTCAGGACCTCGCCCGAGGCATATGCCAAGTCCGACACGGGCGCAGATCGTATTTCGTCAAAAGTCTTCCAGTAAAACCTGGAGATGTTGATTTCCGACGACATGGCGAAGCTGTTCATCATGCTGCTCATGGCTATCAGCCCCGGCAGCATGAAAGTCATGTAATGGACGCCGTTGTTTAGGAGCCTGCCCTGGGCAGCCCACCCGAAGGTGATCATGTACAGAAGCGGCGAAATGGAAAACGAAAATGCATATCGCCAGAATTTGCGCTTAAGAATGAGCAGTTCGCGCAGAGTGATTGCCATGACCTGCCGCATGACGAGGTTCTCCTTTCCCTTTGTCAGAGTTGACACGCTTTCCTGTGATCTGAATGAACACATCCTCCAGGTTGGCATGGCGAATGGTGGTCTCCTCCTCCAGGGTGGCAACATGGCGGGCTGCGTCCTCCCTGGATTCAAAAAAAACCGACTCGGTGTAGGTCGAGTGGACGACATCTACCACCACATGCCCGACGCGCTCGATCAACTCTTTCGGACTCCCTTCCGCAATCAGGCGGCCGAGATCGATGACAGCCACCCGGTTGGCCAAAAGCTCGACCTCGTCAATGTAGTGTGAGGTCAGGATGATTGTGCGTCCGGCATCCCGCAGGCGGCGTATCAACTCCCAGACTTTACGGCGTGTGTGTGCATCCAGTCCCACCGTCGGCTCATCGAGGAGCAGCACCGGGGGATCGTGCATCAAAGCGCGGGCGATGGAGAGCCGCCGTTTCATGCCGCCGGAGTATTTATCGACAGTGCGGCTCCGCATCTCAACGAGGTCCGCAAACTCAAGCATCTCATCCGCTTTCCGCCTTATGGCGTCCGACTCCATTCCAAACAGCAAGCCATGAATGTAGAGGCACTCATAAGCAGTCAATTCGGGGTCGAAATTCAGCGTTTGGTGCACGACACCGATTTGTCTTTTGGCTTGCAACGGCTGAGTGACGACATTGCAGCCATGAATGGATGCAGAACCGGATGTAGGATTTGTCAAAGTCGAAAGAATGCGCACCGTTGTGGTTTTCCCGGCCCCGTTCGGGCCGAGCAGACCATAGACTTGTCCAGCTTCGATGGACAGGCTCAGGTCGTCCACGGCAGTGACACTGTCATACCGTTTGGTTAAATGCTCAATGAGGATCATTACGAGTCTCCCCCGGGGTGTTGACAGAATAAATCCGCTGATGGGTAAAACAATGTTTTCTCAACGGGTTAGCTACAATCGTCACAGTTTTATGCGGAGCAGTAACATTCCTTCCCGGAGCAGCGGCTATCGCATTCTTTCCGGTCGCCTTCAACGCTGAAGAAACCCCCTGGGGCCTCACTGATCCCAAATAAGTGGCACTCATCAGAATTCGATACCTTTCTGGGCCTTGACTCCGGACTTGAAAGGGTGCTTCGTTACACGCATTTCCGTAACCAGATCGGCGATCTCCACTAGCGCAGCCGGTGCGTTACGCCCGGTCATCAATACGTGCAATGCTTCGGGTTTTTGCCGGAGGAAGGCGATGACCTCGCCCTCATCCACCATCCCGTAATTCAATGCATATGTGAACTCGTCTAGAATCACCAGATGGTGGAGGCCCTCTTCGATCTTCGCCCTTGCCAGTTCCCACCCTTCCCTGGCCGCCTGTCGATCACGTTCGATGTCTTTGGACTTCCAGGTGAAGCCTTCTCCCGCAACATGGAACTCAAGAAGATCGGCAAACCGTTCGGCTGAAACAAGTTCACCGTACTTCCATGTTCCTTTGATGAATTGAATGATACATACCGGCAACCCATGCCCCAAGGCGCGAAATGCCAGGCCAAGGGCCGCGGTCGTCTTGCCTTTGCCATACCCCGTATGCACCATGAGCAACCCTTTAGTCTGCATTAGACACCTCCTCTGCGGCCGTATCGAGCCACTTCTCCTGGAACCCGAGCGCCATGGCATGGGCCACGAGATGGATCAGGTCACTATTGTTGAAAGCATACCGTTTATCCGCCAATGCCTGGCGATAAGAATCCATCCGTGTATAGTCGCCTGAGACGGCGGCAGCGATCTGTGCGCCGTAGGTTGCCCAGAGTTCCGGCACGCAGCTTGATGGGATGATGCCCCAGGACACCTTGTCGCGCAGGTGCACAATAGCTGCGACCGCCGCCACTACCAGGGGATCGCGCTCCACAACTTTGAAGTTATTCCGCAACAGGGTAGCATCAGCCTCGTTGAGGTGTGATTCGATCTTCTCCAGCAATAATGGGCCTGTTGTCCCGAATCGTTCCAGATGGACGACAGTCGAGCGCTGCCCTTCGGGTGTCAGCCCGTTCTGCAGTGCAAGGGTCGCACAGACCGCGTCGTGGACTGTTTTCCCGATGAGTTCGCCCAAAACGCAATGCTTGCCTGCTCCTGTGAGTGGGGTATCCGTGTGCAACCGTGCGGCGATGCCAATCTGATCGGTGCCCGTACCCGTCGCCAATCCATCGGAGTAGCGGGAGTTGACGGCAAGCTCCTGCAATGCTGCCGTCTTGGCTTCAGTGGCGGTCATTACGGCGCGCACCATGGCGCTCGGGGTCAATTCCCGGCTGATGAACAGAAGTGTATTGATTGTTCCGTGCGTGACATGCTTTTGTTCTCCGACCTTTTCAAAAGCGCCGTTTACTTCGTACACGCTCGCCGGATCTCCCGCACGGCCGGCATTGGTTTCCACACCGCCCGTACACAATGCCACCACCTCCAGGTCACGAAAATTCGCCTGATGAATGGCTGCATAGCGCATATTGGCCGCTGTGCCCAAAGTCGCACATTTTTGATCGGGCAAGCCATAGCGGCAGCATATAACCTTGCGGTAGGCGAGCGGATCTTGCGAAACCAGTCGATGGATGGGACGGTTATGTCCGCTAGGTTCACACGATTGATGGTTATAGAGAAACGTCAGATCGTCTCGCAGGCCTCCGGCCGCATGACAGGTGGAGATTACCCGGTGGGGAACGAGGAATCGCGCATAAACGATCTTTTCCTCACGATGGATTTCTACGCCGTTGTAGTATGTGCCAAGCAACATGCTCATGAATCCTCAAGAATTTTCAACTCATTTTCAAGAATGGTCGCCATGGGGACGTCGCAGCCGCCCCACGTCGTGGATGATTTCCTGCATTGGTTGGCGCCGGACGCGGTGGGGGAGTACGTATTGCGCCGCCTCCTCGATATCTTCCGGCGTCACATCTTTACGCCCGTAGTACGCCGCCAGAGTTTTGGCGGCTTTCAGCATGATGATATCGCCGCGGTGCCCATCCACTCCGACGTCGATGCAGTACGCGGCAATTTCGAACAGCAGTTCGCGGCGAATAGCCACATGGGGATACAGGGCGACTGCACGCACGATTTCGTCCGCCAACCGCTGAGAACCCTCTCGCCACTTTTCAACGAACCCGGTCGGATTCTCATCGAACGCCACCCGCCGCTCCATGATCTCAACCCGCTGTCCCGAATCCTGATCGCCCTGCACGGTCACGCACAATCCAAAGCGATCCAACAACTGCGGACGCAGTTCGCCTTCTTCCGGATTCATGGTGCCCACAAGAGTGAAGCGTGCCGGATGGGTGTAAGAGACACCTTCCCGTTCAACGGTGTTAACGCCCATCGCTGCGGAATCGAGCAGCACATCCACCACGTGGTCATCGAGGAGATTGACCTCGTCGACGTATAGGATGCCGCGATGAGCCGCTGCAAGCAGTCCGGGTTCGAAGTGTTTCTCGCCTTCTTTGAGTGCGTATTCCAAGTCAAGTGTCCCGACTACGCGATCTTCGGTCGCCCCCACCGGCAATTCCACCACGGAGACTTTTCGCCGGATAATCTCCGGCGCCTCACCGCGCATCCCACGTTCCCGGCATGGCAGACGGGCGCACTCGACACAAACCTCTCCTTGCTCATCGGGTGCGAGCTGAAACGGACAGTCGCGCACGACTTCAATCAACGGCAGGATCTCAGCCAGCCCCCGGATGGCTGTCGATTTCGCGGTGCCTTTTTCCCCTCGAATCAGAATGCCGGACAGTGTCGGATTGACGATGGTCAGGATAAGACCCGTCTTCATCCGCTCCTGGCCAACGATGGCAACAAAAGGGTATGTCAGTCGTTCTTTCATGCAATACGCCCTTTCAGTACACGGATGAGATCGGCAGCGCGCAGGTCGTCGATTCGGAAGTATTCGCCGCCGAGAGCTCCAGCAAGGTGCCGAGACAGTTCGAACCGAACAATGCCGGTATCCTCGGTATCGACAACGATCCAATGAATGCGCATGTCTTGGCCGAGACGTCCGGCCACATGCAGTGCTTCTCCCATCGGACTGTTCTTCCCCAGAGGCACGTTCGATTTTCCGTCGGTGATCAAGACTGCCAGCGGCCGCAGATTCGGATCCCGCCGCATCTGCACCTGCAGGACCTCGTAACCTTTGGCCAGTCCGGCAGAAAGTGGCGTGCGCCCACCGATGGGCATTTCGCTCAGCAGTCTGGCAGCCACCTCAATAGATGCCGTGGGCGGCAAAAGGATGGTCGCTTCACGGCGGCGAAAGGTCACCATCGCTATACGGTCACGCTTCTGATATGCATCTAGAAGCAGGGACATGATGGCGCCCTTGGATGCAGCCATCCTCCCGCGGGAACCCATGGACCCGCTGGCATCGACTATGAAGAGGATGAAGCTGCCGATACGTTTCTCACGGACTTTTTCCCGCCAATCCTTCTTGAGAATGACCACCGCCGTATGCGAACCTTTCCGCCGCTGAAGCTGGTAGGGTGCGGCAGCGCGCAATGTCGCGTCCAGCGCCAAATCTCGGCACTCCGAACTGACTTGGCTGCGTACATATCGCCCTTGCTTTTGGCTGGTGCGCGTGCGCGACCGCCGTCCCGAACCGCGGCGACTCAAGCGGTCGGCAGGCGGGGCGAGTCTTTTTACAGAGAAGGTAGCTCCCACTGGGAAAAGTTGATCAGGTGCTTCAGTCCCGTTGGGATTTTCTGTCTTTTCCCCACCGTCACCCGTTCCCATCAAAGGGGGACTTTCTTGTTCGGAAGAAGACGGGGACTCCGATGGAGCTGTTTGAGAACTGCCGTTTTCTCCTGAATTCGTTTCATCGCTACGGGGCGGTGGCGGTTGGGGCGGCGGAGGCGGAGGTATAGGTTCGCGACGACGGTGCGTCAAGGCCATTTCCGCAACTACCAGCACGTCCTTTATGTCCACATGGCCGCGCCCGTCCCAGGCAGCATGAGCGCATGCAGAACGCTCTATCGCCAGGTCGGCGCGGTGGCCTGCAACATGATGGCTCATAACAAACTCGCTGATGTACGAGCGGATATGCGGCTCCATGCGCACGGAACGGAGAAGGTCTTGTGCCCGTACCAGCTTTTCTGCCAGCTTTGCTTCTTCGCCCGCAGCCTGAAGAAGGAATTCATCCGGGCGAAGTTCGAAACGATCGCGACGTTCCATAAGATCCACGCGGATGGATACATCACGCTCCGAGGTCACCTCGACACAAAGACCGAAGCGATCGAGAAGCTGAGGGCGCAAAGCGCCTTCTTCGGGATTCATGGTGCCGATGAGAGTGAAGCGTGTCGTGTGGCGGAAAGAGATCCCCTCACGTTCCACGATGTTTTCACCCGAAGCGGCTGCATCCAGAACCAGGTCGACCAGGTGATCGTCCAGAAGATTGACCTCGTCTACGTACAGAATACCACGATGAGCCCTCGCCAGAAGGCCCGGTTGAATGACGCAGCGGCCCGAAAGTATCGTCTTGTTGAAATCGATCCCTCCGAGCACCATATCTTCCGTGGCGTTGAGCGGGAGTGTTACTACGCGTGCACGCCGACGCCGGATTGATGGAGCAGTGTCCCGTTTCAGGCAATCCGGGCACCATTCCTCGGAACGCTCTGGATCGCAGCCGAAAGGGCAGCCCGCAAAGACGGAGCATTCGGGCATCAGGGCGGCCAGGGCGCGCACAGCGGTTGATTTTGCCGTGCCTTTCTCTCCGCGGATCAGCACCCCTCCAATACACGGGTCAATCGCGTTCAGTATGAGAGCGAGCTTCATTCGCTCTTGACCTACGATGGCCGAAAAAGGGTACACAGCAACCGGGAAGGTTTCCCTCGCGCCGTATGGTGCGGCAATCATGCGGGCACCTCCTCCAACGTCTCCTCTATATCGCCCTCTATCTCCAGGTAAGCGTCGCGCAGCCGGTTCCGCATCTCCTCCGTGGCATTCCACATGCCGCGATGAATCGTCTCCAGGAGCTTGTCCAGGATGTTTTGAAGAGCATAGGGGTTCACCTCCTTGAGCCACGCCTGCATTTCGGGATCGAGCGCATATTTTCCGGCGACGCGCTCATACATCCAATCCTCCATCACCTCGGCAGTGGCGTCCCACCCGATGATGATATCCATGACCTTGGAGATGTCGCCCGCGCCCTTGTATCCATGGCGCTTCAAACCTTCCAGCCATTTAGGGTTTAAAAGGCGTGCCCGCAAGACGTGCTTTGCTTCCTCCTGGGTTGTGCGCAGAACCACTCGCTTCGGGTCAGAACTGTCTCCCACCAGCGCGAGTGGCATCTCTCCTCGCACCGTGTTCACCGCAGCTATCAATCCTCCGTAATAGTTGTAGAAATCGGTACACGACATCATGTCGTATTCGCGGGAATCCTCATTTTTCACGGTTACGTCCATACGAGACAGCAGGGTCCGGAAGAACTGCGGGTTCTGCGTACCGTAGACACCGCGGCCGTAGGCATGGGCGGAATAGCGAATGTAGATGTCGCCGAGGTCCTCTTTCGTCTGCCACTGCTTGGATTCGACCAACTCCGCCACCCCCGCGCCGTAAGTACCGGGCGGGCAACCGAACAGGCGCAGAGTCGCCTGCCTCCAGGCGCTGTCTTCGTTCATTCCGTTCCGGCGCAATCCCTCCATGTCCTTCAAAACGTTTTGCCGCACAAAGTTGAACTCGGGTATCTCATGCAGCGCTGCGACAATGCGGATCGCCTCATCGACCAACTCGACGAGATTGGGGAATGCATCCCGAAAAAATCCGGATATGCGAGGGACAACGTCAATTCGAGGGCGGCCGAGTTCCTGCATTGGGATAACCTCCAAGCTTGTCACCACGCCGTTGGCCTGCCATACGGGGCGCACACCGAGCAGGTAGAGAATCTCGGCCACATCGTCTCCCTTGGAGCGCATAGTGGGACCGCCCCAGAGAATCATCCCGACGCTCTCCGGGTATTGCCCCTTTTCCTGGCGGTAACGCTCCAGGAGTGCGTCTCCCAGAGATTTCCCAACTTCCCACGCACCGGGACTTGGTATGATGCGAGGATCAAGCGAGTAGAAATTGCGGCCCGTGGGCAGGATGTCCGCCTGGCCCCGGGTTGGCGCGCCGGAAGGCCCTGGCGGCACGAACCCCCCGGAAAACGCTCTCAATGCCGCTTCGACCTCATCTCTGACGCGGTGGATATTGGGCACAAGGACCTCGGCCACATAACGGAGAGCACGTTCCAGTCGTGGGCGAGGCCCGTCGCATTGCTCCATAACAATATCGGACACGGCTGAGGGCTCGAATCCACGTCTGGCGAGCGCTCGAATCAACCCGCAGGCAATCTGATGAACTTCAGCGATGAGCTTTCTAGCGGTTTCACTTGAGGAACCAACCAACTTCTTGCCACTCCCGGCCAGCAGATCGTCGTAGCTGTAACCCGTGACCGCAAGGACTTCTTCTCTCAACGACGGGATGTCTCCGTTTGGCAGCCGCATCAACTGCGTCAGGAATTCGATGAGCCGCTCTCCTTCCGGAGCCTCGCCCATCGTATGCAGCCCGTCAGTGATCATGGTGTCGGCAAGTTCGGAAAGAAGTGAGTGAAGGCGGGCAACGAAAGCATCCACATCCCCAAAGGCTTCCTCCCTGGTGATGGCGAGGTCTTGATGAAGGTCGGCGCGCTCCACCGCATCCCATAACAATCCGGCAAGCGTGGGCAATTTGCCGGGGTCCTGCTGCGCGGCGTCCGCGTAATTATTCAGAGCGCGATCGACTTCCGTCAGGTCTTCATACAGGTCCGCATTGGTGTACACCGGTGTGAGATGGTCGATGATGCAGCAGTAGGAGCGCCGTTTCGCCTGCGTCCCCTCACTTGGGTCATTGATGATGTAAGGATAGATGTTAGGAAGGTCCATAATGGCGAGATCGGGGTAACACTCTTCACTCAATCCCAGCGCTTTGCCTGGAAGCCACTCGAGCGAACCGTGCTTGCCTACATGCATGACTGCATCCGCCTTGAAAACATCCCTGATCCATCGATATTGCGCAAGATAGTGGTGAGGCGGCGACAGATGGAGGTCATGATAGATCGCCTCGGTGTTTTCCAGGTATCCTCTGGGGGGTTGAATCGTCAGGAAGATATTGCCGTTGTGCAAACCTGCGAAGTTGAGCTTATCTTCATGCACGAAAAGACTGCCGGGCATCTCACCCCAGTTGCCGGTCATCTTCAGGCGCACGGCTTCCGGGAGTGCATGGTGCCACTGCATGAACAGATCTCGACCTGCGGAGGCTTCAGCACGGGCCGCAAACTGATCCGGTGTGAGCCAGCGTTGGTCGCAGGTCATACGCTGGAGCAGAGTTTTGGCCAGTTCATCCCCGTTGGCATAACGATGGTCGATGCGGTAACCTTCATCGGCCATGCAGTCCAGCAGGTGCTTCACACTGGCAAAACTATCCAGGCCGGCCGCACAGCCGATTCTATCGTTGCGCGGAGGGTAGTGATGGAACACGATCGCGATACGCTTGTCTGCATTTGGCACCCGTCGCAACCTAGCCCAGTTGAGGGCCAGAGAAACCAAAACATGTACTCGATCCTGTATTGGGGCCAAACGCTGGAGCAATGCGCCCGTGACTGGGTCGACGGTGTCCTCTTCACGCGTTGCCACCGGCATGGCAATCAGATTGCCGTCGAATTCGGGTTGTGCCGCCTGAAAGGTTACGTCCATGACGGCCATACCCTGATCGCTCTCCTTCCAGACTGCATAGGGATTAGAACTGACCAGGGCCTGAAGCACCGGGACGTTCAAGTAGGGAAACAAACTCCGATAGTCGGGATTGGTGAGCGTCATGGACATGGACATGGTGTTGATAAGGGTGTCGATGCGCGGCCCTGAGTCTCCCATGAAATACGACTGAACGATTTCATCCGACCCGCGATTGCCGAGCGAAGCATCCTTCAAACGCATGCTGAATACCGGTAGGACGTTGGCGCCACGTTTCTCGATCTCACGGATGAGCGCATCCACATGGGCCAGATTGCCATTCAGCCAATAGGTTTGGAAGAACCAGAGGCCGATCGTCGGCTTCCCCGGATCGATGCATTCGCGTAAATAATTCTCTATATCTGATACATGCCCGAGATCCGGATGGTACAGCCCGTCCTGCGCCACGGGCTGTGGGGGAGGAACTGCCTTGCCGGTCCCGTTCAACAGAGATTGGAGCAGGGAAAGTGCCCTCTGAATGTTTACCGGTCCACCGTAGTTGAAGTAACGGGACAAATCGTACCACGTTCCGTCCGATATCCCGTCTGAATACTCCTGGGCGGCGAGAAGGGATTCGTCGTCGCCGCCCACGGGTTGAATATGTAGTCGAGGGGTGCAATCCCCCGAGGTCATGCGTTCCCGGATGGCTGTTGTCAGGGGATCGAATGCCGGGCATGATGCTTTACCACCATGAAGGGAGAGGATGACGGCATCGGCGCGCAACGCTTCGGTCACAAAAGCCGAGATGCGGCTTAGATCAAAGAGTTGTGTCTGCGTGCGTGCGATCAACTTCACTTGGCCCCCGGCGTCGCAGAAACGCGATACGCCACGACTCAACGACGGAAGTTCGGTCCCGGTCGCACTGTAGTAGCAAATGCTCAAATCCTTCATGAAGTCTCCTTCTCAGCAACCCACCCCGCAATCGTCCGGTAGACCGTGCACATTACATGCGGTGACGCGCTGCCGTTGTACTGGAGGCGTGACGGACAATCTCCCGGGCATCGCCCATTCAGTTCGCATTCGCTGCAACTCCCCTGCAGCCGTACCCCCCGGTACATATTGCGCAGCTTCGCCCAGTCAATGCGATCCAGGGTCCCCAAATCCTTTGCCCGGTCGCCTACGGTTTGGCTGCAAGGATAGACCGTGCCGTCAGGGTGCACCGCCAGGCTCTCTCCACGGCAGGCATGGCAGTAGGCGGGTGTCTCAACATTTTCTTTCAGTGCGCGTGACACGGCATCGCATTCACGCCAGCGGATTGGGGCGGCACGGAGCCTGTTGACCTGCTTCAGCGTTCGCAACATCCCGGTCATGCCGACCCGTGTTGCAGCAGCCGTCGGCTCTGCGATATCCTCAGTCTCCGCCCTCCCTTTGCGCACCAGTGCATCCAAGGCGACGCCTTCCACATTTGAGAACGCCGCCAGACAAAGGACCAATTCGCCCAGATACCCAACGTTGGCGTCCGACAGAACCGTTGTGACGCGTATCGCCATTTCGGACCGCGAGAGAAGGTTCAAACCCTGGAAAGCGGCCTTCGCATTCCCGCGAACTCTTTCCTGTACAGCAGGAGGTCCGTCGATGCTCACGCATATATCGACGCCGTAGCGCTTACAGACGGCTACCAATCCAGCATCCAGCAGCGTGCCGTTCGTCTGCATCGCCAGCGTGGCAGGCCAGCCGGCGTTGCGTACGCTTTTGGCTATGACTTCGATCAGCCATGGCTCCAACGTCGGTTCTCCACCGGCCAACTGCACGTGAAACGGCAGACCGGATGCTCCCGCCAGCCGGAGGGCGGTTTGTGCGACGGCAAAGGGCATGGTCATGGAGGCCTGTTCTCCGCGATAGCAATAGACACAGCGCAAATTGCACGCCGTACTCAGCCAGAGCACAAGGTAACGGATCGGGTGAGTCGTCATACGGACATTCATCCTATGCATGGGTTGCTGCAGCGTGCCAGCGCAGCGAGCAAATCTTCCAAAGATGGGTACCGGGTGCCGTCGCCGAAGATCCTCCAGGTTGGCATACCGTTGCCTTGCAACACTTCAACGCACACATCCGCCTCACCGTCTTTCACCACACGATACCCCGCCCGCTCAAGCGCCCGATAAGTCCACATGCCTGACACGCCGCTCCCGCGCAATGCCACCGTCCCACATGGGGCACTGTTCAGGGTGAAAGCTCCCGACCCTTTGTCGAACTGGACTCCAGCCCCCGCAAAAGTTTTGCCGAAAGCATCGCAGAGCACCAGGTCTTCGGGTATCCCGCTCAGGAGTGGTCCACCGGATGGCAACAACCACAAACGGTCCGCACATCGGAGCGCCAAATCGAGATCGTGTGTGGAAAGCAGTATCGCCCGCTTGCCTGCATGCGCCAGCTTTCCCAGGAGATGCATCAATTCTACGCGACGGGGCAGATCGAGAAAGGCCGTAGCTTCGTCAAGGATCATGATCTCGGGCTCCTGCGCCAAGGCACGGGCGATCAGGGCTTTCTGCCGTTCGCCGTCACTCAGTTCACAGACGGGGCGATTCGCCAATGGTTCGATACCGACGTCGGCAATGGCATGCCAGACCGCTTTTTCGTCTTCCCGGCTCAGGCGGCCTGCCCAATCGGTATACGGATGGCGTCCCAATGCGACCAACGTCACGACCTGCATCATTCCGACGGCGATACGTTGCGTTAGGACCAGGCTCATACGCTGCGCCAACGCTCGAGGAGAGAGATCCGCCAGCGGCACTCCTTCCAACCGGATAGTTCCCGCCAGGGGTTTCTGCATTCCGGCAAGCGTACGGATCAGTGTCGATTTTCCGGAGCCGTTGGGACCCAGAAGGCAGACGAATTCTCCCGGGCGTAACGCGATGCCGATCCCCTTGACGACGAGATGCGGCGGAATCCTGGGATGCGTATAGCCGATGGCCAGTTCATGTGTCTCCAGGAGAGAGAAGCCGCTCACGTTCAGCTCTCCATGACATGGCGACGCCGCAGGATCATCCCGACCACCACCGGCGCCCCGATCAGAGCGGTCACTGCGTTCAACGGCAGAACGATCTTTGTGCCCGGTACTTGTGAAATGAGGTCCGCAACCAGCGCCAAAGCCGCTCCTAACAGGATCGCGGCGGGCACTAGGACGTGATGGTCCGACGTCCTCAACAACAAGCGGCACAGATGCGGGACAGCGATCCCCAGGAACCCGATCGGGCCGCAATACGCTGTGACGGTCCCAGCCAAAAGAGAGGAACCGAAGACGATCAAAATCCGTGCGTTCCGCACATTCACGCCCATACTTCGCGCATACCCCTCCCCCAGGAGAAAAGCGTTCAATGGTTTAGCCAGTATCCAAGCCAATGCGAGACCGGTGATCACTGTCGGAGCGAAAGCGGTCATTTGTCTCCACGTCACACTGCCAAATGAGCCGAAGGTCCAGACAATGTAGCTTTGCATCTGGTGCTCGCGGGTGAACTGCATGAGGATTTGCACCAGCGAACCGCTGATATAGCCGAACATCAAGCCGATGATGAGCAGGGTCACATTGCTTTCGACCTTGCCTGCAATCCCCAGAACGAGGGCCAGCACAACCACGGCGCCAAGGGTTGCCGCAAGAATCAGGGAAACGTTTCCCGTGACCCCGGTCTTTTCCACCAGGATGTTCAATTCCAATCCCCCGGCCGCCATGATGACCAATGCCACTCCTAGGTTGGCCCCCGCGCTGATCCCCAACACGAATGGGTCAGCCAGAGGGTTGCGGAAAAGGGTCTGCATCTTCAGCCCGGAAATGCTCAAGGCCGCTCCCGCCAGCATTGCGGTGACCGCCCGCGGAAGACGAAACAGCAGAACGATTTCACGCCATCCTTCCGGAACGTTCTTATGTCCGAGGAGGATGGCGGCTACGGTCTTTACAGGCATCAGCACTGAACCTAAAGAAAGCTCGAGCACAAAGGCCGCCGCCAGAACGCCGGCAAACCCTGCCCAAACGCCCATACGCACGTTCGGAAGGGCGCCTGTGCCGCTTTCACTGACAAAGCGAGGTGCAGGCCTTATCATTTTTCTCCTTCCGCACGCAGAGGAAGTTGCCGGTACCACATACGCCGGTATGACGGCAAAAGATCGGGATGGAAAATGCTGATAAGATCGTTAAGCACGATATCCGGCCTGGCTTCTCCCGTTTCCCAATAATCGTTGCCGCCATTCGGTCCGATTTTGGCGTCGTTGTTATACACACGCCCAGCACGAAAAGCCTTGAACACACTGAAGCGTTCATCCATTTCCGCCAGTTCTGACATGGACCGGCTGGCGCCTGGGTCCAGCCAAAAGTCCGCTTCCCTCGCCCGGTCGACGACGCTTTCAACGCTCAGTGGCGTGGAACCTGACGTCGTGTCGTCGCTCCACAGGTAGTCGGCCCCTGCGTCCGCCATTAATCCGGCAACGTAGCTTCTGCCTCCGGGCACATACATCATACCGCGGTAGGGACTTCCGCAAAAGACGGTGGGCCTGTAAGCCGAGTTGCGGATCTTAGCAGCTTGTGCTTCATAACGGCTGGCTATCTCGTCGAAGAGTCGCTCCGCCTCTGCTTCCTTATTGAAGAACGCCGCAAAGAACTTGATCCATTCCGTTCGGCCCAGTGGTGAGGCTTCCATGTAGCTTGCGAAGATCACCGTCTTGAAGCCTGCTTCGATTAGTTTTGGATGGTGATCGTACTCGGGAAGACCGGTCCCGTAGACCATAACGACATCGGGATGAATGGCGTACAGTTGCTCCATGTTCAGCGTCCTAACCATCCCCCCGTTCCCAACGCCTATTTCTGCGATTTGCTTTCGCTGGATCATCTCTGCTATCTCTGGTGTGCTGAGAAGTTTGCAGCCGGAAAACCCGACAAGCGTCTTCTCCATGTGCAACATGGGAAGGAAGGGTATACAGCCCGTTGTCGCGGCGGCCATCCGCCTCACCGGCGTCTCGATGACCATGGCGCCGGGCGGTGCGCATGGGACCTTCCCGCCGCGGGGCACCAGGATATAGGTGAACGTCACGCGAGCATCCCGCCACGGGGAGAGCACATGAAGCAGTTTGTAGGTATCGTGGTACTCCAATGTAAAGCCCTTGGCATAGCGGATGTTGGCTCTATCGACAGACGGCTGGGAATCGACTGCCAGCGCTTGTGCGGGCGGTCCGTCCGAATACACGTAACGAACGGGCTCAGTCGCAAGAATGTTTGCAGCGACGACCGCCGCCACGAATACAGCAGTGCAAAATGCGGCAAGGAAGATCCGTCGGCCGTGTGCTTCATCACGCATGGGAGGCAAATCTTTCATAGACATCTGCACTTTAGAAAAGCTAAAAAGAGAGGCGTTTCACAGGCAATCCGAAACACAGTTCACAATCCTCTCAACCAGGTATGCGGTTCCCACTGCGCCCAGGAATGGTTTTGGCACGAAATCCGCGTGCCCGCCGAGCGGCAGCAGCAGTTCGATGCCCCCTTCGGGACACCCGAAAGCCAGTCGTTGATTTACCTGATGTCCATCAGAGAACAGGAAATCCGCCTCAACTGCCTGCCAGGGAACCTGCCAGGCATCCAAACAGCCGACTCCGGACAAGAAGTCCTTCAGCCGCTCTGCCAGATTGGTATCTATATAGTTCGGTGTCGCGACAGACACCGGAAGCATTCCAAGGTAGTCATAAAGGAATCGGGCCAACGGAAATGCGATGGATGGTTCCGCATGGATGCTGTAAGCCATCCCTTTGAGTGCGCTACCTATACCGGCAATCCGGGACATGTGGTATGAAACCTGGCGACGCTGTTCTCGAATGTCCGCCAGTGCTGCAGACGGATCGGCGCCCACCGCCCGTGTCACCTCGATCACCCACTGTTCGGCAGCGTCAAACCCGATGGGAGCCCCTGACCCCGGAAACACCGCAGGCGCCTCGAATCGCGTTGTCAGCCAGTGCGCGATGCGATCCGCATATTCGGCGTGAACGACGACGTGGCATGCTGCGCGGGGGAGGGAATACCAGTCAGCAGTTGAACTGCCGGCGCCTGGGGCACACAGCACCTCGACACCACACAGGGCCAGAAGGCGACGGAGTTCCTGGAGGCTGCCAGCCCAGTGGTGATGTGCGATGGAAATGCCGATCAGACTCACCGCCTTTGGGCAAACCGGTGAGCGTGATAAGTCGAGTGTTTCCAGCGCGGCGAGGATAGCCTGCTGATAACCATCCGCCATGGGCTGGGAGAGCGCAGGCATTTCGATCGTCACACCTGGTATGCTGGTTGCCGCATCTGCCAGGCACTGATGGAGGTCCTCACCTATGAGTGCGGCACTCGGAGAATTGACGACGGCCAGAAGCCCCGGATTCTTGGCAAGAACCGTCTGAATGGCCTGGCCTAGCTTTTCCTTGGCCCCAAAGATGAAGTCATCGCCATCGAGGTAAGTCGAAGGGATGCGCGGTTGGCCGAAGTAGAAGCGCTCTGCGTGGTTCAATCGCTCATGCGTGACGTCGCGGGGGAAAACGTGTTCAGACATGGCGCTGTGATGTCCTCTACATCCCGTAGGCCCATGCAGGATCACTGCGACATCTGCTATTCCTTCCAGAGCCAGAAGCACGCCCGTGAGGCCATCGGGATAAATGCCGTTGCATCTGAATTGCCCGTTAGAGATCATTGCGCCACCCTTCCTTTGCCGGAAGACGCATGAGGCGTTGCCAGCGCTTGGCCAATTCCACTCCCGAATAAAATCCCACGTCAGGGCACAACGGTACGGTATCGAAACGGAATCCGTCGGGCATTCCCCGCCATGGATAACTGGTCAGAGTCAGATCGGGCTTCAGTGCGATCATGTCTTCCTCTCGCTTCTCTCGTGCATAAGGCCATTCGATCGGCATGAGTCCCTCATAGCGTGTCATGAAAGCATCATCCCACGGGGACTCCAGGACGCCGACCTTCACGATGTCCAAACCAAGATTCAGGGCCGTTTCAAGAATCCAGTCGATTCGATGGCTCTGGGCTGTAACGAACAGTCGTTTTCCTCTGAGTGCCGGACGCATTTCGGCGATGGCTTTCTCATAGGCCGCGCAATGATGGGTGATGATCTCCTCGGCCGCCGCCGCTTTCCCGAAATAGGAAGCGACATGCCGGAGCCAGTTCGTCGCGGCATGAAATCCGACCGGAAATGGAGATTCAAGGAATGGCGCACTGTAACTATGAATGAGGAAATCACGCACCATGCGCCCGTAAGAATCGTCGTAGGCCAAGAGATTCAATCGGCCACGCATGAAGCCAGCCAACTGCGCCGTTGTGCAGTCGCGGATGAACCGGCAGTTGACGCGAAGGTCCATCGCCTCCAGCAACTCCCGAATGACGCGGTAGTTATGCTCGGTGTTGTTGGCAAGATTCTTTTCGGCGATGATGTTCACGGCATCATCGTCCGGGGAGAGGCTCGGATCGATCAATTGTCTGGCCACAGCCATCATGGCGTCGATGATGCCCTGCGTGTAATCTCCCGTGATATCGCCATCCGCCTGAATCAGCACCACGGGCGCCTCACCAATTTGCTCTTGGGCTGCTGCGACGGACAATCTTGCGTCATCTCCGATTATTCCCGACGAACAGGTGGTCACAATGAAAATTGCTGCAGGACGTTCCATTGCGACTTGGCGCAAAAGCGCCGTCAGACTTTCGTTGCCCCCGAAAATGACAACGCGTTCATCCATGTCGGAACATCTCAACGCCGGAACGAAGCAGTGGCTCAGATTCGTGCCGTACCGGTTGAGAACGCGCCGCGCAGCGGACACCATGCCCTGACTCGACAAAAAGGCGCAGCTTCCGGGACCGTGCGCGATGGTCACCGCATCCCTGATCTGCATAACCGTGTGTGCGGCGCCGTTGAATGCACAACCGTGGAGGACCTCACGGCTTTGCACGCTCTTCGAGCAATAGCGTCTGGGAGGAACAACGAGCGATGGAGGTGGGGAACCTGCCGTTGGCTGAGGATTTGCCGGCATCGGAGGGATCTCCGGACAAGAGGTGCTGTCGCTCCGATGCAGACCAAGGATCACCGCCTCCAGTTCATCGGGGGAAAGGGGATGTGCCGCGAAACGCGGGGGGGTATCGGAAACGTGTCTGGCAAACATGTGAAAACGGTCGACCAACTCACTCTGAGGAAAGGCCTGCACAATGGTTTGCCCGAGACACTCCGCCTCAGTGAACTGCTCGCTTCGGGGGAAACTGGCCACGACGGGCAGGTGAACCGCCTCGGCAAATCGGTTCACGCGCTGTTCCTCGTATTCCAGACCGCGCTGATTGAATATGATTCCCCCTATGCGGTGACCGCGCCCTTCATAGTTGCGAACACCGCGCAGGATGTTGTTTCCGGCATAAAGAGCCATGAACTCACCGGAGGTTACTATGTAGACGACCTGAGCGTATTCCTCGCGCAAAGGAACGGCAAATCCGCCGCATACCACGTCACCCAGGACGTCATATAACGCGATGTCATAACCGCAATCGCCGATACCCAATTGTTCCAGGAGGTCAAAAGTGCTCAAAATGCCTCGCCCGGCACAACCGATGCCCGGTTCCGGGCCTCCCGCCTCAACACAGGAAACTCCGGAAAAACCGATATGCACGATCTCCTCGAGCCTCCGGGAATTGGGCACCGATCCCCGAAGATAATCCAGGGCTGTGGCGATGCGCCGTCCACCGAGCAACAGTCGCGTTGAATCCTGTTTAGGATCGCATCCAACCTGCAGGACGCGCATACCCACAGAGGCCAAGGCTGCAGATAGGTTCGCCGCAATCGTGGATTTTCCTATCCCTCCTTTTCCATAGATGGCAATCTGTTTCATTCCTTTTTCCCCGGTATCGGCTTGCCGTCGATCTCTCGACAAGCTGCGCAACGGGACAGCCTGCTGTAAGTGTATTTAATGAAAGGCTGTCCACATTCTTCGCACAGAACCTCCTTCTTTGTAGACTGCAGGTCTCTGCCATCATGATGGACATCGTCTTCTGAAAGAGCCGTACAGACACAATCCGCTTTCGCGCTCTTAAGACGCTGTTGCTCGTCCGGCCATTCCGGCAGATGTTCCCTGCCTTCGATTACGTACAGGACAATGCCTCGTTTCATGACACCCCTCTGGGGATGCGACGATCGTCCGGGAGCCCTTTCGGCCCCCCGGACTGGAAAGGGTTAATAGATGGACGAGGAGGGCAAAAGCCTTTCGTGGTGGGGCGAAAGGTGCATGGCTTTGACCCAAAAAAAAATCCCTAGAGCAAAACGCCCTAAGGATTGCACCCTGTTTACTTGATCCTTATGGTGGTTACCCGGTATCCTCACGTACGGGTTCACCAAACGGCATCAGGCAGGTCTTCTGGCTCACGGATCACCTACTCTCCGGCCCTTCCCATCTCGAAAAGACAGTGGTTTTACCGGATTTCGTCCCCGTTTACAGCGGCGGGACCGCTCCCGATTCTCACGGGATTCCCTATTAAACTTATCTGTACCTGATGCTAAAAATATACGTAGTGTATCTTATACAAGTTGTTCCGAATACTGTCAAGGATCTATTTCAATGAAAAAGTGCATCGCCTTTAGCATTCGGAAGCAATTACCGCCAACGTTCATCCTACTCACCGCGCCTTCCCACCACGCCTAAGGCGTGACAGGGACAATTTGCGGCTTTCGTCCCGATCACAGTCGCGGAGCAGCGGAAGACTTGCTCTTCCTTCCCTCGAATCGATGCCGTATGTTCCGAACTATTCAGTTGGACTACTGAAAATCATGGATCTAAAGTCTCGAATAAACCTCCTGTAGATCATCAACATAGCCGTACTGGGGCTCCTCTCGATTCGAACATGTCAAGGACGGCATTGTAAACTACCGTCATGAACAGAACCTGCTGCATTCCTCTGGTGGTCAGGCTCCACCATCCATGAACAGCATCCTCCTCTGTGAGCGCCACGCAGACCGATGTTACTCCCAAACGCCGGGCTATCTCGATCAGGTCCGCCGCCGCTTGCAGAGGGACATCTTCTTTTCCTTGTGTGACATACAGGATCATGCCCTTCTTCATCGAAAACCTCCATTGTGTGAGCCGTTAGCCCGGAAGCTGAACCGCATCCAGGCAGTAGAAAAGTTTGCAAAAAAGTCGAACACTGTACAGTGCTGCGCTGAAGCCCGAATAGGGTCGGATTAGCACTCCGGGAGATGGGCCTCCCGGAGTGGTGGAGGAGTGGTGTGACGCGTTGAGAAGAGGAAATCTCATGGTGCTCCAGCCCAAAAAAAAATCCCTAGAGCTAAACGCCCTAAGGATTGCACCCTGTTTACTTGATCCTTATGCCGGCTTACCCGATATTTCCACGCACGGGTTCACCAAACGGCATCAGGCAGGTCTTCTGGCTCACGGATCAGCCTACTCTCCGGTCCTTCCCATCTCGAAAAGACAGTGGTTTTACCGGATTTCGTCCCCGTTTACAGCGGCGGGACCGCTCCCGATTCTCACGGGATTCCCTATTAAACTTATTCTGTACCTGATGCTAAAAAACTATGTGGTCTTCTTGTACGAAGTTTTCGAAATGGTGTCAAAGGAAAATTCAATAAAATAGTGCCTGCGTTGTCTCAGCATCCGAATTTCGTTACAGATGAAACGAACCAATGCAAGTGAGCAAAATGGGCAGATCCTTCGATCTCGTGATCATGGATCTCACTCTTGTCAGTTCAGGCTATGGCCCATAGTCGGTGATTTGACCAACTGAAAACAAGGACGACAATAGACCTTTCCCTGAAATACGACTGCCCGCTCCCTCAGCACCTCCTGCTCGCATCTTGAACATGAAACATATACTGCCGGTGTCTCTGAGGACAGGACAGAGCGGCAGCCGACCTCCACTTCGAAAAGATCCTCCGGACGATAGGAAAGCAACTCGGACACTCGCTCATTGGGAATCTTCCGGAATTGCACAACTTCGTCCAATGTGATTTTATCTTTGAGGATCTTGTCTTCGAGGGCTGCGTATTCAACCTCCTTGTCATAAGGATGAGTTCTAAGCCTGAGCGTGAATCCATCACCGGCGCTCTTTCTTGAGAAGGTGTAGTTGTGTTTGCCGAAATCAAGCACCTTCAGGGCCTGGTTTCCCATCGTGACTCCCAGCAAAACCTGGAATGCATCCAGGGCAGAGGTGCAGTTCTCGGCAATGACTGATATCCGCTCCTTTGGCTGCCCTCCCCGGAAAAACAGTTGCAGCGCGTACTCACACGCCTTCATCCCGATGACCAACTCGGGGCAAAGGTGACCGTGAAAGTCAACCACCCTCTTTACTGTCATATTCACGAGCATTTGTCTCTCCTCCCGGTACAAAGTCATCAATTCTCTATCGCTCAAGACCCTGAAACTGAGGACCCAGTGGCCTTCACTGAAGGCATGACCCGGCATGAACTCGTGGAAGTACAGGAAATAGACCTCTTCATCATTAGCCCTCAGCAAGAACCCGTTTGAAAAACCATCTTCCCGGACTCTGAAGTGACCGAATACCTCGCGGACCGTGTACCTTTGCATCCTGTAAAAGAAATGAAGAGGAAGCTGGCTCACGTTGTCGAAATCCACCTGCACCCTCTCCTGGATGTAACTCAACAAGTCGTAGCGTATGGACCTCAACGCCTCTGGAGCGTTCATGTTCTATCCCTTGATATGGCACACTGATAGGCAAAGAGTTTTAAGGCGGGTGGCGATCTCAGGACAACAAAAAAGCCAGGAAAGGACCGGTCGGGGTTCTGCCACCCGTCAAAGCCTTCTTGGCTGAAGTTTGTTTCGGACGCTAACAGCGACGCTTGGCGCAGCTTCTTACTGCGGGATGATCCCGATTAGGAATTTGATATCTTCATTACATTATCAGGGGCTGGTTGTCAAGGCGATCTTGTCGAAACATGGTGAGAACTCGACTGCATTTTTTCTTGACAAATCCAGGGCCGGCGCTTTAACTGAAATTCGCCGGGGCACGATAGTCCCTGTCTGGCGGCAGGAAGCCGTTATCCATTTGAAGTTTGAGTATACCGTACCTCAATCTGCAGTCCAGTAGAGCCAAGAAGGCCTAAAGGCAGACCTAAAATTGCCGGAGCCTCTCTTGGCTTTTTCTTTTGCCGGCTTTTGAACTCTGCCGATTCAGCCGGCTGTCTTAAATCTCGGATGTACTGTCAATCGGGGTGAGAAATGGAAAAGCAAGCAACGGAGCAATACCCTCCGGCCCTTAGAGACGCCATCCGCTTCCACGGGCACGTCTGTCCGGGACTGATCATAGGATACCGGGCGACGAAAGTTGCCCGGTCAGCCTTTGGGGTCGAACGATCTGAAGATGAGGAGCTTGTTGCCATTGTTGAAAACGATGCTTGTGGTGTGGACGCCATTCAAGCCCTCCTCGGTTGCACGCTTGGGAAGGGCAACCTCATCTACCGGGATTATGGCAAACAAGTCTATACGATTGTTTCCCGGGAATCCAATAGAGCCATTCGGATCGCACTCAAGTCCACTGTTCTCGGTAGGCCCTCCGAAACAGAAGCACTTTTCCAAAAAGCCCAGAAAAATGAGGCTTCTGCAGAGGAACGGGAAGCGCTGGACGATTTTCGGAAAAAACGTATGGAGGAACTCCTCGAATTGGATGAGGAGACCCTTTTTAAGATCGAAGACGTTCAAATTGATATACCGGGAAAAGCACGAATCTTCAAGTCGGTATTATGCCATTACTGCAAGGAAAAGGTAATGGAGCCAAGAGCACGCATCCGTGACGGAAAGATTGCCTGCATTCCGTGCTCGGAAGAATATACGCGTGGCTGGTGACAAAAGTGGGGGCGCTGGGAGAGCTTGCCGGCGGCTTTCTCTTCAGACAAGACGAGGTTTCCTGAATGACGGAATGCCGCAAAGGTTGGCTGTTTGAGTGTCGGGAGGCAGGGTGAAAAAGGCGTCAATTATAGGCTTGGGTAATATTTTTAAGGGGGATCTGGGCATAGCGTGCTACGTGGTGGATGCTCTCCAGCAGGAACCGCTCGGAGATTTCGTTGAGCTGTCCTACCTCGGCGAGGCTTCATTCTACGCCGGTCCTTTTGTCTGCGGGACGGAATTTGCCATCGTCGTTCAGGCCGTAAATATGGGCGGTCCTCCGGGAAGGATCTATTGCTGGGACAAATGCGCGTTCGAACAAAACTTTAATTGGTTAGCGGACCAAGATCTATCGGTGAGATCTCTTGCCAGGGGTTTGCTAGAGTTGCGCTTAGCGAAATCTTTCCCTCTGATCTGATGTTCTTGTGGATCGAGCCAAAAGTGGCGGAGGGCATCGGCATTTCACCTGAAATGCGCAAGGCCCTGCGAAAAGCGGTTAAGATAATAAAGAACAACTTGTTTCAAAGGGGTTTTCTGCCTGAGAGCGTGTATAGGCTTTCGTCGATCCACCAACTCGAAGTGCTTTGCTCAACGGTATGAACTTCTCCACCCCGATCTTCCCTATTGTCCACGGTCTGGAGTCTGCACCCCGCATTCCGGAGCTTCAGGCGCCCTCTTTGTACCAGATGATACCGGATAAGTGCTCCTTGACTAACTTCTCCACCAAATGGGGCAGAGGGTCAGGAACAACTCCAACGACCGTAACCGGTTCCGTCGAAAGAGGAAGGAGGAGCTTAATGGCTCTGGAATTACCGACGGCCAGCGCCATGGCAGGAGTCAGTTCTCCCATCATGGCATTGCTGACGAGAATGGAAAGAGGACCTACTATCACGTCCACCTGACCGGCGGAGTAACTGACCGCACTTTCCCCCGTTGCTCCCTTGTTTGCGCCTGCCCTCAACATTTGTCCTGTCGCGATGGCATTTGTTCCAAGAGCCCAAATTTCAACTTTTTCTCCAAAGGTTTCCCTTATTTTCCTGATAATTGTGGACCCGATGCTGGCGCCCTTACCATCGATTACCGCTATACGTACCAAGAGTATACCTCTTCCAAGGATTTAATCCTTTTCCAGGACGATACGGTGTTGAACCAGGTTCATCTCTTTTATATGCGCTTTAAGCCAGCGCTGCTCCCCGAAGATATCCTGGATATATAGACCGTCCCTTTCCGGCCTCAGAATATCGACACTCGACATAAAAAGCTCCTCTTCATCACCTGTCGTGAGATACGCATTGGCTTCACACATTTGATTTTCCTCCTTCGACGCACTTTTTGGCGCCATGGGCAAGAATTCCGAACTGCTGAGTGCTGGACAAAAATTATCCTCAAAGCTTACGGTTGCAAACCAACCCTGCAAGATACTCAGCCTTGAGGTCCTCAGTCGTGAAGTAATCTGCATGAAGTTCGCTCGCGAGGCTTCGCGCAAGGTCCATCCGCATTAGGGTCGATTTATCTTCCGTATCTACTACAATGAAATCCGTATTTCTGGCGTCTCGCAGTATTGCTGCTGACTTTGCCACTTCCTCCCGAACAGGCATGTCCGAAATACCTTGATTGGCGCGGCAGTCACTTACGATCGCCACCACGAACCTGATGAGCGGGTCTTTTATGCGAATCTGCTTTATAAGATTGGAGGTGGTGAATAGCGCGGCCGACAGAGGGGTCTTGCCGCCAACCGGGATTTCCTTCAACTTCCTGGACGCGAAGTCGACGCTGGTGGTAGGAGGAAGTATTATTTCGGCGCGGTCCTTTCTGAATGCAATCAACGAGACCTTGTCACGCTTGTGATAGCAATCCGTGAGCAGTGAGAGGACCGCCCCTTTCGTCTCGATCATCCTCTTTTTTGCCCCCATGGAACCCGAACAGTCCACCACAAATATAACCAGGTGTCCCATTTTCTTTTCGCGTTGCTTGAAGCGCAAATCCCTATCATAAACAATGACGTTTCGAGTCCGACCCCTTTGGATCTGCCAGGGAGCCGCAGCCCTCAGGGTTGCATCCGCTGCAATGTCGTTCACCCTGGAGTTAAACACGCTTTTGACATAACGGCCTCCTTTTCCTGAAAAGCGCGTATTCGTTCTCCTGCCTGACGAGCGCCGCTCGAACCGGTCTCTTTGAAAAAGAAGCCTTCTCACGTCGAAGGGGTTTCCGACGGGGAATACCTCCTCCTTCGAGTGCCCTTCAGCCGATTGAGGCTGCATTGCCGCTTCGCAGCAATCGATCCCGGAATCCCCGTCCGGTGTTTCATTGTTATTTGAATCGGCCTGTTCCTGTTGGCTGCTGTTTTCCCGTTCGGGCAACTCCTGCTCCTGATATTCCTCCTGGTTGATACCGGCTTCCCGTCTCCTGTGGACCAGGGCAAGAGGCAGAACTTTTTTCATATGCTCCTTCGTTACCACCGATGATCCGCAAAATGCCGCATAGGCGCGCGCGGCCCTTTCCAGGGCAATATCTCCCCGGTGTCCCTCGATCCCGGATTCCAAACATGCCTCGACTGCATACGCCCGATGTTCGGCGGGGACTTCGACCTGTTTCAGCAATTTTCGAGCGAGGGCAATCCTTTTCTTTAGTCTCGCATCGAATCGAATGAAACGTTTTTCGGCAGGATCGTTTTGACTGGAACGTCTCAGCACCCTGAGTTTTTCGCCATTGTCGGCGGGCGTTTGGAAAAGAGCACACAAACCGAAGTGGTCTATCAGTTTGGGTGAGATCGGGCCTTCTTCCGGATTCATGCTTGCAACCAGAGAAAACCCGAAATCGGCACTGCTTGGAATGTCGTTTCCGGGCAAGGTCGTGTTGCCGAATGCATGTTTATTCAAAACCAGGTTGAGCATATCAACATTTAGCAGGTTGACATCGTCGACGTAGAGCACTCCACCTTGTGAGCGTGCAAGAAGGCCGGGTTGAAAAATGTGTTCCCCGGACCTGATCGCATCTTCGAGGTTGATGCTTCCCATAAGAGCATCTTCCGTCACATTCAATGGCACTTCGACATACGGCACCCGTTCGGGAAGCAATCGGGGCACGGCACGGGCCAAGGTGGACTTGCCGGTCCCTTTGTCGCCTATGAGCAGGACCCCGCCCATCCCCGGATCGATGAGGTTTAGTATGAGAGCCAGTTTTGCATCTTTGTGGCCAACCAGCTTGCAAAATGACATCTTATCCTCCGAGGAATGCTCTCAGTCCTGATCCAGCCTCTTGAGAAGCTCTTCCAATTTTTTTCTGCCTGAACCTGCATCTTCAAACGGGGCTCGCTTCAATCTGTGATTCAGGGCCAGCGGAACTACGTCGCCGATATCCCGGGTCGTTATGTTATTTCGCCCTCGGAAAGAAGCAAGTGCTTTGGCCGCCCTGAGTATCACGATATCCGAACGATGCCCATCTACGTGGATTTCAGTCGTTATCCCTACTATCTTTGCAAGAATTTCCTCGGAAAAATCCACTTTGGCAAGATGCTCCCTGGATCGAATAATTTCATCGGACAAAACCTGTTGATCGCTCTGAACACTTTCAAAAAAGCCGTCCGGATCATCGTCGAACCGGGAGCGGCGCTTGAGGATTTCAATCCGGAGATTCTTGTCGCGAATAGACTCCACGTAAACGCAGAGACCGAACCGATCCATTAACTGGGGCCGCAAATCGCCTTCTTCGGGGTTCATCGTGCCGACAAGAATGAATCGGGCGGGATGGCTGAAGGACACGCCCTCTCTTTCCACGGTATTTTGTCCCATGGCTGCTGAGTCGAGCAACAAATCGATAATGTGGTCTTCCAGGAGGTTGACCTCATCGACATAGAGGAAATTCCTGTTGGCATCGGCGAGGATTCCCGGCTCGAAACGCTTCTCTCCGTGTTTGAGCGCGTGTTCGATATCAAGGGTGCCAACCAGTCTGTCTTCGGTAATTCCAAGCGGGAGTTCGACGACCCGCATTTTTTTCGTTTCCCGCTTGAGAGCGCCTTCCTTGGCGGCTCTTTCTGCGCATATGCTGCATAGAGCTGTTCCGTCCGGGTCGCAGTTAAAAGCGCATCCGCGTGAAACCCCGATCTCAGGCAGCAATTCGGCAAGGGATCGAACGGCTGTACTCTTGCCCGTTCCTTTTTCGCCCATGATGAGAAGACCGCCGATGCCCGGATCGATCACATTGAGTGTCAGGCCCAGCTTCATCTGTTCCTGGCCTACTATCGCCGTGAAGGGAAAAACCATGTCTCTATGCCTTTCCGCCGAGAGTATCTTCCATTTTCTTTTTCCAGCTCATGATCTCCCGGGATGTGATCACGTCAATCGAGCCGCCCTGGAAGTTTCCCTCCAACTCGCCCGACCTTTCTTCGATCCAGCCTTCGATTTCGACATAAATCTCTTTCAGAGCGTCCTTTACATCGGGAGCCGGGTTCCAAAGGCCTCTTTCAGATGCTTCAATCAGCCTTCTCGCCGTCTCTTCAAGTGCATACGGATTGTTTTCCTCGAAGAACCGGCGGTTTTCCTCATCCATTAAGAAAGTCCGCGAGATGTCGTCGAAAATCCAGTCGTCCACTTCCCGGCTTGTTGCCTCCCAACCGTAAACCCTGCCAATCCGTTTGCTGATTTCTCCTGCTCCCTTGTACCCATGATCCTTCATCCCATCGATCCATTTCGGATTCAGCAGCTTGGTTCGAACGACCCTGCGGATTTCATCGGCCAGATCCCTCACCCTCACCTCGCCTTGCTCCCTGGTGTCCCCGTAATAGGTTTTGATCTCTTTGCCCGAAAGGACTTTTGCCGCGTTGATAAGCCCGCCGTGGGTACCGAAATAGCAGCAGCACCCTAAAAGGTCGTACTCGTCTGTGACGGTCTTTGAAAAAGTGAGGTCGACTGTTTTGAGGTTCATGGAAAAATGTTTATGGGCTGGTTCGCCGAATACGCCTTTGCCGTATGCATAGCCATTCCAGTAGAGGAAAATGTCGGAAAGGTCTTTTTCGTCCTTCCACGCAGATGCGTAGATAGCAAGCTGAGTTCCCGCCTGGTAGACGCCGGGCATGCTGGAGAAAATCCTGTAGGCGGCCCTTCGCAAAGCTTCTTCATCCTCCGGATTGCCGCCCGTTTCCTGGATTTGCGCAAGGAGGTGTTTCCTGACGAAGTTTTGCTCTGCGGGCTCATCGAGCCGGGCAACGGCCATCACGGCATCATCTATCAGCTCGATTGACGCTGCGAAGTTATCTCGCGTGATTCCCGACACTCTCACGGTAATGTCGATTCGGGGCCGCCCGAGTTCTTCGAGGGGTATGATTTCAAATTTGCCTATCCTCCCATTTGTCTGCCAGAAGGGTTTGACACCCAAAAGGAACATCATCTGCGCCATTCCTTCGCCGTCGGACCACATGATGTCCGTACACTGCCAGTAAAAGGCTATATTTTCGGGACATTTCCCTTCTTCCCGCAGGAACTTGTCGATTGTGATCTTTGCCAGCTTTACGCCGACCTCCCACCCGGCCTTTGACGGTACTTTATGAGGGTCGAGCGAATAGAAGTTCCTGCCGGTCGGAAGGATATCAGGTCTTCCCCTGGTAATTATTCCCGATGGACCGGGCGGGATATAGCCTCCGTTCATCCCGTTCAGCAGAGCGGTTATTTCATCTGATTGCAGTACCCGCACCCTCACGTCATCGATATTTGACTGAATGTTGCCTATGATGGCTTCAAGCCCGCTCATTTCGCCGAAGTATGTCTTAAAAACACCGGTGAGGGGTTCGCCCCGCGCGAGATATACCGTGCAAATCTCCTTTGCTTTCCGGTCTACAACGTCTTTTTTCAGGGTTTCGTCCGTTGCCATGAACTCAGGGTCTTTTTCCATCAGCCTCTTCACAACACCACGAAGCGACTCGGGGGAGTTCTCGTAGCGGACAACTGCGTAAATGAATTCTGAGAACCTTTCATCCGCAGGAAGCTTTCCGAAAACGTGCATTCCTTTGGGAATGTAGGAGTTTTTCAACAAAGAAAGTGTTTCGTGTGCGGACCGTACCACCTCATCAAAGGGAGCACCCTCGGCAATCTTGAGCATGGACATCAGGTTGCCGGCTTTCAGCCTGTCTTCAATCATGTGGCTCAGCGTGTGGGCTTTGGCGGGCTCCAGGTTCTTGATCTTCTCGTACTCAAAGAGGAGTCTTTCGATTTCGTCAAGATCGCCGTAGAGTTCTCCCTGGACCATCACCGCCTGCATGTGATCGACCAGAGTGGCATAGCTTCGGCGTTTGGCGGTGGTCCCTTCCGGAGGGTTATCCGCATTGTAGATGTAGAGGTGCGGCATTTCGTCGATCCCTATGTCCGGAAAGCACCCCGAAGAAAGTCCGGCGCCCTTCCCCGGCAGAAATTCCAGGTTCCCGTGCGTTCCAACATGAATGATGACATCGGCGCCAAAGTCTCTTGATAGCCATTTATATGTGGCAACATATTGATGGGGCGGTGGTACAGCCGGATCATGCAGGATTTTACAAACCTGACCGTCACACCTCGATCCTGCGCAGCCTCTTTTTGGCTGAACGCAAACGACGGCGTTGCCGAACCGCACCCCGGTAACCAGGATTTTCCCATCGTGAACCATTGCTGCCGGGATTCCGTCTTTTTCCTCGCCGGGAGGTTTCCCCCAGGCTTCGATCATCCTGTCGCGGGTCGCTTCTGGCAGCTCCTCAAACCAGCTAAGATATTTTTCCGTCTCAAGCTGATCGAGGCTGCCTCCCCGCGCTACAATTTCCTCGGTCGTGGTCCAGCGGAATTCCGATATGGCCTTTTTCTCCAGGATTGTTTCGATAAGCGCCTTGCCGTTTTCGGGAGGTTCCACCTCATAGCCTTCCTCTTTCATTCGCCAAAGCAGTTGAGCGACGCTCTCCAGGGTATCCAGGTGAGCACCCGCTCCTACCGTGGCCTCGACTGATGCGCACGGATTATTGTGTAGGATAAAGGCAACCTTTTTTTGAGCATTGGGTTTGCGCCGCAGGCCAACCCAGCGGGAAATTCTTCGCGCAAGGCGCTCGATGCGGTCTGGAAGAGCTTCATACATTTCTTCTTCGGGATTGCTGATCCCTTTGCTTGCGCCGACCACCATCGGCTCAATTACACCCTCAAATTCCGGAAGCGCGATACTCCAGGCTACCTGTTGCCCCAGCCCGTCAGGATCTTCCAGCCATTTTTCCCTATCCTTGTAATAGGAAATAACCGGGCTGATCAGGGGAACGTTCAATTCCTTCAGCAGTGACACTCCCGATTCCGCCTGGGACTCGGAATTATCTCCGCGTTTCTGACCGAGGAAAAATACGGTGAGCTTTACGACGGCATCTATCAGACAAGTACCATCTTCTCTGAGGAGGAATTGCCTGATTACGTCCTCTCCGCCAAGATTGCCGAGATTGCTGTCCTTGAACGAATAGAAAAAGACGGGAAGAACACCCAGTTCCTGTTTTTCCAGAACTTCGATGAGCCGGCGTTCGACGTCCATATTTCCTGACACCCAGTTGGACCTGGGAAATAGAACTGCCACCAGCGGACGGTTGCGCAAGGGATAAATGTCCAGATACTCCCGGGTGTTAGCAAACGGTCCGCCCCATTGCGGATGGTAGATGCCTTCCCATGCAGTTTCTTTCGGGGGGCTGAAAGAAAGGTCCATGGAGAACAAGGTGGATGCAAGGAACTTCAGCATCTCCCTGAAATTTTCCGCACCGTTAAAGAGAAGATAGCGGTACACCGTAGTGACGATCTCAGGGCTTACATTGGAAATTTTCCAGTAGGACGGTTCCGGTCCGACCGCCACAATCGGGATTCGCCCTCCAAGTCCTTCAATCTGTTCTTCCACTTCATCCCAGAACGGTTCCGTCGTGCGATAGAGCAATATCAGATCGGCTGCTTTCATTTCCTTTCCGATATCTTCAACAATCCGGGGATCCAGGTTGAGCTGCTTGTTTGAATATGCCCTCAGATTGAATAAGGCCGTGACTTCGGCGGCGTCCCTCAAAAGCGGGATGTAACTGGACCACATAATGGTGAGAAGTTTCATGCATTTTCCTCGTATGACAGACTTGTGTACAACACTGAGCAAAAAAATCCGTATCGGTTGCGGACACCCCCCAACGATGTACCTCGCGGAGCGCGGAAGGCGACCGCTACGCGGGGGCTGCCAATCGTGTTGTGCTTGCAGCGGGAAGCCTTCATTTGGAGTTTCTCCGGTCACGATCAGAGTTTAGGACAGATAACACGATAGCCGTTTTCGGCGACGAACTCGACTTCGAGCCCATATACTTCCAGAAGGCTCTCCCGTGTGATGACTTCATCCGGTCGCCCCTGTGCAACGAGCGCCCCGCGGTTCAGAAGAAGCACCCTGTCGGAAAAGAGAAGCGCCATGTTCGGATCGTGCAGGTTCATCAGCGCCACTAAGCTCTTTTCTCGGACTATATTTTTGACCTTTTTCAGGATTGTGATCTGATTTCTAAAATCCAGGTGTGCCGTCGGCTCGTCGAGAAGCATCGCGGGGGCGTCCTGTGCAAGACAACGCGAGATAAGGACCATCTGCCGCTCGCCGCCGCTTATCTGGGTATAGGGCCTTTCAGCCAGGTGATCGACACCGAGAGCTTTCATAGCCTGCCTGGATGAATCCCTGTCCTGGCGGGATGGGGATGAAAAAATCCCGACGTGCGCCGTCCGCCCCATGAGGACGATGTCCAAACAAGAGTAAGGAAACGGAGGATCGTGCTCCTGGGGAACCGCAGACAGCCGTTTGGCGATCTCGGCCCGTTTCAGATGGCTTATCGGTTCCCCTGAAAGCCGTACTTCTCCTTCCTGGAACTTCCATATCCCGAGCAAACACTGGAAAAGGGTGGTTTTCCCGGAGCCGTTCGGCCCGAGAATAGCTGTAACCTCTCCCCCCTTTGCCTGGAAGTCGATCTTTCGGAGTACAGGCTGCTTTACTCCCCGATGCAGGAATGTGAGTTCTCTGACCTCGATCATTTGCCCCAACTCTCCCCGGTGCCTCTTTTCAAAAGATAGATGAAGAACGGCGTACCGCTCAGGGTAGTGATAATTCCCACCGGGATATCAAAAGAGGTGAGATTTCTGGCAAGCGTATCGGCAAAAATCATAAAGGCCGCGCCTGCCGCCAGGGAAAAGGGCATAAGAAGCCTGTGGTCCGGCCCGATCAGCATTCTGGTGAGGTGGGGCACCATAAGCCCAACCCAGCCGATAATGCCGCTCACCGACACGGCGCTGCCCACCGCAAGCGAGGCGGCGCCGATAAATATTAATCTGTCTCTTTCCACGGGTATTCCAAGTGACCTGGCCTCCTCCTCGCCCATGGAAAGCGCATTGAGACGCCATCTCATAAGCATCAGGGGAGTACACGCCACGATCATTCCTAAAGATGCAACCCCAATCGATGGCCAGTCTGAGAGGGAAAAACTTCCCATGAGCCAGTAGACAATGCTCACCAGCTTATGGGGGTCGACGAGGAACTTGAGTATGGAAACCAGCGCGCTGAAAAAAGCGGAGATCACTATTCCGGAGAGCACCAGGTGGAGCCGGGATATTTCACCCTGGCTCCTGGCCAGCATGTAAGTCGTAAAAGAGGCTATTAGACTGAAAACAAAAGCCGCCGCCTGGATCGGAAACTGTGGAAAAAGAGCTACGGAAAGAGCACATCCGAATGCCGCCCCGGATGACAGGCCCAAGATAAAAGGATCGACCAGCGGATTTCGGAATATTCCCTGCAGCGTCACTCCAGCTCCGGAAAGGGCCGCCCCGACGAGTGCGGACAAAATAATCCTGGGCAGCCTGATATCCCAGAGTATGGACAGCTCCATTCCGGCATCGGCTGATTTCAGAAGAAAAACCTTATAGAATAACACCTTCGCTATCGTCCAGGGGGCAATGGCGTATGCTCCCCATAAAAGAGAAATACAGGCAAAAACTAAAGGAGAAAGTCCAACGCTGAAAAGGATCAATTTTCTTTTCACAGGCACGTCCAATTAATCGAAAGCAAAACCCTCGATCGGGATTATGAAGCATTTTTGATTAAACCGCAGGACATCTTCCGAGATCTCCTTTCGGTCGAAGTGCTCGGGGTATGTTTTCCAGGCCATCCAAAGCGCCAGACTACAGATTGACGGGGACCAGGTGGTCAGGTCAGGGGCCTTGAAAACTTTGCCGTCCCTGACTGCCTTGATGCTCTTCCATTGCGGACCGGAAAGGAGTTCCTCCGGTCCGTATCGGGCACTCCCCCAAATGAAAATCACATCCGGGTCCCAACTCACAATCGATTCCATGGAAACTTCCGGGTGTTTCGTTTTAATCCCTTCTGCAGGATTGATCCCGCCTGTGAGTTTGATCAGTTCATGCTGAAGACCTGTTCCTCCGCTTACAATCGTCGGCTTTCCCCAAAGCCAGAGGACCTTGCGCCGATTTTTCGCTGGAATTGCCGATACAGCGGATGCGGTCCCGGCAAGGCTCCTTTCCATGAGGGACCTGATTTCGCGAGCCCGGTCTTCTTTTAGGAAAAGCCTTCCGCATAGATCGAGGAGTGCGTAAAGTTCTTCCAGGCTGTCCGGGTAAACCGAGATGACTTTGAGGCCTCTTCGGACCAGAAAATCGTCAACTTCGGGTTTATAGGACCAGGTGATCACAAGGTCTGGATGAAGAGCAAGCAAAACTTCGATATTGACCGTATCCGCAGTGCCTACCGATGGGATTTCCTTTAGCTGCGGAAACCTTTGCAAAAGCTCATTGTCGAATGCCCAGCGATTCAATCCGACCACCCGGTCCCAAACATCGAATACCGGGATGAGTTCATAAAGTGAAAGAAACACCACCCTGCTGACAGGCGGGGTGATTTCAACGGCATTTCCGGCTGCATCTTTGACCGTAAATGCGAAAGCATCCGCCGGGGCCGAAACGGCCCAAAAGAGAATGGCTGCCTGCACGAAAACTAAAACATTTTTCATTAGAACTTTGCCGTCACTCCCCCGAAAAACTGGACCCCGGGGGCCTGGTAGTAAGTGAAGTACTTTTCATCCAGCATGTTGTTTACTGAAAAAAACAGCGTCGCCCTGTCGGTCAACTTGTACTGAATCTTGGAATTGAGCACAAAATAGCTGTCGTATGAGCCGAATACCCCGGATACCTTGTCCGTGTTGTCGGCGTTGCCGAACTGTTTGTCCACGTAGCGGCCGGTCAGCGTAAAAGTAAACTTCCGGTAAGTCACCTCTCCGCCCACGTTGAACATCCAGTCGGGAACATATTGCAATTGTTTCCCCACAGACATCGGATCAACGCTATTAGAGAGCATTTCGCTGTGAGTGTATGTGGTGTTTGCGAACAGTTTCAGGCAGTCCATCGGTTTGTTCTCGATCTCGAATTCCACACCGTCAGTCTCAGCCCTGCCGGCATTTATATTCTGATAAAGGTAAATGCCGCTGGGAGTCGTGCCGACAAAGTTCCCATAGATGTAATTGTCTATATGGTTATTAAAATAATTGAGTTTGCAAACAGTGCTGCTTCCCAGCTTCTGCTCCACCCCGATGTCCCATGCGAAGGTTGTCTCGGGATTCAATTTGGGATTAGCCAAAAAGCCAAAACCACTGGCTATCCATGTTGTGTATAGCTCGTATACGGTAGGAGGTCGAAAGGCTGTTCCTACCGAGGTCCTGAACGTGGTGCCGTCCCAGGGTTTGTAGACAAGCGATCCCTTGGGGTCTGCCTTAAACTCACTCTCTGATCCATTTTGCGTGGCAAACCCCGGCACACCTACACTTGGTTGTGCGACTTGTTCGGTAAAGCCGTCGAAAGTTGTCCAGTAGTCGCCTCGCACGCCGGCATACAGGGTAAGATTGCGGAGCAGGGCTATCTCCGCCTGCGTGTATAACGAATAGATGGTATCTTTGCCTCTCGAATCGGAATATAGATTGGTCTGTGTCCCGGATTCTTGCCAGTTAGTGAGATTTGTTACCGGCTGGTCGGCTTCGTCGTAGCGAAATGCGGCGCCAAAGGTCAGCAGGTGTTTTTCGCAGAGAGGAAGGGAGAGCTGCACATCCGTGTTGAACATCTCGGAAGAAGTCGCGTAAATCAGCCCCGGTCCGTAGAACGAGTTGGACGGTCCGTTTGGCGATGGCTCGTCATAGTGGTTGTTCGGAGTATCGATGAAGCCCGCGGAGATTTTAAGAGCGGCATCACCGAATAATTTTGTCTGATAGTCTCCATGAAAGATGTTCTCCATGTAAGTGCCTTTGTCGTTGTTAGCGACCCAATCCGAGGCTGTTAACGGCCAAATGCCATTTACGGAGATCGGAACGCCGTTGACGCCCGCGTTTGAAAAGATGGTATTGCCGGAAGAATCCCTCAGAAAACTTTGTGGACTGCCGTATCCGAAACCATACTGGTTGTTTCTGTACGAGAAGGTGGCCTTTGAGTCCGGATCCAGGTCGTACACGAGCTTAAGGCTTGCCGATTGAGTCCACCAGTTGTAGTCCCCGGAGTTGCCGATGATATAGCCGGGGAAACCCGAAGTGGTCGTCGTGGGGATGGCCCCGTGGACGGGGATTGGTGACCCTCCAAGGTACCCGGTGGGGAATGCCACGACAGGAATGTTAGGGTATCCATCGCTTTGCGTGTAGCCGAAGCTTGCAAGAACGCTCAACCGGTTACAGAGTTTGTCTCCGTATGAGGCGTATTCGTTCCAGGTGTTGTACGAACCGTATCCGCTCTGAACGGTGATTTCCCTTTCTTGAGGCGTTTTAGTGATGATATTGATGACGCCGCCCTCTGCATTTCCTCCATACAGTGATGAGAAAGGGCCGCGGACGACTTCGATTCTCGCGACATCTAAAGGGTTAAGCGAATTCCAGTTTACAACCCCGGCAAAGGCCTGGTTTAAAGGTTCGCCGTCCAGGAGCACCAGGTTTCTTTGAAAACCCTGTAATCCGCGTATCTCGATGAACCCGAGTTGATCGAGTTGCGCCTGGCTAAAATCGAACACCCCGGGGAGTGCGTTGACGGCCTGGTCCACTCTCTGGATGTTCCTGCTTTCAATGTCCTCGCTCGTTACAACCGATACGGCGGCCGGGACATCCGAAAGCGATTGTGGTGTTCGGGTGGCTGTAACCACAATTGGCTCGAGCGTTTGATCTTTCTTCGTCTCCTTTTTCTGAACGGTTTGATCGGTTGCCTGGCCGCTATTTGCCGCCTGGCTTTCCACAGCCAGTGGGGCGTCCGCTTTATCGTCAGCGAAACCACAGACCGGACAGAGCATGAATAACAACAGGATTAAACTTGCCTTTACCGAGTTGATGTTGATGATCTTTTTAGCCAACCGGCAGTGATTGCGCCGCATGAGCGATGAGAGACCACCGTTTGGAATAGTCTGATCCGGTTTCATCGATTGCCCCTCTCATTGCCTCACGATCTCTTCTGTGATAGAAGAAACGTGGGGATTGGTTCCCAACTCATCCCTAGGGGCAGGTCTTATGCCTTGTCCAGAGGAAGACCTGCTCCTCCTTTTCTCTATCCGACATGAATGCTTGCTCGAACGACCTCCTTTCGTTTCGCATGGATTTCCAACCCGAATTGCCCAGTATAAAACGGAGGGCCAACACGGCCGACTTACAGGCTCCCCCCTGAATCCAACAGAAACAAAACGTCGATTCTTTCACGCTCCGGTAATAGATGCGGAATCTCCTCCACAGCCGTCCTGTTCCTCCGGTCCAGGGACACCGGCCTGGAAAACAATCTTATCCGGATAGAACAGGGCATTCTGTGGACGGCGAGCGGGATGTTCAAAAGGACTAACGCGACCACCAAATGACCCAGGGCTGTAAGAATGAGATTTTGCCAGAGCTGCAAGTCCACTGGCCACCCCCAACATCCATCGACATAAAAGCAAAAAGGCCGCAAAGCAGCTTCTACCGCTTTCACGCGGTACAAAGGCTTTCGCGGCCTTATTCGTCGAATCGGATTACTTAGACTTACACTTGTTGGTTGAGGAACAATGAAACTGAGAAACCAGCCGAACAATTCCCGCCACCTTCTAGTGGCTCTGAGGTTACTCAGTGAAAATCAGTATTTCTTGGAATAAGTTCTTTGTCAAGCGTTTTGCGCAACGGACGTAAGGCCCTCTCCCCTCGGATCGGCAGATGAGTTTCAAGAGGTGAATAATCCGCAGAGTTCCCCGTTTTTGTTCCACCCGCAAAAACCACCATTCGAAATGTGAGTACTGAAAATATTGTTTTCCGGGGTGATTCTCAAGCCACACAAAATTCTGGAACTCGGCAAGGTAATCCATGAAATCCTTTGGCGCAAGGAGCCAGGGCAAGAATAGGTTGCGTATCAATACGATGCTGCAATACGATAAGGGCCGGTCAAACATGGAAAGCTCGAAGATAGGAATAAAGTGAAGGGCAAGATGGCCAGCACGGTACGAGAACACAATGATCAAAGGCGGGAGACGGAGAAGGCCGCCGCCTTTTTGCATGAAAATGGCGCTACCTATCTCAGGGGCGTCTATCACAAGCGTCCCGGGTGGTGGTCGGCCGATGACGCTTTCCTTGGCGCGCGTTCCATTGAGGCACGTGCCGAATTCGAGCGCCTTAACAGGCGTGATCAAACTCGGAGCTGAGGAACCGGTTACATTGTATCGGTCATAAACGCAAACCGGCGTGAATCTCGAAGGACCGCAAGTTCGAGGGGACGTGTTGGAGTATAGGTCGAGGCGCGAAAATGGATTGTAGGGCATTTTAGAGTGGTCGCTTTTGGGGGACTATGGTTCTAGGGCGGCAGCGCTTCGGGAAAGCAGGGCAGGGGCTTAAGATGGTGACGATAAGGACCTCGCCTGCGATCCGCGTTGTCGCCAAAACACATGGTGACGGGCAAAAGAGGATCGCGGCGAGGACCTGGAGCTTTTTGTCACCACGAAAATTAAAACCGCTCTTAGACCGCGAGGCGAATATCCTTCAATTTGCGGCTGATCGTATTGAGATGGATGCCGATCTGAAAGTCTTCACCGACTGGATTTTGACCATGATTGGGGGACTGTCTGCATGACCGAGGATGTGTCCAACAGAGCAACCGTTCAAGGGCCTAAACTGATTAGCGAACTGCGTACCCTCATCCAGGCTGTTCGCACTCGCTTTGCCACGGCGGCTAATGCCGAGTTGACCATTCTGTACTGGCGCATAGGCAAGCGCCTGCTGGATGAAAATCTCAGCGATGGTCGCGCCGACTACGGCCAGCGGATTCTTGTGACGGTGTCGCAACAATTGGAGCAGGAGTTCGGTAAAGGTTTCAGTTACTCCGCGCTTACCCGCATGGTGCGTTTCGCCGAGCTATTTCCCCAAGAGCGAATTGTTGTATCACTGACACAAGTATTGAGCTGGACCCATATCCTTGCGCTACTCCCTCTCAAAGACCACCTGGCCCGCGAGTTCTACGCCGAAATGTGCCGCGTCGAACGTTGGAGCGTGCGCACCCTGCGGCAGAAGATCGGCGGAATGCTGTTTGAACGCACCGCTCTGTCGAAAAACAGCGAGGAACTGATACGGCAGGAACTGGCAGCCCTGCGGGATGACGGTCGGATGACACCGGAACTGGTTTTTAGAGACCCATACCTGCTTGATTTCCTGGGGCTGTCCGGGGCCTACAGCGAAAGAGACTTGGAGACAGCGATCTTGCGGGAAATGGAGCGTTTTCTGCTTGAGCTGGGAAGCGGCTTTAGCTTTGTTGCCCGGCAGAAGCGGATGAGCATCGGCAGAGACGATTTCTACCTTGACCTTCTCTTTTATCACCGCCTGCTTCGACGCCTGGTTGCGATAGAGTTAAAGCTGGAAGCCTTTCAGCCTGCCCACACCGGCCAGATGGAGCTGTACTTGCGCTGGTTGGACAAACACGAGCGGGCGCCGGGCGAAGAATCGCCCATCGGCCTCATCCTCTGCGCCGGGGCCGATGCCGAGCAGGTAGAACTGCTGCAACTCGATGAGAAGTCGATCCGGATCGCCGAATACCTGACCGAACTCCCGCCGGTAGAACTGCTTCGCGAGCGGCTGCATCGCGCCATTACCGCTGCACGGGAACAGGCAGTGCTTCCCTCGCCGGAAGGAGGCGCGGCATGAGAGAGCATGCAAAACCTAATGGTGGCTATGACTTTAATCGCCAAATCTTGTATCGAAGATTTACGATATAGCCAATGTTAACTTTTGCATAAAAGTTAATATTAGCTCAATTTCGACTTTTGTATCCATATTCATCACTTAGCCATCTCATCGAGAATGGCTCCTGGATTCTCAACTTTTCTAAAATGCTTTTTTATTAACTATATGGTAAAAAATATAGTATAAGTTAACATCATTTCTCACGGAATGTGAAACCGGCTCGGATCGTGTGACTTGAAACTCTATTTGATCCGATTGTGGAAAAGTTATTTGATACGCGCGTGACCAAAAAGGCTGCACCCATGATCTCATTGGAAACGTCCGGGCCCAAGGTTTTAAAAAATGCTCACCTGGTAGTTTTAAACACTCCGCGGAAAACCTTTTACTCGATCCGGCTCGAGGAGTGCCGTGGAATGTTTCGAGTACTAAAGGTAAGCGGAGCGCTGGGGAAGGTGTGGGACAAAAGGACATGGGAGTTCCCCACTTTCGATGAAGCGGAGCAGCATTTCAACCGGCGCATCAGGGAAAAGACCGACCCCGGCCGGCGCTCTCCCAGAAAATACAGCATAAAGCATCTGCTACCCGAAAAGACGCATGATGGAACAAAATAAAAACCCCAATCATCCCGGAAAGGGGCGGGTGATCAGGGTGGACCCTATCCGGCGCAGCGAAGACATTCAGGCGATAAAGCTGATTCTCTCCGGGACGCCAAGGGATTTGCTTCTTTTTACCATGGGAATCAATAACGGCCTTCGAGCCGGCGACCTCCTGATGCTTAAGGTAAAGGACGTAAAATCACTCAAACCCGGGGAGTTCATCACTATAAAGGAAAACAAGACGGGGAAGCAAAACATCCTCATGGTCAATAAGTTCGTTCATAAGGCCATTCGAGGCTACCTGGAAAAAGTCCGGACGGACGACGACGATTATCTATTCGCGAGCCGCAAGACGAAGGCGCCCCTCAGCATTCAAGCCGTCAACGCCTTGATAAAAAAATGGACCAAGGCGATCAATCTGGACCATGGAAACTATGGAGCGCATACTTTAAGGAAGACGTTCGGGTTCATGCAGCGCACAAAGTACGGGGTGGGCTTCGAGGTCCTGGCCAAGCGGTTCAATCACTCCAGTCCCACGACCACCATGCGGTATCTTGGCCTTACGAGTGATGAGG
This sequence comes from Desulfomonilaceae bacterium, assembly GCA_052146735.1. Classification (GTDB taxonomy): domain Bacteria; phylum Desulfobacterota; class Desulfomonilia; order Desulfomonilales; family Desulfomonilaceae; genus CAWBBA01. The sequence continues at coordinate 17,836 of JBKQMK010000023.1, read as the reverse complement.
TGAACGAGGTCCTGATGAATGAGATTTGACGTGAAGATCTTCAAGGCGGCAAAGATCCAGGCGAATATAATGATCAATCAAATGAAGATCAAAATATTCATTTCTGAAAGCTTCCTTCCAGCATGGCACGCAATCCTTGCCACTGTTCACCCGGCAAGCGGGCCACCAGTTCGTGCATCACAAAATCGGCTGCCTCTTGGAAATTCCAGTCACTATCTGCTATCAAGAGAGGTGAGATGTCCTTGGCAAATAACGGATTTTTTAGCTTCTTGATCAAGTTTTCTTCGTACTCGGCCCGGGAAACCTTGTGCCCTTCGTGCTCCATATACTGCCGGAATGAACTGACCACCCTTTCCGGATTGACTTCGGTTTCTTTGCCGGCGATCCAAAGATCGAACAGGTCGCGTCCCTTCTTTCGCTGGTAAAGGGCACGCATTTTGGTCCCCAGCAATTCATCCAGATGAAAGGTCTGGATAGTGGCACTGCCGGTAAACCAGCGGGATTTGACCTCCATAGGCCGCTTTACCAGACCGAACACATTGAAATGCTCCCGCGAATTGATTTCCACCTTCAGCTTAAGAGAAGAGCCATCCTCTGCCCGTATTCTGTACGCCATCGTTACTCGCCCTTCGCTCTGTTTCCGATTTGGTTTGCCAAGCCAGAGATCAAGAGTCCCATGCAAGGCGTCGAGGATCGGCCCAATAGCTCCAGCCTGAGTCTGGACGAGGTCAATGTCCTCAGAGTAGCGGACCGGTTCAAGATAAAGCTTGTAGAGAGCAGTACCACCTCGAAACGCGAGGTTGTCCACCAAGATCTGTCGAGAAAAAATCTCAATCAGTGCTCGGCTGATGATAAGATCTTGCTCGACCTGGACATCCTGAGTCCAAGGCACACGGTGTCGCCACTCAGTAATGTAGTCGTAGGGGATCATAGCTCGGCCTCGATTTCGGCATTCACCAAGAGCTGCCAGCGCCGATTTTTTTCAGCGCCGTTAACTGGCTCCGAGGGAACCAGCGGGGTCGCCACTCGATGCTTGGTAGCAACATACCCCGCCAATGGTTCGGTCTTCTCCGATAAACCGACCAGATCCAATAGATATCCCAGCCGTTGCGCCCAGGGGAGTGGAGAGAGCTGTGCAATTTTGGCTAGCTCAGTAGGATCAATCTTTTCAGCCAGTTCCGCGAGTATTGTGGCCACGTTGTCCAGGCCACCGGCATGCTGGGGATAACCGACCAAATCAAATGCGGTTGTTTCAGGACTGGCCAGACGCAGCACGCCTCGTGGTGTATTTATGGTACTCGCCGGCATCTCTTTTACATTCTTCCTGGCAATGAAATCCACGCGGACCTTCCCGCACTCGAGGGGTGCCTTGTTTCTGGCGGTGACTACCTGGAATACCTGGGGGCGATGGTGGGCCGACCCATGGTACTGGGCAGCACTTAACAGACCGGTATAGTAGGTTTCGTCAATGTGCCCCATGAGTAAGGGAATGAACTGCTCAGCCGGCAAGCAGCCGAGAATACGGTATTCTGGTGGCACAATTACATAAAATCCTCGGTATGGCATGGCGATGTCACCCTTCTTGCGCAGCCGTTGAATGGTAGAGTGTACAGCCACCTCAGATGAGCCAAGCAACTGTTTCGCCATTGCCGCCGTGAAGTAATACTCTCCCCTCGCGGGGAGATCTATGAGAATTTTGGACGCAGACATGTCCCTCTTTCCTCTATCAAAATTACACAGGCAAAGTATCATTTTCCGACGAAATGCACGAGTGATTTTTGAAGGGTGCAACCAATGATTGCACAAAGTCGCCTTCTTCCGGCTAGCGACATTCGGCCTGCGTTGGGAACACTACCGCCGAGGAGAAACGCGAGTTGTTTTTCAAAGATCATCAGTACACGATTCGATTTTTTCCCGCTTTGGGATTGCCAGGGGAGCGGCGTGCAGTATCGACAAGGTATAATTCTGCAGGCGGCGTCTGCAGAATGCCAGACGGTGTCCGGCAAATCATTGTGATTGGGGTGACAGCAGATTCGCCAGACACTGTCTGGCAAATCTGTTCCGGTAGGTAGAGAAGGTAGAATTGCCTCATCTGCTGGAGGTTTTGCCTGGAAAACCCGCACCCTTTCCGCGTGGTCGGTCACCAGCAACGCCACCATCGCAGCCCTGACCGCCCTGTGGGGCCTGCTGGCCTGCATCACCAGCCCCCGCACCGCGATCGCGATCGCCGGCATCCTCATCCTGGCCACCCCGTTCCTGCTCCCCCGACACGACTACGTGCCACAGTGCGGGCGGGAACCCGCCCGCAGCCCACACGACACACCGCAACTGGCCACTGACTCCTGAAGGCAGACTGCGGCTGGTCCGCCGATGCGCCTCGCGTCCCGCCGAGGCTGGTTGAGCTCTTGTCTAACACGTTTCAGGCAATTTCTCGGCCTTTAACCAGGTCGCCTCGTTTTCTTGATTCTCCCACTTTACCACCGAACTGGTGCAACCCCGGGCTCCTCTCCAATCGAGCCCCCCTACCCTCTTCGTCTCGATAATGTCAAATCACGGCACTTAATTTCTGCCTCCATATGTGCTGTCAAGACCACAAAGACTTTACCGGGGCCTGCCTAGATGCTCGGCCTGGGTGCGCTCCTGTTTTTCAAGTTCTATGGAGATCTTTTCGGATTGTTGACTGAGCTCGCTCTCCCGAGCCTGTTTAAGCTTCCGATCTAACTCGGGTTGGTCTTTGGCGAGCAGCTTTCCTGCGTGGAGTTGCGCCCCGGATTGATAGAACTCAGAAATCGGGTCTCTTACATACTCTTGCACCCAATTTAGACGCTGCCTCAGTTGGGCTTCTCGCCGGTTAAGCCGGTCATGCATATCCTCCCATACAGCACGGCGCTTTTTGTATTTCCCCTGGGATAGTTTCGCTAAAGGGCCGGCAGGCGCCTTCGGTTTTGCTTTCTCATGGTTTTTCATCCGCTCATCATGGCGAACCAGCATAGCCGTGAGCTTCTCTTCCACTTGCGCAGCCTTGGCCTTAATTGGAACCACGAACTTTTCAAGCTCGGCTTGCCAAATGGTTTTTAATGAGGCGAGGTCATTGGGAAGGAACTTTGCTTGAAGGCTTTGAATTCCCCGGAGGGTCAAGTCGGCTCTTTGTCGATTTTCGAGAACATCCCGAGCTTGAATTCTCTTATCATCTGTCTCATAGTGAGAATCTTTTCTTTCGGGGCCGAGGTCCCTTTCGGGCTTCTTATCTCCTCCCATATTTTCAAGAGTTCCTCGGTCGAGTATCCTTTGTAGGTTTTGGGTAAGTTTTGCTTTTCCATTTTCGGTCCTCAGATTATTGATGAGAAGAATGATACCGCGCGCTTCCGAACGCGTAAGGTTTCCTGCAAGTTCTGAAGCTTGCATTTCTATGCCTTTTTCCTGGAGCGCGGTCTTTAATGCAAGACTGGTCTTTTCATCTATTTGCAGCCGGCGATCACCGGAAAGAGCCACTACAGATGAAACCCGGATGCCATCGCTACCGAGTGCCCGCACAAAATCCTTTACCGAACCGCCCGTGGTCAGAAGGTCTTCTACCACTACGACCGTCTTTCCACCAAGCTTAAGCTTCACGGCTTCCGGATCAATACTTGCGTAATCGCGCGGGTGAAAGGGTCTCTGTAACCGTGGTATATGCTTCATCTGCTGGGAATGTATTGGATCGTACAATTGATCACCGACGAAGTACTCAGCGCCGATTTCTCGAGCAAGGTGCTTGGCAAACATCAATGGAAGGACGTTAAAGCCGGACGTGCTCGGCTGTGAAACCAGCGCGATATTCGTAGCGCTGCCCATCAGGGTTTTCAGGGCATCGGTTTTCTTGGGATTCCACAGCCTGGCGATGATCCGTTCGGCTGCACCCACATCAGCCTGGCTCTTCGCTGCAGCCCAGTCGGCGGATTCGAGAAGATCCCGATCCATGGACTCCTTGCCGGTTATGTTGTCTTTCGGCAAAATCACCGGGCTATCCATTCGTTAGGAATCCATCCTTAGACGCCCTCCCCTGCCTTGGTGACAAACGGCTCCAGGTCCCGAGCGCGATCTGCGCGCAGCTGTCACCAGAATAGGCGCCCTACCCTTCCCTGTGGCCGATGCGCAATTCTTAAGTTTTCGACATCGACCAAGCTGACATGCAAAGTTCACGCTGTTCCATCTCTTTTTTAGTGACAAATTCTCGGTCTGCAGCGCCTGGATCGCGGCGGCTTTGTCATCATTTCACGGAAAGGGTCCGGATCAATTGATTGAGTTGTAATTGGCCTTGCGAAAGACAGCCTTCGGTTCGGGCCAGCTTGCTCGATAGCGCTTCATATTCATGAACCCGGTTTATCGCCTGGAGTGCTTCTTGAATCTTTTCAGGATCTGCGCCAATGTATTCTCGCCGGCGCTGCCCATCTTTCATGGGATAAATGAGGTAAAGGTATTTGCCCTGGCGATAGTACGGTTTGGCGTAAATAAGCCCTGCCCTTTTAAGTTCATGCATCCGCGTGAGGATCTCCCGATACTTCCTGGCAAGAGATTCGATCAGCTCGGGCAACTTCGAAGCTTCTGCCCGTATCTTATCAGCGAGATCCTCGGCATCCGTTGTATGGCCCAAAGATTTTGCGATTGCGTGGTTCATTTTACCCCCCTCCCCTGCCCTTTCGGCTCCTGGACTTTAAGCCACATTTCCAGGGCTTCTACCCCGATCGTATTGATTGACTTCACCTCGCCCTGCTTGCGACTGTTATATGAGGCTTCAATCAGTTCATCGTGTAGCCGCTTAGGAATTCTTAGCGTCACCCGCTTGATATCTTCGTCCGGCATTTCATGTCCTTTGCGTCATGCATCGGAGCTGAATTCTAGGGCATAGCACGTTGCTTCGCCAAAGCTCTCACTGGGATTTTAAAAAGAAAAGTTGGTGACACCTGGCCGGCGAGCTGGCAACCCGGGTGTCACCATTTCATTTGCGAAATGGCTCTTGCTCTATGCGTAGGTTTTCGGTGTGGACGTCACGAATCATCGTCATTCAGTTGCGCCCTAATCCCGGCAATCCATTCGCGGATATCGATCTGTGTCTCAAAGTCTGTCTGGGGAAGATTTGCAATGAACTTCAACTTGAAGTCTTGATATAGGGCAACGGCCTCTCTTTTAGAAAGATACCTAAGTAGAATTGCAAGAGCAAGCTGGCTGGGACCCGAACCGAGATAGCCCCATGAAAATCCGGTTGGGCTATGGTTACAGACTGCAAGACTCCTTTCGGCGAAAACGAGCTTCCCATCTATCCAGACTTCCCCCGTCGAAATTTTCCCCTTGAGCTTCAGTATGGCAGGCAGCCTTGGCATAACTCGGCCTCCCTTTCATATCTCCAGTTGGTTAAGAGCCCGCACTTCCCCGAGGTCCGCAAGCTCTTTTTCCGCGTCCAAACCTTGCAGTGTCTCATCAATTGCCGCCATCGCCGCACGCACGCGATCATGCCCGTGGACATCGACATATTCGAGATACATGTCGAGTGTGTCGGCAAGCACTTTACAGAATTGCTCTTGCGTGAATTGATACCGTACCATCTTCCACCTCCGTAAATCGTTTGCTTATAGACACCTTAAGAACCTATGGCAAGCATCGTAGCAGCATGATGCTATGATGTCAAGCTAAAGCTCTTTCTAAATCGGCATCTATAGCCAATTTGCCCACCAAAAAACCCTGCCTTTTTTGAAAAAGTTTTGACCAGCTTTTGGATCAGAGAAAGATTTTTAGAGCAATAGAATTACACGTAGCCTTACGGGGTCCTGCTGTGAAAACGAAAGCCAAAATCCTTTGTTTTCCCTGGGTGTACACTTTCTCTTGGTGACAATCTGGGCCTGAGCAGCTCGCCGGCGTGTCACCAGGATACGTCTCGTTATGGTCCAAAAGGCTCCAAAGCTCGGGGTCCCGGGTGTGATCAATCGTTTCGCTTTCGTTCTGCCCAGGACCTAATAGAGTACTTTCCCCTGGTGTCTAAACCTGGCGGCAAACCCATCAACGCTTGCTCCTGCCTCCCTTGACCTGAATCTTTCCTTCCGTCGTAACGCCCATGGGGTCCCCCAGATGTAACCGTTTCAGCCGCGTCCCCGTTGACTGATCGATTGGCAAAACCAGAATCTGCTTTTCTTTCTCAAAAAGCGCGAGGACTTCTCCGTCCACCTCGCGTAAGCCCTTAAACATTGCCTCGCCGGCATCCATCGATGTATATGGTCTGTGCTCATCAATACCTGCGATCTTTTCTCGCTTCCGGTTCCTTTCCTCGATGTACTTGCGAGCGGCCAAACTGTCGAAACTTGTTCCGGAAAGATATGAGATGCGCCGTTTTTCAAGATCCGGATCGTCGAATTCAATTTTCAGCCGGGCTGCTGCTGCAGCTATAGCGACCAGTTCCTTGAACTCGGCGCTTCCGTTCACTGTGATGTTTCCTCCGAAACGCTCGCAGGCGATGAGGAGAGCTGCTTCCAGACCTTCCGGACTAGCCCCCTGCCCTACCCTAAGGAGTTTCCCATCATCCCGAATCGTAGTATCTGCAATCCGATAGATCACGGTGCCTTTCTTGGTAACAGAATCAATGTTTAGGCCGGGGACCTGGGCGACCTCCTTTGGAAGGCCCCTACTCCCAATCGTATTTCCCTTAAGACCGAATCTACCCTCCCGCGCCCGAAGCGCTTCCAAGGCCGTCTTATTACCCTCTCGGGCTTTTATCTGGAGCCAATCATTCCATGTGCGGCGCCGGTATTTTGAATAGATCGCCTGGCGCACCTCCTGATACTCTCGATTGATCTTTGTAATTTCGGCCTTGAGTTTTTTGCTGACCAAGCCGTACAGTAACTTCTTCGAAATCCTGCCAGAGGAAAGCTTTATCGCTGCGCGCTTAAGACGCGCGGAGCGCTTCGCATTCTCAATACGCCGGTTCTTTTTGGCCTTGGCAGATTGAAACTCAAGCCCCCTACCCTGCACATCGCTTGCCCGTTCCGCCTTGTACTCAGCGTAGAGTTCCGTGGTGTCCACGCGCGAGGGAGTGGGCTTTGGAGCGTAGCGGCGTTTAGGCCGCACCTTTTCCCGGGCTTCTGGGGAAGCCTCAAATTTCCCAAGGCGAGCTTCGAGCGCCACCTTCGAGCAGCTGCGGGAAATAGAGCTCGCCTTTACCCCTACCCCTTCCCGGTCGACGATAACCAGGCCGTTTCCTTTCTCCCTTATCTCGAGGCCGTTTTCTTGCAGGATCGTGTGAAGATCGCCCCAAGATTTCGCAGTCAAGATCTCATGTAGAAACTCCCGCCGTATCCAACCGATAAGACTCTCAAGGCCTGCGGCCTTTTCCATATCCGCGGCCCTGGTCTCACCCGCCGTTTTTATCGGAATGTGGTTATCTTTTTCCAGGCCGTACTCGGCTTCAAGTTTTTCGCAGAGCTTTCCCAAAGTCTTATGGTCGAAATATGGCTCATGGATGGTGCGGCGACTGGGATGAATCTTATTGATACAGATGTGCAGGTGAAGATTATCCGTATCGGTGTGGATCACTGATACGCGCTGATGCTCACAGTAGCCAAGACTCTTGCAGATCCGTTCCTCGATCTTTTCCAGTAGTTCAGGCGAGGGATTCTCGCCGGCCCGAAACGAGACCAAAAGATGATAAGTCTTGTCGGATTCGGCCCTCGTATTCTGCGCCTGCGTCGCCACGGCTTCGATCCCCGCCCAATGCGGATCGGCTGAAACGCAATTTGTAACATTCACACGGCCGACACGTTCGGCTTTTCCCTGCTGGCCAAGAAGATAGCCGATAAGCGCGATAAAACTGCTTTTCTTTACACTCTTCATGGCGACGCGTTTGGCGATCATCTAAATCTTTTTTACCTTTTCCAAAAGCTCGAGCTGCACTTCTCCAATCTTTACAAGAACTCCATGGATCGTCTGCTGGATCTGAACCGGCTCATACATTTCAAGCTTTTCATCGTTTGCAAGCCACATCTTGAGAAGTCCGCCAAGACGTCCCAGGTCCGCGTTCACCTTCGCAAGGTCTTCGATAGCCTTATGGTCGAGGACACTCTTTGGTTGATACCCGATCCCCACCGATCGAAGATAGGATGACACACTCCTGCCGGTAGCCCTGGCGTTTTCCTCGATGAGACTCTTTTCTTCCGGTAGCACCCAAACCTTGATCGGTGTCGAGTTTTTCCGCGTCGTGTTTCCCATCACCCCCCTGCCCTTCTGGCGTAAAAACGCATTTTGACGGCGGCAGCCGGCTGGCCTCGCAGAGCAGGATGCAAGTTGAGCGCCAAAGCGCGAATAAGTGCAGAGTGAAGAAGGATCGCCAGCTATGCTGGTAGGCCTACTTCACACATCCTGCCCGTAAAAACACGTTTACTACGCCAAGGGTGGTGGTTTACCCAATACGAACCAAGCCTGTATTTTCCTGTAAAAACCTGTCCCACGGTAAAATGATCACGAATATATGAAAAAGTTCTTCATCGGATGTTTACTAAATCTAAACTGAATCCTGATTTCTTGGGTGGCCCATGCTGGCACAAAAAATGCGTACAAGATGCCGGCGAAGTGGCACCAGTTCATGAATTAGCTGTATGAGATAATATGCTTTTATTAAAGGATCAGCACAAAATGGCTAAAGCATTATCGAAAAGAATCGCAGCTCGCATGAAAAAGAGTGATGCAGGATTGAAAAAGTCCAGTCGAACGATCTTTCTTGCATTGCGTGATGAGATCGAGGCAGCGCTAAACGATGGATGGACGGTAAAGGTCGTCTGGGAAACGCTTAGGGATGAAGGAAAAGTCGCTTTCAGCTACCAGGCTTTCAACGGATACGTGAACCGACTTATCAAAAATGGGCACGAGAAGCCGGACGCCGAGGGCACGGTCCCTGCAAAGGACGCAAACGGAAAGAGTGAAACCGGTTGCGCTGAGGCAGCCGGCCGAATACCACGATTTGATTGGGAAGCGCGAAAAACGAAAAAGGAGGATCTTATATGAGTAATGTGCACCTGACCCTGCAGGGGAAAGGCGGGGTCGGCAAGAGCTACGTTGCGTCCCTTATAGCGCAGCATCGGATGGACAAGGGCATGCCGATATCCTGCATCGATACCGACCCTGTAAATAGTACCTTTTCTCAATACAGGGCTTTTTCCGCACGGCAAATCAGGCTGTTGGACGGCTCGAAAGTAAACGAGAGATACTTTGACGATTTGATGGAAATCATCCTGGATGAGGAAGGCGCTGATTTTGTGATCGATAACGGCGCCTCATCGTTCATACCGCTTAGCAGCTACCTCGTCGAAAACCGTGCCATCGAAACGCTGGTTTCTGCCGGCAAGTCCGTCGTTGTGCATTCAGTTATTACCGGCGGCCAGGCTTTGATGGAAACACTGAGCGCTCTTGACCGGTTGGCAACGCAATTTAGCTCCGAGGCTAAGCTCGTTGTCTGGCTAAACGAGTACTTCGGCGATATCAGAGACGAAGAAAAAGAATTCAAGGAGATGAAGGTATATAGGGAAAATAAGGACCGCATATCGGGTGTAATCCGGATCGTGCGCCAGAGTGGAGACACGTTTGGGAAAGACATAGAAAAAATGCTCACTCTCAAGCTCACATTCGACCAGGCGATCTCGTCTGATGATTTCAGGTTCATGGCCAAACAGAGATTGAAGATGGTAAAGGAGGCCCTTTTTTCACAGATAAATGCTGTACTTGGAAACGGCCAAAAAGACCTCTCATGAAGGTGCATATGACCCTACAGGGGAAAGGCGGAATCGGCAAGTCTTTCATTTGCACCCTTCTGGCCCAATATAAAATGGCACAGGGACCCGCGCCGCTTTGTGTAGACACTGATGCTGTAAACGGAACGTTTCACGCTTTTGGAGCTTTAAACGTCATAAAGCTCGATGTCCTGGAAGGAAAAGAGATAAACCGTGGTAAATTCGACAATCTGGTTGAGCTGATTGTGGAAAACGACGGCAGAGATACAATTGTCGATAGCGGGGCCACCACCTTTGTGCCGCTGTGGCACTACATTACCGGCAATAGGATCCCTCAACTGCTGGCCGAGATGGGCCGCGAACTGGTGATACATACGGTAGTTACCGGAGGGCAGGCTCTGGAAGAAACGGTTGCCGGGTTTTGGCAACTTGCCGGACAATTCCCGGAGCAAGTGTCTTTCGTGGTTTGGTTGAACCCTTACTGGGGACCTGTTACACGCGAAAGACACGATTTTGAACACTTCGAAGAATACATTGATCGAAAAGACCTGGTTTCGGCAATTGTACGAATGCCGCAGCTCGCAGAATTGTTTCGACGCGATCTCTCGGATATGTTGCAGCGACGTCTAACATTCGACCAGGCTTTGCAGATGCCCTCTTTTACCGTTATTACCAGGCAGCGGCTGATAATGACTAAAAGAAACTTCTTTCAACTGATGGACGGTGCGGTGGTACTATGAGCGAAAATCGAGACCTGTTAAAGGAGATCGCGGCTATTCACGGGGTCGGCGTAACCCCGGATGATCCCCTTTTGATCATTCAAACGCTGAACAAAAGGCTGATGGAGGATAGCGCGAAGGCCCAGCAAGAAATGCTCGACCGCTATAAAGAAGAGATGGAGGCGTTGGCAAAGCGCTGGAGTGATCAGGCCAAGGATAAGGCTGAAAAGATATTGAATGTAGCCCTGGACGCCAGTCAAAAAATGATGGCAAAAGCAGCGCAAGAGGGCGGTTCAAGCGTAGCCGCCGTAGTAAACAAAGAGATTGAGGGTAGCCTTGACCGCGCTGTCCGGACCGTGAAGGGTTTAGTGATCGCCAATGTGATTGCGGCCGCTATTACGTTGGTCGCCACATTTCTCACTTTATGGGTAAGGCTTTAACTTTAATTTGACTTCCGTTTTTAGTTTGTCCCCTCCCCTTCTTTTTCGCCGGCAGCTTCAATGTATTCTTTGCTATAGAGTTGCAACACGTTTTTACGGAAATATTCTAACCTCTTTGATTGCTTAAATGGTGGGTCGTTCTCGAACCTTTTCTTAGCCCAAGTTTCAAGGCGGCTCAAGATTTTGGTATCGTGTTCTTCCATTTCGCTTCTCTGCTCGACTAACCAAGTTTGAAACTGGATGTAGATAACCTCATCGAGCTTTTCCTTTAGTGCTTTTTCCCTTTCGTCTGCCTGAGCAAGCGTCTGTTCAAATTGATCTTCTGGACTTACATACCCTGAAAGAGGCGTCGCGTACCCGCTTGTCCGTAGCGTATGGCAGGTATATTCAGCCGGATTTGCAATTTTGGGATCTCTTCGATAGCGGTCCTCCAGGATCTCGAGAGTTCGTCCGAGACGCGAAAAATCCAAACTTCTTTGCCGCCATACTTTCATGGCTTCCTGGTATTTGTCCATATCGATCCGCAATCCATTCTTCCACTGAATCGGGCAACGATCCTGGATAAAGTCGTCGTCTATAAGGTTTTGTATCTCTTTGATGGATTGATCTTCCTGAGGAGATCTATCTATCTTATAGAGACCAACGGCTTGCTGACTAATCGACCTGTCGAGTTGCTGAGTGGTCGAGTCGGTGAGTCGTTGAGAAACCGACTTGCTGAGTAGTTGAGTTCTTCGAAGAAATTCAAGCCCTGCCGCTGTAAATTCGATCCTTATGCCTCGCCACCTTCCTCGCGAGGCCGGTCGGAAGTCTAGGATCTTTTTATCCCGCAATCGAATCATCGCATCACGACAAGTTCCTTGGGCAATTCCAGTCCATTCGGACATTTCCCGATAATTAATTTCCCCTTCAGCTACAGTCGCTACAACCTGCAAAATTTCTCTGTGAGTAATGCAAAGTTCTGTTATATCGGTTGGAATCGATGTGTTGCCGACCTGCCGACTAGGCGAGTCGTCGAGCTGACGAGTATAGGTGCTCCGAAGTTGTGTGAAGTGCCGACTTGCCGAATTAGTGACTTGGGTAGCTGAGTGGTTGAGTCGAGGCGATGAGTTACTGAGTTCAGGTGATGACTCGTCGACATCGTAGTGCCGAGTTGCCGAGTTGTCGATGTCAGATAGCGGCCTGCCGAGGCGCTGACATGCCGAGTCGTCAACTTTGTCAACTGTGCACGTGCTTGAATCACAAGGCTGAGTGGGATGTTCCACATCTTGTCGACCTGTTGACTCGCTGAGTGGTCTACTTACTGACGTGCCGACGTGCCGACTCGCTGACTCGTCTAATTGCGTAACACCCACTTGCTCTGGTTGTACTAAAGGCGACTGGGATGCTTGTTCGTCCCGTCTTTCCCGTAATTGCCGACCGATTTCGGCGATGTCATCGTCGTCTTCGGCCAAGCTATCTTTAAATAATTGGAAGAGATTCTTCCCTTTAGACTTAGGCTTAATTTGCTGCTCGCTCATAGTTTTCGCCCTCTGCTTGTGGCCTCATGCCGAGTATGGCCGTTAGTTCGTCTGCTAGATCACGGTACGCCAGGGTTCCTGCAGCAGTAGGACAGAGTTGGAGCATAGTTGTATTAGTCAATTCGGATTGTTGGAATTGAGTGCTGTCGGAAATTATGGTTTTGAAGACATCCGATTCTGATAAATGTCGCCGTAACTGGCCCATTAATGCCCTGAAAACCATAGTTCGCTTCTTGGCCATGGTTACGAGGACACGTAAGAATTTTAGGTCCGGATTTCCATCGATGGGATCGCTCTGGATTTCTTGGATGAAACGGATGGCCGTGGTCAATCCATCGAGAGAATTCCTGCTGCCAGCCTCGTGTGGAACCAGGGCAAAATCAGCCATGAGCAATGCATTCATGACGAAAATACCTAAGTTTGGCGCGTTGTCTACAAATATTAGATCGAAATTATTGATTGCATATTCTCGGACTCGATTCCGTAAAACACGATACCCAGTAAAACTCTTGGTTTCGACGTTAATAGCGTTTAGTCTTTTTTCAACGGTTGCGCTCTCGCGGCTGTTGGGAAGGCAATAAAGATTCTCGTGGACCAGAGTAGGAACCATGATGTTTTCGATAGGGATTGGATTTTCTTTGTAAACGTTATAAAGGCTGTGCTCAAAATCCACTCCGCTGAGCAACATTGCGGTTGTGTTGCACTGGACGTCGTTATCGATGACCAGGACTTTTAGCTTACATCGGGAAGCAACGGAATTTGCAAGATTGCAGGTGGTGGTCGTTTTTCCACACCCGCCCTTGTGATTGACAACGGCGATGACCTTGCCAGGCATAATCCCCCCCCTTAGTTGAGCCCCTTATTTCAACTTAAATGTTTGAAGTCAACCATGGGTAATTCCTATATTTTCTTTTTAGCGGAATTGCAACTCTTTTTTTTATATTGGAATAAGCCGAGGGTTGAATATTTCCCATAGAAGCCCTTCTTCTAACCTTGCGTTTTTCTTCGCAATCGAAACATAGCAACCCGACAGGTTCGTTGAGAAATTCCACTGGATTCGGGCATTTCGCGATAATCAATTTCCCCATCAGGACAGTCGTTGGAACTTGCAGAATTTCTCTGTGAGTTAATGTGAACTTTCTATATCGTACTGGATCACTGAGTTGCCGACGTGCTGACTAGTTGACGTGCTTACACGTCGAGTAGCTGAGTTGTCGAGTAGTCTAATCTTGGGGTATGGTGGCGCCGATAGTGGTTAACTGAGGCGCATTTCGGAATGAGTGCGTGGTGCCGACACGTTGAGTCGTGAACTTGATGACATGCCGACATACCGACGTGCCGAGTCGTCGAGCCAAAGGGTTTGCTAGGTGACTTGTCATCCGAATCGTTGTCTAGCGAGTGACAGGATTTCAGTAATCGGACGCGACGTTTAAAGATCGAACGCGGCTCAGCGACAGAGACTGCGGCGACTGTTGTTTTTTTGGGAGCTCTATGGTCTCGTGATTGCGCTGTGCGGTACGCATATCATCCCACTGATCGGCAAAATCCGGCTCTTTGAGGCGGAGCTTGCGGACAGCCAGTTCTTCAATCTTCGGGCCGTGGATGCCCATCTCTTCTTTAATTTCGCGCACGTGCTCAAGCCGGTTTTGCAACCGCTGAATGGTCGCTTGCCTTCTAGCCAGTTCCCGTTCCCAGGCTGCCCGAGCGCCAGGTCTCAAAAACAGTCCTGCCGGCCTATGCGCCTGACAGTCCTCAAGGTCGCCCATTTCCTGCTCGATCAGATTTTCAAGGCGGTCTTCAAGTCGTTCGACCTGCTCATATTTCGCTTCGATGTACTCAGCCAGGGCTTCATTGTATCGAGACTCCAGGGGTGTGCTGTCGAGGAGGGTGGCCTGCTGGCTTTGAGCCTCTTGTGCGCGTTCGAGGAGATCGTTCCCCTGGTCGGTGGCCGCGTCAGTCCAGTTTTCAAGCTGGTTCTCCGAGTTTTCAATCTTGGTCTTTGGAGTGGTCATAGAAACCTCGTGAAGAAGTATAGATATCAGAACCGCACGATCAGCATAAGTTTCATGCAAAATCCAGGACAGCCTCGAAATATTTGATACCTCTCAAAAAATCCTTTCGGCGAATGATACAATGTATGCGTATGACTACAGCGTGGATGTTTTTACCTACATTAGTATCGATTCTTTATGAATAAAGAGTTTCAAGCATAAGCCATCAAAAAAGCAATACATATACGTCGAGTGAGCACATTGAAGGCATCTATATATATAAATATAGTTCATTTAAGCGTCGCAGTTCTATATTGAGTAGGAAGCATTCTCATATTAGAATGACTATGGAAGAGTGCGATATTAATGTTACGATTTTGAATCAATTGCGCGATACAAAATTTGTCGTCAATGATAAAAACCCAAGATGCACATGGATTGATAATTTAATATTCACAAAAGGTACAAAATACGGTGAGGTATCGGGTTATTCGATGGGACGTATGTAGCTCTCCGATGGCACGTTTTTTGTTAAGAGGCATTTTTGAGTCGCATCAAGGGTCTTGCATCGTTGGCTGTAACGGACAGGAATCTTTGCAATGATGCGAGCCGATAGGGCAGGGTGGTTCTGCTCGAATGAGGACCTCTTAAAATTTGCGCTTCTTCGTGCGGGGCAGACTGTAACCGGGGAAATGTGTTCTTGTGGCAAATTTTAACTTATGCGAAAAGGATGCTTTGTGTTTTTAAACGGCAATGCAACAAACCCTGGGTCGAGAGTGCCTGATGCCCGAAGACGAGTGGAAGCGCATAAGTCTCAGTCTGAGCGAAAAGGCGGACAATTTGTTGAGAACAGTAGCGCGGCGAAAAGGCGACCTCAGCGAAGGCTTGCGCACGGCAATTCTAAATACCAATTGGGACGAAGTCGAACTTGTAAAGCGGCGGAAAACACACCAGAAATTTTTGAGAACATCATTTGCGATCAACGTGTCGGTCTACGAGAGACTCAAGGAATCTGCTCGAAACAGGGGAGTCGAGGCCAGCGTATTGATAGATGCGATTATCATCACATATTATTCCCGGCCACACGACAATCCTTAATTAAATCCCCGCCTGGCGTTATTCACGAACCGACTCTTTCGAATTCCATCTTTTCCGCGTTTAATTTTTGTTTCGTAAATTCGCCTTGACACCAGCTATAAACATTTATAATGTACGTACTAACACTTATAGTGTGAGTACGTAATCAGGGGATTCAATTTCTTCGGAGACTTCTTTCCTCCAGGGCAAGCAAGGTTCGAACGTCAGAACAGGCTGGCCGTATCATGCCAGCAAACATTCTTCAGTTTCCTAATGACAAAGGCCTGCTTTATTTGGCCTGCTAGCACCAGGTTCCATTGTCGCATCAATACGCAAGGAGGCAAACCATGGCGACAAATGTGCTTCGGTTCCCGTCTGAGCAAGGTTACCTCTACACAGAAGTGGCTAGCACCCCGCATGCCGAACAAGGTCCGAAAGCTTGGTGGAGGGCTACCAAGTGGTTCCTCGATCGGGTGGTTCTTTTTGTTTGTATTGCGCCTGTGGCCCTGATTTTGGCCCTGATTTGGCCGTTGTTGCGTTGTGCCATTTTCGTTGTGAAATGGGTTGCGATAATCGCTTGCGGGGCGGACCTTTTGTATCAGTTTTTTGCAATGCTGTATCACTGGCACACTCCGGGGATGCATCCCGGATGGACGTTTCTCCTGCACTATGGGGTGATTACTGCGGTGTGGACAGCGTTATACAGCTTGCAGTTGCTCTTTTGGAAGACCCTTGCGAACAGGCCGAGGCGATGAGCGAACCGGAAACAAAACCGCGCGAAATTGTACGGCTCGACAAACTCAAGAGGGACTTTGGGACTCTGGTTATCGATGCTCTGAACGACTCGCGGACAATCGAGATCCTGCTCAACCCGGACGGAACGCTTTGGCAGGAACGTTTGGGTGAAAAGATGAAACAGATAGGCCACATGCCGGCGAGCAGGGCCGAATCAATCATGCGGACGATAGCGTCCGCGCTCGGGACAACAATCACGCGCAACAACCCGATTCTGGAGGGTGAGTTGCCGTTGGATGGGAGCCGCTTTGCCGGGTTGCTTCCGCCCGTTGTCTCAGCCCCGATGTTCGCTATTCGGAAAAGGGCCAGTGCTATCTATTCTCTGGATCAGTACGTGGAAGACGGGATCATGACCTCCCGGCAGAAGGAAAGTATCCGCGCAGCTGTAAGAGGTCATAAAAATATAGTCGTGAGCGGCGGAACGGGAAGCGGGAAAACCACTCTGATCAACGCCATTATTGGCGAGATGGTGGTTTGCGATCCGGACGAACGAATAGTCATCATTGAAGACACAGGAGAAATCCAGTGTTCGGCTGCCAATTGCAGTCCATTGCACACGAGCCTGGAGATCAGCATGACCAAGTTATTGAAGACGACGCTGCGTGTGCGGCCTGACCGCATCATCGTGGGCGAAGTAAGAGGGCCGGAAGCATTGGATTTGCTCATGGCCTGGAACACCGGCCATGCGGGTGGATGTGCCACTCTACACGCGAACAACGCCAAATCGGCCTTGGACCGGCTGGCGATGCTTATCAGCATGAATCCTGATGCGCCCAGAGTGATTGAACCGTTTATAGCCTCGGCTGTGAACGTTGTTATCCAAATCGCCAAAACTCCGGATGGACGCCGTGTCCAGGAGCTAATCGAAGTGAGAGGATATGAAAACGGCTATGAAACTCACAACATTGGAGGGGAAAAGACATGAAAAAGACTGTCTCAACACAAAATAGCTTCGCGGAGCAGCCCACAACACAAATAGCCTGGTGTTGTGGGCTGCTGTTTTTGCTGACCTTTTTCGCTGTGGTTCCGCATGCCATGGCCTCGTCAGCACAGGGAGGCGGGCTTCCCTATGAGGCTTGGCTGACTAAGCTTCAGCAAAGCCTGACGGGACCCGTGGCCTACAGTTTATCGATTATCGGCATCGTAGTCGCGGGTGGAGTGCTGATCTTCGGCGGCGAGTTAAACGCATTTGTGCGGACGCTTATTTTCGTCGTTCTGGTCATGGGGCTTCTCGTGGGTGCTCAAAATCTGATGTCAACCTTTTTTGGGCAGGGGGCTCTGATTGGCGCGGCTCAAAGCGTCCTGGTGTACGGGAGGGTGTGAGATGGCGCTTCGAATGGTTCCAGTTCACAGGGCTGGAAACCGACCTAATCTCTTCCTGGGTGGAGATCGGGAACTGGTGATGTTTACGGGTCTTTTGGCGTTCGCTTTGATTTTTTCAGCCCAAGAGTTGCGATCGACGGTATTTGGCGTGGGGCTTTGGGTTGTTGCATTGTTCCTGTTTCGCCTGATGGCTAAAGCCGATCCTCGGATGCGGCACGTGTATATGCG
>JBKQMK010000022.1:0-6372 GCA_052146735.1 Desulfomonilaceae bacterium | reverse complement strand
CGCACCGCCTCTTCCCGAAACTCCTTAGAATACCGTCCGTGGGGAATCCTTGCCCTTTCCATCGTGACACCTCCGTCTCATCTTTCAATCAAACATTGGTGTCCATCTTTTTCAACTTACCCCAGTTGCTAGTCGAAAGATTAAGGCAGTTTAGCCGACAGTAATCCACACTGTGGTCTTTAGATCCGTGACGGTTTTGACCTGCCCCGACGTGGGGGGTTAGGGCCTGCTCTTGGCCCACAATTCATTATTTGGTGCATAAGCCAGCGTAGTGACTGTGTAAAACTCACTGAACGCAGTTCTTGCCACGATTCTCGTACCTGGGAAAGTCGGCGTAGCCAACCTCGTCAAAAGAATACCACACCCCTATATCTGCCGGCGGATTCAAGGGCCATTCATTTGCGAAACGTTCTACAAGGTCAGGATTGCTGATGAAAGGTCGGCCAAATGAAATCAAGTCTGCACTGTGGCTCCGAATGGCAGCTTCCGCCTTATCCTGGGTGTAACCACAGTTCCCCATGAGTGGACCTCTGAACACGTCTCGGAATTCTGTCAGCGTCATCCGCGTCCCGAGTCCGTGAAAGCCAAATTCGAGGCCGTCTACCACGTGAAGGTAGGCAAGTTCGTACCGGTCAAGCTGCTCGGCAACATACAGAAAGGTCTCTCGAAAATCAGGCGAACCCATGTCGTTGAAATTGCCGTTCGGCGAAACGTGCACGCCCACTCGGCCGGACGGCCAAACAGTAAGAATCGCCCTCACCGTCTCATCCAAGAACCGGAAACGATTTTCCACGCTCCCGCCATAGCGGTCCGTTCGATGATTGGTCTTGGACTGTAAGAACTGATCGAGAAGGTATCCATTCGCGGAATGTATCTCTACACCATCGAAGCCCGCGGTTTTGGCTCGTTCAGCCGCGCGGCGATAATCCTCCACGATGGCCGGCACTTCTTCCGTTTCCAGCGCTCGCGGGGCTTCATACGGCTGCTTGCCGATAGGAGTGTAAATGTGGTCCTCATTAATTTTGATGGCCGAAGGTGCTACAGGAAGTCCCTGGTCCGGGTGGAAAGAGCTGTGGGAAGCTCGCCCGCAATGCCAAAGTTGTAGGAACATCGGTGTTCCTTTGGCATGCACTGCTTCCACGACCTGTTTCCAGGCTTGGGCTTGTTCATCAGTATAGATTCCCGGACTGTTCCGCCACCCAATAGCTTGTTGAGAAATCACTGTCGCTTCTGAAATGATCAAGCCGGCAGACGCTCTCTGAACATAATATTCGGCCATCAATGAATTTGGCAGCCGCTCCTCGCCAGCCCGGGATCGCGTCAAAGGCGACATAACGACCCTATTTCTTAACGACAGCCCGCGCAGGTCAAATGCGCTGAATAGAGCACCAGTATTGGAAATCTTAGCCATGTTTTTCTCCTTTCACTGGGGTGACATCTTCGCACGGAAATGGTTCCGGTACGGGGACATTGTAGGGCGGCTCATGGGGAAACTTGAGCCCCGTCGGATACAGCAAGCCTGAGGTGACCGGCTGAGACAATGTTACATTGACTGTTCGCTACTGCTGTCTTCGGAGGTTGAAGGCTTACGACACCAGCAAAAGAGAGCTTGACTCAGACTGTTGAGCGTCTCTATCATGGTAACAGGGGTTTAGGAGGAGCCGGGCCACAGAATGGGGGACCAGCTCCGCGAGCAAATGGCCCTCTAACAGCCTTAATCAGAGAGAGGTGTGCACTATGACTCCTAAGAAAATCCTCTTTTGCACTGATTTCTCGGAGAACAGCCGACCCGCTTGGGAACTGGCAGCGGAATACGCGAAATCCTTCGGAGCACAACTTCTCATCCTTCATGTGATCGATTTTCCTGGCTACGTCGATTGGGCCGAAAAACTGCATGAGATCCTTGAGGAGACTCAACGCGCGGCCAATGAGCGCCTTGAATTGATGGTGAAGGAATGTAGTCAGATTGTGAAGGACGTGAAGACCTGTTGCCGAACCGGCATGGCTCCACGGGAAATCGTCTCCTTAGCGCAAGAAGAATCTGTAGATTTGATCGTGGTAGGGACCCACGGGCGAACCGGTGTGAAGCACCTTGTTATGGGTAGCGTTGCCAGGAGCGTTTTGAAGACGGCCCATCGTCCTATGCTGATCGTGGAAGGCCCTGCCGACAAAGGGGAATCGTTCGAGCGATCTAAATAGTTCGCCTCCACTAGAAGCCTGTCGCGTGACCCAACATATCGGCGCCATCGTACTACGTGGACGTTCGTCCACCGCTCTCCTCATCACAACCATTCACTCTGATGTTTCTCCACTTCAGGTCAATGTGTCCTGAAAAAAACACCCTTTTCCTGTCTATACAATCTGAAATCTCCCAGAAGGGGTCTAGTCAGCAAAAAAAGCTCAACGGGGATAGAACAGGGGTGCAGCACGCGAAGTCAATTTCCAGTCCGGCTTGATCTCAATTCTTTCGATGGGATGGAAACTTCCGTGGAATGCTCGTTGCATGAGAAATCGGGTTCAGAGCGGCCCGATTCGTCCAAATGAGCCACGAATCCGACTGACGGCCCGTCCGGAGCGTCCAGAAGAGCGCGAAAGAGACTGCGCTTTTCGCCGTTTATGATCAAGAGCCAATCCGGCTTGTGGGCCTGCTTGTATGGTGTCACAACGACTTGATCTTCGTTAAGCCCATTTTCCATGATGTCACGACCGTGCGTATGCGCGACGGGAACATGTTTCCCCTCCAAGACATGCAGCAGGGTCGGTACCAAATCAGTATGGGTTGTTGCGAACTCCACTTTGCGGGGACGGATTCCCGCGCCAAGCATCACGAAAGGTGTTCGCAACTGCACTTCGGATTTACGATTACCGTGTACAGTGCTCCCGTCTTCCCCGAGAGACTCGCCGTGATCTCCGGTTATTATTACAATGTTCTTTTCAAGGTCCAACTTCGCAATGAATTTGAGCAACTCGTCTTCGAGGAAAAGAGCAGCGTTCTTGTAACGATTCCGAAGTATTGCCAGGTCCGTTTGGGACCACATCACGAGTGGCGGCAGGTCACAAGGAGTATACCTTCGGAACTCGGGAGGACAAGCGTACGAATAGTGAGTGGACATCAAAAACGTGAACACGAACTGGGGTTTTCCAGTGGTTTGAGAAACTATCCGCAATGCCTCTCCAAGTTTCCACCGATCGTCGGAAGGCCAGTCGTCTGAGCTTGCAAGCCAATTCTTGCCGTTAGAGTTGGGTAGCCTGACGACATTATCGAAATTGACACTATTGAAGATCTCGTCCATGCGTCTCCACGAACTCATTTCACCACTGGTCACGAACGAGCGCCTGTAGCCGGACTGCTTAAGTGACAAACACAATTGCGAAGGCGTTTTTCTTTCCAGCGTACCGCGGTATGTGATCCCGCTTCTGCCGAAGAAAAGCGAGTAGATGCCTAATTGTGAAATGTTTGATCCAGAGTAATGCTTGCTGAGACGAAGACCTTTGTCCGCCACACGATCGAGCTTTTGCATCATCTCTGGCCCGATGGCGGAGAAATGAAAGCTCTCGATTGTCACAAGGATTACGTTAGGAAGCTGCTTCTTTGACAGCACAGCCGAGGAATCCGCCGGCTTCGGGTCAAGAGCATCATCGACTAACACCTTGTCCAGAAGGGCCTCCTCGCTGTCCACATTCACATTCGGGCTGCAATCGGCGGACCCTTGTTCGCTCAAGATCACCTTTGGAAAAAAAGCGCCTTCTGTGAGGCTGCCGCGAAATCGCAGCCATCCACCACGGTCAATTACGAGAATATCGCCCTCTGAGATCCCGTTAGCGGAAAGGGATACTCGTGTACCCTGGCCGGGTTTTAAGACCCCTGACAACTCAAAATGTCTCCCCACAGAATCCTGGAGTCGCCATCCTGCCAGGTCCAACGTCAAACCGGTTCTGTTCTGAAGAGTGAGCGCATGTATGCTCGCTCCTCGACCATTCCATGCGGGCACGGCCGTTTCAGATGAATGCCCGGCGCCTGTGTTGTTCGAAGTCCCTCCCAATTCTCGGACGTTCACAACAGTGCTTTCCAGCAGGTGTGTATCCATGGGCAAGAGCCCGTAGACAATGCGAAGCAAATCATCGCCGGCGAACGCTCCCAGAGCAGGAACAAACCCAACCACGATGACCAGGTATATCGCAATGATCGCTGAGAAACTTTTCAGGGGCGATAATCGATTGGTGAACCGAATCGTAAACCGCTTGACGGCAAACACAATACCGATGGTTATCAGACAAACAGCCCACAACAAAATCGCAGCTTCAAGCAAAATGCGTTTCCCAACCCACTGCCACTGTTGTTCCTGGGGAGCACCCAGAATATCCTTAATATTTGGGATATAATCACTAATATGGCTACCGGAGAAGCGAAATGAAAGCAGATCTGTAATCATCCAGAAGACAACTAATATCCAGGTAACGGTGAAAAACCATGACGCAGCCCGTCTCCATCCCAATAGTAACAATCCCGCAACAACTATGAGGCAAGGGAAAAACAAAACCATGGATTTCGCCGTCAAAAGCCAAAACAGAGCGCCTTTTTCGATGAAAGTCGGATTGATAGCTTCATTGCGCAACAATTCCATATAGATGCGCCACTCGAACAATCCGGTAAAAAGTAGAGAACTGAGAATCAGGCACAGAAGATACCAAACCCAGACGGTGTAACCCGAGGGCGTGGAACCATTTCCGAATATTGCAGCAGTGTCAGATCCATCACCACTGGGTGAAAACACGGCTTCATGCCTTTGCATACACGATCTCTTCAGACAGCGATATTGAGTCCGATAGGACGGTCGAACATCAGGTGCAACGAAGCGAAAGAATCAATCGCCGTCACAGGGACGAACATATCTTTGTTGTCCGCCCGATTGCCAGCGATGAATCGCTGGTCTACTTTCAAGGCCACTTTGGGGCTCCTCAGCGGAGCACAGCGAATAATCCGATCATGAATGATTCAACTTCAATTATACAGCGCAGGTTTGAAATAATCTATGGTACCGACGCTAGGCGGCTTACGAGGCTCGGAAACGCGAGTTCCACAGCCACTGGAATCAAGAGACTCGGAATCAGAGCGACGAGCCAAGCCCGCGAAACATAGCTTGTGGTCGAGTTTCGCAACTTCGGTCACGCAAAGTCGCCTCCACCGGATCGCTAGGGCCGGCATCCCTGCCGGCCGTAGACTTATGACCGGCACGGAGGCCGGTCATACCGCTAAAGGGTCCGGCTAGCGGTACCAGATCGATAAAAATACGGGACTGAATTTAGGAAACAGGTTACGTGGTATGGGTTGATCAGTGTTCCGCAGGGTTCCTATGGCTGACGCCGCCGGCACCACGGATTGTTTGAGCGGCTTATTAGGCTATTGTATCGCAAAGAAGCTAAAAGAAATCAAATTTTCTGGACAAAAAGAATCATTTCATCAATAATACTTTCATAGTACATTACTCATAATTTTCTAACATTGGTCTTCTGGGGGCGGTAATTGATTGACACAGATCAGGCCGGCAGCCACGAAATAGTCACTGTGCTCGTGAGGAAGGCGGATTACGCCGAACTGAAGAAATCCGGTGTGCCCGGACCGAATCAGATCGTTATGGCTCTGTGGCACTACTTGCGCCTCATAGAAGATACCGAGTTGATTCCGGGAAATAACGGCCCGGAAATCTTCAATGGAGCGGTAACCACCCTTCGCTGTGCCTTGCCAAGGGAGCTGTGTGACCGGGTGAAGAGCCTCGCAGGACGCTTCGACCTTCATATCATGGAAGCGGTGCGCCTTTGGCTGCGCTGACCTGAGTTCCTCGGAAACTTACTGAAATTAATCGGTCGTTGTTGCTCGCGAGCCGAAGCTCAAAGTCAGGATAGTGATGTCATCGGCCTGGGGAGCGCCCACACAAAAGGAATCAATGTCGGCCAGGAGGACTTCGGTAATATCTTTGACGGACTTTTCCCGAATCGGCGTTACGGTTTCCAGTAACCTTTCATCTGAAAAGGCTGTGCCGTCCGCGCTAAACGCCTCTGTCACGCCGTCTGTATATGCCAGGAGGACAGTTCCAGGCGTGAAGGTCAGCCGGTCCATGGTAAAAACCGCGTCGTCCATAATGCCCACCACCGGCCCTCCGGGAGGCTTGAGGAAACTCGGCTCACAGTCCTTATCCCATAATAGCGGGCGATTGTGGCCTGCGTTTGCATAGAGGAACTCGCCAGTCTTCACGTTCAATATCCCCATAAATATCGTGACGAACATGCACGATTCATTGTTACCGGCCAGGTGACGGTTGACACGCTCCAAGGCTTTGTCCGGCGGTTCATCCATACCTACAGCCGCTTCAA
>JBKQMK010000021.1:0-12696 GCA_052146735.1 Desulfomonilaceae bacterium | reverse complement strand
CAAAGATTGGCGTATAAGAATTTCTCACTCGATAGAATGATCTATCTACCGAGACGACCCCCTACCGGCCCGAGCGCCTCTAGGGCATTCGCATGTTTTGAGACAGTTTCCGTAGTCCGGGGTGACGGTTTGTAGAGACCGACCACGGTGCCTAAATTAGGGCACTAATTCCGATAATCGGGTCTTGAAGGATTTATGAAAACAGCGTATAAGAATGGGTTCGGGACATGAGAATTATTGCGGGTCGTCTCAAAGGACTGCGGCTACCTTCACCTCGAAAGCAGGGCGTGCGTCCGACCACCGACCGTGTACGTGAGGCATTGTTCAGCACGTTGGGTCACGTAGTCGAGGGTTCCCGCGTGTTGGATCTCTTCGCAGGAACTGGATCGTTCGGCTTTGAAGCACTCAGCCGAGGCGCGACGTCCGTGGTATTCGTGGACGACGATCGGCAAGTCATTCAGACCCTGATCAAGACCTGCGATGCATTGCAGGTTGTGGATCAAGTCCGGATTGTGACCATGTCGGCGGACCAAGCGGTCGGAAAGCTCGCAGACTCAGAGGACAAGTTCGACATCGTCTTTCTCGACCCGCCATACGGAACGGAATGGGTCCCAAAGGTCGTTTGTAATCCGGTTTTTACGGGTCTGTTTACAGGTGACGGCCTGTTGATCGTTGAGAGAGAAGAAAAAGCTCCGGAACTAGCGATCCCCGCAGGGTTCAGGCAGGAGTTCAGCCGCAAATACGGCGACACCCTTGTGGAGATATTTCGCTATGACGGAAAGGATCTTTCCGTCATTCCACTAAAGTAGGGAAACGAGGCATGGGAGAAAAAGTCGCTGTTTATCCTGGAACGTTTGACCCGTTTCACAACGGTCACCTGGAAATAATCCGCCGCGCGCTCGGCACCTTTGATCGGTTGATCGTCGCGCTCGGCCTTAACCCGGAGAAAGAGACCATATTCACGCTTGAGGAGCGCCTGGACATGATCCAGCAAAGTGTGGACGGCGATCCCAGGATAGAATGCGATGCCTTCGAGGGCCTTCTCGTGCGATATGCTGAAAGGAAGCATGCCCACGCGATTGTCCGGGGACTCAGGGCGGTTTCCGATTTTGAATATGAGTTTCAGCTTGCTCTCATGAACCGTAAACTCAGCCGCAACATCGAGACTTTTTTTCTCATGACAGCGCACCGTTATCTCTACGTGAGTTCGAGAATTATCAAGGCAACCGTAGTGGCCGGCGGATCGCCGAAGGGCCTGGTTCCTCCGTATGTTCTCAAAGCCTTGAAAAAGAAGTTTCCCGCAATAGAAGACGGCGAAGATCAATTGGACTCCGCACCAGGGGAGAGATATGAAGACGATACTGTCTGAAAGAGCGCTTCAATTGAAGCCTTCGGCCACCTTGGCCATATCCGCGAAGGAAAAGGAACTCAAAAGCCAAGGAGTGGATGTGGTGGGTTTTGGCGCAGGTGAGCCGGATTTCCCCACTCCTGTACATATTAGAGAAGCGGCAAAGAAATCGTTGGACCGCGGGGAGACATTCTACACTCCGGTGGGCGGCACTGTTGAACTGAAGAAAGCCGTGGTCCACAGATTTGCCGCGGACTATGGGTTAGAATACACGCCTGCACAGATCATGGTTTCCTGCGGAGCCAAGCACAGTTTGTACAACATCTTTCAGGCCATGATCCAACCAGGGGACAAGGTGCTGGTTTTTGCGCCGTACTGGGTTTCCTATCCCGAGATGATTGCCCTCGCCGGCGGCACTCCAGTGATTGTCCCGACCAGAGAAGATAACCGATTCGTGCCGGAACCGCAGGAGGTAGAATCCCGAATAACCTCGTCAACCAAGGCAATTCTGATCAATTCCCCGTCCAATCCTACGGGCGTAATCTATCCTGGACATGTCTTGGAAAAGCTGGCTGAACTTGCTGACAAACACGATCTGCTCGTTATTTCGGACGAGATCTACGACAAGCTCGTGTACGACGGACATACTTCCACCCCGTTTGCAAAATTGCCCGGCATGAAAGATCGCACCATTCTGGTTAACGGGGTGTCGAAGACCTATGCCATGACGGGTCTGCGCATCGGCTATCTCGCATCCACCAGAACTGACTTAGTGAAAGCGGCGACCGACATCCAGAGCCAGTCCACCTCCAACCCGAATAATACTGCACAAGCTGCGGCAGTGGAGGCATTGATCGGACCGCAGGATGAAGTCAAGCGAATGCGAGAGATCTTCGAGCAACGCCGGAACCTGATGGTAAGCGAAATAGGGAAAATTCCTCGGCTCTCCCTCGTAAGGCCCGACGGAGCATTTTACACGTTCGTGAACACCTCGAAGCTTTGCGGCAAGAGCATCGTAAACTCGACAGACGTCGCACAGTACCTGCTGGAGCGCCACCACGTGGCCTGCGTGCCGGGAGGACCGTTCGGATCTGAGGATCACATTCGGCTCTCCTTTGCCACCAGCGAAGAGATGATTCGCAAGGGCTTGGAGCGAATTCGCGCCGCATGTGCCGAGTTGACATGACTGATAGTCGCCCCCTAATCTTGCTGACAAACGACGATGGTATTCATGCCGAGGGGCTCCGCAAGCTGAGAACCGCAGCAGCAAAGCTAGGCCAAGTCCGCATTGTCGCACCGGAGAATGAACAGAGCGCTGTCGGACATTCCATAACGTTGTACGATCCTATCAAAGCTCACGAAGTGACCAAAAACGGTAGCTTCTACGGGTATGGCATAGGCGGCACGCCTGCTGATTCTGTGAAGCTCGCGGTCTATTCCATCTTGAGCCGGCCGCCCGATCTGGTAATCTCCGGAATCAACAACGGGGCCAATCTGGGAATAAACGTCCTTTATTCCGGGACCGTTTCGGCAGCCACAGAGGCGGCCATACTCGGTTATCCGGCTATGGCTGTTTCGTTGGCACAGAAGAAAGACCCGCCGTTCGACTGGGCCCTGCCCCACATTGAAAAGCTGGGCGCCTGGGTCCTGAAATGCGGACTGCCGCGAGGGGTAGCTTTGAATGTTAACATACCAGCCCTCCCGCCGGACCGGGTACGGGGATTCAAGTTGACCAGGCAGGGGCTCTCGAAGTTTCGAGAGTCTTTCGAGCAGCGAGAGGACCCTAGAGGAAACCTCTATTACTGGCTTGCAGGAGAAGCCACCGCGGCTGAAACCGATGCCGAAGTAGACGTCACCGCAGTGAAAGAGGGGTATGTTTCGGTAACCCCCCTGTTCTATGACCTCACAGCGCACTCTTATACGGAAGAGCTGACATGTTCTCTGAACAAGCTATAATCAACGGTGCGAACGACACCGAACTAAAACAAATAGAAACAGTTCTCGGTCATTGTTTCAGTGATCCTTCCCATCTACTGAACGCTCTGACCCGTCGAAGCTTCTGGCACGAGAACAGAGAGACTTGCAGCGAGCACAATGAACGGCTGGAGTTCCTTGGAGACGCGGTCCTCGGCCTGGTGATCGCCGATATCCTGTACCGTGAATTCCCTGACGACGAAGAAGGAGAGCTGCAGAAGAAAAGGGCCAGTCTGGTGAATCGTGCCGCTCTCGCCCAGCTTATGAGACATCTGGACCTAGCACGCTTCCTCAGAATGGGCAGGGGAGACGAGTTGTCCGCTTGCCGGGAGCGAGACTCCATCCTCGCTGACACATTGGAGGCGTTGGTGGCCGCGGTTTACCTGGATGGCGGCTTCGCTCATGCTGAGAAGCTGATAGAAAAACATTTCTATCCGCTCATAGAAAAGTGTTCCACCCGGGAGGGGTTGGACGATTTCAAGAGTCTTTTACAGGAAAGAGTCCAAGCAGACCTGGGGGTTACTCCCACTTACGAAGTTGTGGATCAATGGGGTGCAGAGCATCGAAAAACATTCTCGGTTGCGGTGTATCTGGGGACGGAAATTGCGGGACTGGGAACGGGGAGAAATAAGAGAGAAGCCGCACAGAAAGCCGCACGTGAAGCCATCGCGAAATTGAATTCGGGATCCACCGAAAAAGCCCTTTAAAGCCATTCTACAAGTGTGCCCGATTGACTATACGGCTCAATTCGTTGGTGGGACAGGCATCCTGCCTGTCATTTCATGATAGACAGGATGCCTGTCCCACCAATCTGTGTCCGGAGTCGAAATGTGTCCCCAGCGTTCGAACAGGTCAGGAGTTTCGGCGCGCGCCGTGAACATCCCTTGTGTTGTACATCTCGAACCCAGTGTTGAGATCAATTCCTGCGCCTGCTCAGGCGGCCTGCCCTGGCCGAGGCTCATCAAAGGGACCCTTATCAAACGGTACAAGCGCTTCCTGGCCGACGTAAGACTCGGAAACGGCCATGTGGTGACAGCGCATTGCCCGAACTCGGGTAGCATGATGGGATGTTCCGAGCCGGGAAGGCCGGTCTACATCTCCCGCAGTAAGAACCCGAAAAGGCGTCTCCCCTACACCTGGGAAATGATCGAAATGCCGTCTTCGCTGGTGGGTGTGAATACCCTTGTCCCTAACAGGTTGGTCAAGCGGACCCTAATTGAGGGCGGAATAGAGGCCCTTGCAGGATATGAAAGAGTGATCAGCGAAGTAAAGTGCAGTCCACATTCGCGATTGGACCTGCTCCTGGAGGCATCCGAGGGGACTCGCTGTTTCATTGAAGTCAAGAACTGCACGCTTGTGGAGGAGGGAATAGCTTATTTTCCCGATGCCGTGACGGAGCGAGGGCTGAAACATCTTGTGGAACTTCAAGAACTGGTGCGCCTCGGTAATCGGGGAGTAATTTTCTTCCTCATTCAACGCATGGATGCCTCAATCTTCAAACCCGCAGACCATATAGATCCTGCCTACGGCAGCGAGCTTCGAAAGGCAGCGAGCAACGGCGTCGAAGCGATGGCTTATGACGTTCATATCACACCTGAACGAATAACATTGAACAAGCGCATCCTCTGTGAATTCTGAGATGTAGGGGAGTCAGCATCGCTTTTGCGGCAGCATTTCGCCGCGCCTATCATTGCGAGAGGTGAGACCACGTGGGAATCTCTGATTTATCCCGCGATCCACGGGGCCGGAGATTGCGTCGCTGCGCTCGCAATGACAACATTTGGAGGAAGAGGGTCGAGCCTGCTCTCTACTCACCTCTGCCGAACAGCGGCTCAACCTCAGGCAAAGGCATATTTGACCCATGTCTCACTAGCCCCACAGGAGAATTCCGTCCCGCAATAGCACAAACGCAAGGATCAACAGTAGTCCTCCAAGAACGCGCATTACGTACCCGTAACCCTTTCCCGTGAGAAATCGCCTCGAATTGGCTGCCAGAAGGGCCATGAACATTTTGGCCCCTATTAAGCACGTGTAAAAGCCTGTAAGAAATCCGGCTGCCGTCAAAGGACTTTGTGTCCAGGCCGCAACCACATTTGGTGCTCCAATGGTTATCCAAAACAAATACGGGCTGGGGTTGAGGAGATTTGCGAGAGTCCCTTTACCCAAGGATCGCGGTTCGCTTGCCCTAATATCCATACCCACTTTGCTCGTTTTGAAGCTCAAATAAGCCAAATAGACCAGAAACATGCCTCCCAATATCGAAATCAATCCCAAAATCGCGTGAAAATCGCGTAGTCGTGTCATAGCGTAAACAGACAGAAGGACAATGGGTAAATCGGTAATGAATGGCGCCAGCGCCACTTTCAGCCCTTCTCTTACCCCGTGTTGCAGAGCCTGGGAAATAACAAGGGTTGTAAGTGGCCCCGGGGAGAACCCAGCAGACAATCCCAAAATAATTCCGGTTGTCAGAAAAAAATCCATTTGTGTTTTCTTATATTCTCCGTATGGAAATCCAGCTTGAAGGTGAATGCATTCATAATGTCCTGAGCTTACTTAAGAAATGATTCTATCATACTGAGCAGCCAACATCGACCCGATAATCACTCCGCTCCATGAGTTCCACAATTACCGAATATCGGTTTCTGTTGACTGATTGCTTCCGCGCCGGATATCCTGAGACCAATAAGGCCAATTTCTCAAGGGAGCTATTGTTTGGGAAAAACGCTGGATTACCAGCCAATTTGTTAAAGGAAAGGAATGATGACATGGAGAATGAATTGAGCCGACGCGACGTTATCACCGGAGTTGGAGCAGCGGCAACGGTCGGATTCCTGTCGCACTTTCTGACTTCGGAAGGTCTGGCCGCAGAAACAAAGGGGGGAGGAGCGCCGCCCTTTATTCACAAGTTGCCTCCACTCCCGTACCCGGAAGACGCTCTCGAGCCCGTTATCGACAAGGAAACCGTGAAAATACATCACGACATGCATTTTGCGGGTTACATAAAGGGGCTCAACACAACGCTTGAAAAACTGGAAAAGGCCAGGACTGAAGGAAATTTTGAGGCCATTAAAGCCATGAGCCGCGATCTTGCCTTTAATGGCTCGGGTGTTGTGCTCCACTGGATATACTTCAACACCATCGGCCCTAAAGCAGGCGGAGCTCCAACCGGCCCGTTGGCGGATGCCATCAAGAGAGATTTCGGCTCCTTCGAAACCTTCTGGAAACAGTTCGCAGCCGCCTCAAAGGATGTTGAAGCATCAGGATGGGGAATTCTCGCATGGGAGCCTTTCAGCAAACATTTAGTCGTGATGCAGGCAGAGAAGCACCAGAATCTAACCAGTTGGGGCGCCATGCCGCTTATGGTGTGCGACGTGTGGGAGCATGCATATTACCTGAAGTACCAGAACCGGCGGGCTGAATACGTGGACAATTTTGCAAAAATTATAGACTGGAAAAAAATTGAGGCAAACTTCAACAAATACGCCGTTGCAAAGTAGCCATTGTAGGCATTGAACTGTTTCTTTTGCTCGGCTGAAGCAGGTTTGTGTTCGCCTTATCCGGATCATTCTGGTCCCGTATGGACCAACGAGGGTGGGCTGGCGATTTATCGCCAGATAAACCGGCAGTGCAAACAAAATCAAGTCCCATTCGGGACGGCCGAACATCAGGTGAAATGAACTGAAGTAATCGGCCGTCCCGAATGGGACAAAGAAATCTTGATTGTTCACCCTGATACAGGCGATGAATCGCCTGGGGGCACGCAGCCTAATTGGGTCTCGTGTGCCCCTCACTGTGACCTGAACGCACGAAGGATGATGCCCATGGAAAGGATTTTCGAGACAATAGCCGCTTTGGCATCAGGAATATTTACCGGCGCTGCCGTGTATGTCAGTCTTGTGGAGCATCCTGCGAGAATGGAGTGCGGTACAAAATTGGCTGCAACAGAGTTCGGTCCCAGTTACCGTAGGGCCTCTGTTATGCAAGCATCTTTGGCTGCCATAGGCTTTGCAATGGCGACGGCGGCCTGGTTAACTGGCGCCAGTTCTTGGTGGTTGGTTGGCGGCATCCTTCTCGGTTCCGTGATTCCATTTACTTTGATCGTCATTATGCCGACCAACAAGAAATTACTGCATCCGGACCTGGACAAGGAATCAGAACTTACGCTCCATCTTCTCGAGAAGTGGGGCCGATTGCACGTCGTCAGGACATTGTTGAGCCTAATTTCGTTCCTGATATTCTTGGCGCTCTAAGGACCTAATCACGAGCACGAGGTCTGCAAACTCTGGCGGCAGGACGGTAGGATGACTGGGAACGCTTGGCAGACCTCAAAAGATGGACTTCTCGTCGGGCCTTCTCTCAGGAACGTATTCATGCAGAACTCTTTCCTCGTTCCAGGCTTGTGAAACGTAAAGATTGCAGTAACAGCTTCCATACTCCGCAACATCCGGCTCTCTATATATGCAGGGACAGATTATGTCCTTATCGTGGTCGCGGTCGTTGGCCGCCAACCGGCATGGGCAACACATGTACCCGTAACGTTCTTTATTGATCAGGAGGCCTTCCAGAAGCTCAAATACCTTCTCTTTATCCTTGTTGAAAAAATAGCCTTTCGGCTCCTGGACTTTCCTCAATATGTCGTAGAGCTGTTCCGCATCCATCATAAACCGAGGGCCTCCCTGATTTGATCCTCCCTGAATCCCACGATCACTTTGTTGCCGATCACAATTGTGGGAAATGAGCACCTGGAGGTAAGTCGTTTTACTTCTTCGAAAATTGCAGCCACATCCTCTTTCGGCGCCTTATCTACATCGGTACAGTCGAATTTCACTCCGCAATCGTTAAAGAACTGCTTAGTGCACTTGCAATGAGGACAAGTGCTCAGCGCGTAGAGTTTGACTGATCTTTCCAACTCCGTTCCTTTTCCAGCTCTTGGCCTGAACAATCCCCGGCTATCATACTAGCCGGAGGTTTTGATAACAGTCAAGGTCCGGGGCCATTTTCCCATGCATTAGCCGAAAAGTCCGGAAATATCCGCGATGCTCTCAAAAACGTGGTCCGGAGCATACGAGTAATTGGCGATGTCGGAACGAGACGTGGCGCCAGTGAGAACCAGGGCCGAAGGCATTCCGGCGTTTCTGGCGAAAAGAATGTCTGTCTCCATGCGGTCTCCTACCACTAGACAGGCCGACGCGGGCAGCTTCAGAGTCTCGAGTGCTAACAGGGCCATATCCGGTGACGGTTTACCGAACACGCGATCAGGGGGGTAATCGGCCGCTGTGACGACTGCCGCCACAATGCTACCTGCTCCCGGATAAAAACCGCCTGGAACGGGAAACGTGGGGTCAAGGTTGGTGGCCCACAAAAGCGCACCGTTCTGAATGGCCATGTGGGCCGTCTTGAGCTTTTCGTAGTTGAAGCTTCTGTCAAGGGCTACCACTACTATGTCGACGTTGGCGGAATCGTCGGATACTGTCCCCCCGGCCGCTTCAATTGCCTGAATGAGGCCGGCCTCCCCAATGACCATGAACCGTTGTCCCTCGCGCTCTCGTTGAAGTGTGTGGATCAAAGCCGAGGCTGAGTTTATAACCTGCTGTTCCGAAACCGGAATTCCAAGCCTCCTGAGCTTCAGCGCCAAATCTGAGGCCGACAACCTGGCATTGTTCGACAAGAACAACCATTGGACGCCTCTTCCGGAAAGATCCCTGTAGACGGCTTCCACACCAGCTATCAACACGTCCCCTCTATTCACGGTGCCGTCAAGATCAGCCAAAATTGCTTGGTAGCGCATCTTCTTCATGGGCGTTTAGTCACTCGCGGCTAATCATGAGGAATTGGAGGTGTGTCGATCCGGCTTGCCGTCGCCGGGGACTTGTCCGAGGACTCTTGTTTATTCAGAGCCAGTCCCAGATTGTACCGTGCATTGTCGTACGCCGGATTCAGCTTTAGGGCTCGGTTGAAGTCTTCAATCGCCGCCTTGTTATTTCCCGTCTTGTAATTGAAGAATCCACGGTTGTTCCACACCTGTGGGTCCTGGGGATTGATAATCGCGGCTTTGTCAAAATCCTCGCGGGCCTTCGTCGAATTTCCTGAATCCAAATAGACTATCCCCCTGAGGCTGAGAGCTCGAGCAGTATCCGGTTTCACCCGTAACAGGGAGTCCAGGTCAGCCAATGCCAATTCGGGTTCGTCCTGGCAAAGGAACGTTACGGCCCGGTCGTACATGATACGTGGATCGCCCGGCAGACATTCCAGCGCCCGAGTAAAATCCGCTATCGCGGCGTCGTAAAGCCTCCTCTGGATCAGCGTCAACCCCCGGAAAGCGAAAATCTCTCCGTCCGCGGGATCCAGCTCCGCTGCGGCTGTGAGGTCAGCAGCGGCCCTCACCGGGTCACCCAGCTCCGTGAACGTACGGGCCCTCTCCTTGTGGGCCTCCACAAGTGTCGGATCGAGGTCTATGGCGCGGTTCAAGTTCTCCAGAGCATGGTCCGGATCTTGATTACGGGCCAGTACCACCCCCATGTACAGGTATGCCGGTGCATAAAGAGGCCGCTTTGCGCGCGCCCGCTTGAGGATCTGTTCGGCCTTCTTGTACGCTTTGAGTAGGATGTGGGTTCGCGCCTCTAGCACGAGAACCTCGACATCATCCGGATGCTTGGAGCCGTAGACCGTCAGCGCTGCCAGCGCCTTCTGAGGCTGATCCATTTCAAAAAATACCGGCACTTTCTCTTTGAGGACTCGATCGTCGCCTGGTGTAAGGGATTCAACACGCGCATAGTCGGCAAGGGCTGCCCCATAGTCCTTGAGTTTTACATGAATCCGCGCCCGTGTCATAAACACATCAGGATCTTTGGGCGCCAGTCGACCCAACGCATTCATGTCGTCGAGGGCTTTTCTCGGCTTCCCCTCCCTTAGCAGCAGCCTTGCCCTCATGTCGAGCGCGCTGATCGACTCGGAGTCATGGTCCAGCGCTCTAGTGTACTCGTCTTCAGCTTTTGAAAGAAAACTCTCTTTCTCGTAGATCATGCCCTTGAGAACGTACGCGCGCGCCGTATCCGGCGCAGTCAATAGGACCGTTTCCAACACGCGGACAGCCTCGTCCAATTGATCGACCAGAATGAGACAATGGGCCTTTTCAAGGAGGACCGGCAGGGCCGCCTTGCGCGAATGGGCTAAAGAGGCATCGAGGTCCTCAATGGCCCGAAAACAATCGTTCATAGTCTTGTACGCCATAGCCCGCTCAAAAAACACGGACGCGAGCGTATCCCCCTTGAGGGATGAGTCCTTCAGGGCCAGATCCAGCAGTTCGATCCGTTTGGCAGGATCTGCTTCGGCCCGAACCTGCTTGAGCAAACTGGCCGTCGTCTGATCGGCAACGGAAGGAGATGCAGCAGTGGCATTCAGAAGAATTAGAAGGCCAAGGATTATCAGCGTTGAGTGCTTACGGCTCACTCGGGCCTCTGGCTGAGAAAAACCGACTTCGCTCAGGATTGTTGCAAGATCGGCCACTGGTATGATCAGAATATGTGCACATGGATCCGATTCGTTCAATAATAAGTGTCAGGAGTTGTAGGAGGTCAATCCGGAAGCCTCGTTTTCAATTCTTTGACAAGCGTTTCGAGGATTTGGTCAAACTGTCGCTGCATCCGTATAAGGTTTTCTCTCATCTCCATAATTACTTCAACCCCGGCAAGATTCACTTCCAGATCATTTACGAGATTGTGGATTATCCGGATCCTTTCAACCTGGTCCGGTGGAAAAACTTTCTCGCGAGTCGATTCTTCCTGGACAGGGTGAACTAGATCCTCTGCTTCCAGAGTGTCGAGAAAACTCTCGTCAACTTCGAAGATTTCGATGACTTGTCTTCTGTAATAATAGTTTACTGCCATCACCCGTTCCAGTTCACCTTGCTAGATCTGTTCACAGCCGAATATCCTTACGGATGTCCTCACGATAGAAACGGTCCAGAGCGGCAGCAGCCTTCAAAGCTTCCTCATCGCTCACCGAAGGAATCTGCACCCGCACTGTGACAAACATGTCGCCCGGCACCTTGGTTTTGAGGTTGGGCACTCCTTTGCCTTTGAGCCTCAACCGCTGTCCGGATTTGGTGCCGCGCGGAATCTTCAACTGTACCGGACCGCTCGGAGTGGGCACTGTCACTTCCGCTCCATGCATTGCTTCACTTACGGTCACCGGGACCTCAACACTCAGTGAGTCTCCCTCCCGCTTGAAGACGGGATGTGGCCGCACTCGTGTGATTATATATAGATCACCGGATGGCCCCCCTCCCCGGCCGGACTCACCTTTTCCCGCAAGCCGGATGCGTGAACCGTCATTCACACCTGCTGGAATGTTCACGTCAATGGTTTCGGAACCTGCAACAGCGCCCGCCCCTCCACACTCTGGACACCGTTCGCCCGTGCGTCCGGTCCCGCCACACTCGGGACAAGCCTGACTGAAGTTGAACGGCCCCTGAGCTACCCTGGTCTGCCCTGTTCCCTTACACGTCTTGCAGACAGAGTCCTTGCCAGGAACGAACCCTGATCCTCCGCATCTTATGCACATCTGTGGCTTCTGGAGAGTAATCCGGGTTGTAGCCCCTTTAATTGCGGTGATAAAATCAATCTCCAGGCTGGACTCTATGTCATGCCCCTTCATCGGACCGCGTGCGGCGGAAGGACCTGCCCCACCACCGAACAAGTCGCTAAAAATATCCTCGAATCCTGAATACTTAAACGATCCTTGATCGGTGGTGAAATCCCCGTAAGACCCCTGAGCCCCGGCCTGTCTCCCGAACCCCCCGGCCTGTTGCCACTGGCGATACTGCCGCGCTTGCTCAGGATCAAAGCCGGACCGCAACCCTTCATACCCGAATTCGTCGTAAATCTTTCGCTTTTCTGCATCCGAGAGAACTTCGTTGGCCTCAGAAATGGCCTTGAACTTATCTTCAGCGTCTTTATTTCCAGGATTGACGTCCGGGTGGTACTTTCGGGCAAGCTTCCGATAGGCCTTCTTGATTTCGTCGGTCGTCGCGTCCTTTTTTACCCCAAGAACGGCGTATAGATCCTTATCGGGCATGCAGATACCTCCGTTTACCCGACAGACAACCAGAAATCTTCTCGCGACCGGCCTTCATGCTTTCAGTCACTCCGACTAACCGCATCATTTTGCTTTTGAATAATTAATTACTCTCGACCCGTTGTCAAGCGCATGGCCGCTCGGGTAGTGTCCTCATTTAGTCTACTGGTCGTCATTCCGGCGAACCACCATGACCTGTGAGTCACAACGGAAGATGAAAATACCTTTCAGAAAAGAACCATGGCATCCTCGATAAAAGAAAACATATAGAATGGGGGGTTGCCATGGCCAAGAAAGAA
>JBKQMK010000020.1:0-4598 GCA_052146735.1 Desulfomonilaceae bacterium | reverse complement strand
ATTTTTCAAGGCGTGCTCACTGAGGAAGGGCGGTCCAAACTATGACCCGGTCCAATGCACCATTTAACAATGCTCTTCTTCATATTGGAGCGACACTCGCGGCACTATGCGTGTTGGCCGGTTGCAGCCGGCAGAACCCGGATCGCGTGCAGGGCTACGTTGAGGGAGAATTCGTCTATGTGGCGTCGCCTCTCGCGGGCCAGTTGGAATCGCTCTTCGTGCAGCGGGGCCAGTGGGTGAAGGCCGGCGATCATCTTTTCACTCTGGACAGTCAACCCGAAAAAGACGCCCGAGACCAAGCGGCACACCAGCTCGCACAGGCGCGGTCAAATTTGGAGGACGCGAAAAAGCCTAGACGCCCAACGGAAATTGAATCTGTTGAAGCTCAGCTTCAGCAGGCGCGGGCCGCATTGACCTTCTCACAAAAGGACTTCGAGCGGCAGGATAAACTGGAAAAGACCGGTGCGCGGGCAATGCAAGACCTTGATCGTGCACGTTCCACCCGAGATCAGGACCGTAAGCGCGTGACGCAGCTTGAAGCGGACCTGGAAACCGCTCGTCTTGGCTCCCGCATCGACCAGATTGCCGCGGCCGAGGCGGTCGTCCAAGCCCAGGAAGCCGCGCTGGCAAAGGCAGAGTGGGATCTCTCCCAAAAGCGCCAGAATGCGCCGCAGGCAGGTGTGGTATTTGATACCCTTTATCGCGAAGGTGAATGGGTCGCTGCGGGCCGGCCGATCGTCGCGCTGCTACCGCCTCCTAACGTTAAGGTACGAGCGTTTGTGCCGGAGACTCAAATTGGCAAAATACAGTATGGCGAGCAGATCCAGGTCCTCGTGGACGGCCTGCGTGCGCCACTGATCGGGAAAGTGAGCTTCATTTCTCCGCGGGTGGAATATACGCCACCCGTGATTTACAGCCAGGAGAGTCGCTCCAAACTGGTCGTCATGATTGAGATACGCTTCGACCCCAAAACAGCCGCGATCCTGCATCCGGGCCAACCCGTAGACGTGCAATTGGGTTCGTGACCTATGACTGACGAACTTGCAATCGACGTGCATGGAATGACTAAGAGGTTCGGCGACTTGACGGCCGTGAACCATATCGATCTTAAGGTCCGCAAGGGGGAAATCTGCGGCTTTTTGGGCCCGAATGGGAGCGGCAAAACAACTTTTATCCGCATGCTCTGCGGCCTGCTTCGCCCGGACTCGGGCAATGGATCCGTACTTGGTTACGATGTCATCAGCGAGAGTGAATCCATCAAGCGCCAAGTAGGCTATATGACTCAACGTTTCAGTTACTACGAGGATTTGACCATATATGAGAATCTAGATTTTGTCGCGCGCATGTACTCTGCGAAGAACCGGCGTGAAACTGTAAGCGCAAGTGTCGAACGACTCGGGCTCAAGGAGCGCCAGCACCAACTTGCCAGGGAACTTTCCGGCGGTTGGAAACAGCGCCTTGCCTTGGCCGCCTGCCTGATTCACGATCCGAAACTGCTCTTGCTCGATGAGCCCACCGCTGGTGTAGATCCGCAAGCTCGCCGCGACTTTTGGGAGGAGATTCATCGGCTCGCGGGCCAAGGCCTGACATTCCTCATTGCCACGCACTACATGGATGAGGCTGAGCGCTGCCATCGCCTCGCTTTCATCCTCAATGGCAATTTGCTGACGCAGGGCACGGTCGCGGAAGTCGCAGAGCAGACCCGACTGACCACGTGGTCTGTGAGCGGCCCGAATTTGGTCGAGCTTGCCGAGCAACTCCGAAGACTTCCCGATGTGGAGCAAGCTGCCGCTTTCGGAAGCGCTTTGCACGTGAGCGGAGCCGATGCAGCCAGACTCGAAAAAGCTATCGACCCTTTTCGAACGGACGGGTACAAATGGAGCCAGGTCGAATCCGGGCTTGAGGATATTTTCATACACCTGATGGAGAAAGCGAAAGGCGGGTCTTCATCATGAAAAGGTGGCATAAATTCTCGTTGGCGCGGTTTTGGGCAATGGTGGTGAAAGAGTTCATCCAGATGCGTCGGGATCGCTTGACCTTCGGGATGATGGTCGGGATCCCGCTGCTCCAGCTCATTCTTTTCGGCTATGCCATCAATTCAGACCCAAAGCAATTACCTTCCGCTGTGCTTCTCGCCGATAACGGTCCGCAGGGACGCACTCTGCTGTATGCAATTCAGAATAGTGGTTATTTTCATTTCGTGAGGCAGGTCAAGACGGAAACCGAAGGACGCAACGCTCTCGCGAGAGGTGAAGTCCAATTCGTTATAAACATTCCGGAGAATTTCAGTCGAGACCTCCTCCGGGGCGATAGGCCTGCGATTCTCGTGGAGGCGGACGCAACCGATCCCGGCACCACCAGCAATGCCATCAGTTCTCTCACCGCCTTGCTGACGACCGCGCTGCAAAACGATCTGAAAGGACCTCTCGATTTTCTGTCTGACACGAACGGTCCGATCGATTTGCGCGTCCACGCGCTCTACAACCCGGAGGTCATCACCCAATACAACATCGTGCCCGGCTTGCTAGGTGTTGTGCTCACCATGACGATGGTAATGATCACCGCCCTGGCGATTACGCGTGAACGCGAGAGTGGCACCATGGAAAATCTTCTCTCAATGCCCACGCGGCCTGTCGAAGTGCTGGTCGGCAAGATTATCCCTTACATCCTCGTCGGCTACATCCAAGTGGCATTGATCCTTGTTGCAGGACATTTTCTTTTCGGGGTACCAATGGTTGGGAGTCTGACGCTATTGTTGATTGTCACATTTCTGTTCATCGTCGCCAACCTGGCGATGGGGGTGACCTTTTCCACCATCGCCGAGAATCAGCGCCAGGCTATACAGATGGCGTTCTTTTTCTTTTTGCCGAACATACTGCTGTCTGGATTCGCGTTTTCTTTTCGGGGCATGCCTGATTGGGCTCAGATGATCGGCGAGCTTTTACCGCTCACTCATTTTTTGAGAATCGTACGGGGCATCCTACTCAAGGGGAACGGTCTGGCAGACGTCGTGGTGAACCTTTGGCAAATCGCGCTCTTTGCTGTCGTTGCGCTGGCGGTTGGCGCGAAACGCTACCGCCAAACGCTGGATTAGAGCACTTGCCAAGAGAAATACCCGATTTCTGCAGGGGAATTTCCGAAATCTGGAGACATCTTACTTAATTCCCGGATCTTAACCCCAATTAGGTATGCTGTCCCCAGATTTCATCCAACCAACCGTCCCAAATTGTCGTAGTGAGGGAAAACGGAATTTGCCGCAGAGTGGGCTGAGGACGCGGATAGAAAACATAGTTTATAGAAAGATGATCATCTTCAATTTCGGGGACTCGAATGGCCCGTTGCTTATCCGGGACAAAAAAGAGAATACGGATTTCTCTGCGCTCTCCACGGTGAACGATTACGAATTAACAATACGTTCGCCCCATTAGGGGACTATCGCAGAGAAGGTGCATAAAATCAAAAGTTGTGCAAGCGAGGGCATGTCACTGACAAAGCATCGTCGATGCTGTCAACGTCATTGACAGTAATATTTACCCTTCAAATTAGCTAGTTATCGCCGCGCCGATTTGAAATGACCTTTTTTTGTCCTGAACCGGCCAATCCTGATCAGCTCTCATTATTGCAACCACACTGAAATCACTGTGAAAACCGATTAATATAATGTGGCGCAATTGCTGCCACCGGGCCTGTGGCGGTCCATGGGCGCTGTCAATGTTGTTTACAGTAATATATCCCTTTAAATTAGCTAGTTACCGGCAAGTCAATTTACAGTGACCCTTTTTTGTCTTGAGCCAGCCAATCCCGACCAGCCGTCATCATTGCACCACACTGAAATCACAGGGTAAAAACATTCGGGCTATGTGGCACAATTGTTGCCTCTTGATTTGTAGCAGTCCATCGGTCGCCAGCAATTAGTTCCTGATCGTGGTCACCCGGATCAGATCGATTACCAGGCCGGAAAGCCGGCAAAAGCAAAGACGCCTAGACGAGTAAACAAAGGAAGAAATTATGCTAAACAGGATCAAGAATGCAAAGGGTTTTACCTTGATCGAGCTTATGGTCGTCGTCGCGATCATCGGCATCATCTTGGCAATCGCCATCCCGTACTATGTCTCTTACAAGAGGACAGCGTGCGACAGGGCCGCTACCGGCGATATCTCAAAAATGGGCGCGGCCATTGAGCGTTTTGGAAACGAACTGGTCGACCTGAACTGCCCGGACATGGTTAACGTGGTAGGAACCATTAACATTGCTTGGTTTGTGGGTCCTTACTACGGGTGGGGCGGGACCAACAGAAAATGTGATGTGAGGGTTACAGCCACCACTGATCAGGAAGTATGGGCCTGCGCCATGAACGGAAGCCATCCGACGACCGATGCAAGTGCTCGTTACATTTACCGGATAGGCATGGTGGGCGGCACCGACTTACCGGCTCAGACGAACCCCTGCGACACGGGGTGGCCTTATTATGGTGGAATGGGTGCGACATGTTTCACTTCGAGCATGATAACCACTTCAAGTTGCACGCCCTCGGCTCCTGCGGGGAGCACGCCGTGCCAGAACATCAGCGGTTCAATGTAGCGAATCAACTGCGTGAA
>JBKQMK010000019.1:0-6959 GCA_052146735.1 Desulfomonilaceae bacterium | reverse complement strand
CCTCTTCAATAGTTATGGGGTAACTACAAGGAGAGCCACGGACGATGCCGCCGCAGAGTTTGTTCCGAATCATAGCTTCCCCCCTTTCTAATTCGGCCTGTTTAGTCTGACTCTACTTCCAGAACGGCGAAAGCCCATGTGGTTCTTATGCTTCAAGGAACCGCCAATGAAAGACGCATTTCGTAGAAACATGGCGTGTTCCTCTTAGCGGCATGAGGAAATAGGCACCTCTTGTGCCTCTCACACATGGGCTTGAATATTGCGACACTTATGTTTGACTTAAGTTCCCGGCAGACCCTAATTTACCCATAATTGTTCACCGCGGAGATCGCAGAGGCCGCAGAGAATTCTTTTTTCTCTGCATTTTTCTCAATTGAGGCATGGCGCATTCGAGCCTGTGACAGTGCAGACGCTGCCGGCTTGCCGGGTACCCCCTTGGCATAAGCGATGGCTTGAAAGCTGTTCTTCCTTTCTGAGTTCTCGGCGCACTCTGCGGTGAATCCCGATTGCCCGCTGACTGCTTATTTTATCCCTTTACCACACCCATTGGGTGAATCTTAGCCACCTTCCTGGCTAAACCGGCCCTGTGAACCACGTCCACCACCATACTCACGTCCTTGTAAGCTTCTGGGAACTCCTCTCGCAGTGTCTTTCGCCCGACCCACCTGGGGTAAACGTTGTTATCCTCCAGTTCACGCTCAATTGATCGCCCTTTAGTCCGCCTAAGCGCTTCGTGCCTGGACAGGAGGCGTCCTGCGCCGTGGCAAGCAGACCCAAAGGTCTCTACCATTGCTCCCGGCTCTCCGGCAAGGACGTAAGAAGCTCGGCCCATATCCCCCGGTATCAAGACAGGCTGTCCAGTGGAACGATACTCGGCAGGGAGCACTGGATGATGGGCGGGGAAGGCCCGAGTCGCTCCCTTACGGTGAACGCACAGCTTTTTCTTTTCACCATTTACCGTGTGAGACTCGATCTTGGCTATGTTGTGGCATACGTCATAGAGCAATCGGAACTTCAGGTCACGCGGCGAAAGTCCGAGAGCTTCCTCCCAGGCGCCACGTGCCAAGTGCATGAGTATTTGCCGGTTGGCAAAGGCAAAATTCGCGGCTGACGCCATTCCAGCAAAGTAGTCCCTGGCAAGGTTGGTGTTCAAGCGGGTACATGCAAGCTGCCTATCGGGAAGCTCGATTCCTTCGTTCCTTACACTCTTCACCATTCTAGCGAGAAAGTCATCACAGACCTGGTACCCGAACCCCCGGGAGCCAGTGTGAATCATCACCGTGGCTTGTCCGGTGAACAAACCCCATTGACGGGCGGTAGGCTCGTCGAGGATCTCCTCGACGAACCCGATCTCGAGGAAATGATTGCCCGAACCGAGAGTGCCGAGCTGGTCCTTGCCTCTTTCAAAAGCACGATCGCTTATCACGTTGGGGTCAGCCCCATCAATAACGCCGTGATCTTCGATACGTTCCAGGTCCGTGGCTTCCCCCATACCATTCTCAACGGCCCAAGCAGCTCCCGTCTTGAGAACCGCGGACAACTCCTTGCGGTTCAGGTGTATGCCGCCTCTTGACCCTAACCCGCTGGGGACCCGAGCGAAGAGCAGGTCGACTAATGGTCTGATCCGAGGCATGACCGCTTCGCGATCGAGGGCTGTTGTAATCAGGCGCACCCCGCAATTTATGTCATACCCGACTCCTCCCGACGAAATCACCCCTTCGTCCAAATCAAAGGCTGCCACGCCTCCTATGGGAAAGCCGTACCCCCAGTGGACGTCCGGCATTGCGAGGGATCGACCGACGATCCCCGGCAGGTGCGCAACGTTATAGACTTGCTCGGCGCTCTGGTCCTTCTCGATGTCAGGCAGTATCCTGGAATCGGTAAAGATTAGACCAGGCACCCTCATCCCGCCCGTCTTAGGAATTTCCCAGCGAACCTCGTCGATCTGTA
Source organism: Desulfomonilaceae bacterium (assembly GCA_052146735.1). Lineage (GTDB taxonomy): Bacteria > Desulfobacterota > Desulfomonilia > Desulfomonilales > Desulfomonilaceae > CAWBBA01. The sequence goes on along the minus strand of JBKQMK010000019.1, from coordinate 5,009 downwards.
CTAATCTGAATGGTTTTGCGTCAGACATAATTCATTCCTCGTCGAGCTAGTTTAGACGAGAGAAGGAAGTCTGCAAGAAATAGTCCCCACACATTGGGTGTATCCTGAGACGGAAACTCTCTTAGGGTATGATAAGACATGAAGCACATGTTGAGAAGGAGCGGGGAAAAAAGCCGCGGGCGTTGAAGCTACTTGAGTCAAGACCAACTACTTGAGAGGCTCTTTTCAGGATACTTCATCGCCGGTGGCTATAAGATTGCCCAATTGGGCAGCGAGTGGCCACTAAAACGAGGGCTCCGGATAACGAATTAAGTATGGTTTCGCGGGAATTATGCACTTACTTCCCCTTATAATCGCGGATGCTACGGAGTTTGTCTTTGATAATCGGGCGTCCATCCTGATCCTTCACATCACGCCATTTGGCCTCGTTTGCCATTGTGCTTGAGCGCAGGTCTCGGTGAATTCGCAGTTGTTCGGATGGCATCGCACGGAATAGCATTTCTGATATGTACTTCTTTGTCCTGATCTCGATGTGATCATTCCTGCGAGCGCCCAGATAGAGTTCACCCTTTCTTGCCAAACTTTCGCGGAGGCTATCAAATGACATAATCTTGAAATCATCTCTTGCCAGTTCCTTTACTAAGCTCTTTCTCATTTGGTTATGGGCAAGCTCTTCTCTTCGCCCGGTGACAAGGACATACTTTATGTAGCACCTATTTTTCGCCATGGCCGAGGGAATCCTTAACAGCCCGATTGTATTATTGACGAAGTGGTTGAAATTGTCCTGATCATGAAACCACGCTCTCCAGCGAGTAATCTGATCCAATCCGGCTTTGAAATCCCTGTGAAATTCATTCGTCCCCGGTTGAAAATATTTTGACTGCGGCTTCTCGATTTCAACCAGGACGCAATTCCAGTCTAGCGAACTCTTGGAAAGGTAGAAAAAGTCAGTCACGTAGTCTTCAGCGATTTTGAGCTTTCTTATGACGAGATCAAGATGAATGCCATGATTCTGGACAAATTCTCTCGGAACGAGCTGGGTATGGTCTTGTATGAACTTCTGGTACGTTTCTTCATTTCTGCAAGCGTCCAACAACTCAATGAATTCCTCGGCAAGTCCGTCCTTCATCGTCACTAGGCTCATCATGCAGCTTCCAGCTTCACTTTCGCGATTCAAAACGCTTTCTGCACAAAATAGTTCTCTTGGTTTTCCAATTTATCACAGATTTACTAAGATATCATTTGCAGAGAGAGGGTCTGCTCTTGATGCAAGCTTTCCCATGAGTCAAAAGCAGAGCCGACCCCTCTACCCCTCTAACACGGTGAGTGCGTCTTGGCACTCAAGGACTGACGCTGAAAAAAACCATGCCTGGAAGAAATCACGTTTGGGCGCTTCTCGTCAAGAATTCTTGGAAATCGGTATATCGATTATTTTCCCTTGATCTAGGAGCTTTCTTTCTTGAAATGCCCTTCTCGCTGCCCACCCGATATCCTTCATGTACCAAGCGTTGACACCGCCACCTACCAAAGCCCCGATAGCAGGAATCGCAGCCAGAGCACGCCTCTTGGTAATGTTTATACCAAGTTGTCTGGCCAGTGTTCTGAGGGTAATCAAAGCCCCTTCTTTACCCATCGTCCGTTGGGCGGCGGTCTGGGCCATTTTTTTCCACGTCTGCCGAATGAGAACCATCTGAAAAGATCTCAGCGTGGCCAACGCGGCTATCTTTTCTTCCAGGGAATTGGCACTGGCTGATGAAAGAATCGCATACGTAAACTGGAAGTCCTCTTCGGATTCCATCTCGTACCCGTAGCACAGACCCAACTTGTGTATTGTCCGGAGAGCAAGCGTGATGATTGCCGGTATGTCAGCAGGGATGCCGAAGACTCCGAAAAAACCCGTGGCTGCACCTTCCGCCGTCCCCAATGCTATAGCCCAATTCTGGACGTTGTTTGCCAACACGTCACTCCGCTCGATGGGGAGTTCATACAATTCTTGAAATGTGCTTACATTGGTTTCCTGAAGCAAGTCTCTCGAATCAGTCATCTGCTTTGCGCCTCTATTAGCCAAATCCAGGGCCCCCATGATCGCCTTTTCGGGAATTATCTTTTGAATAGCCCAATTCAAGGGGGCCAATACATAGCCCGTTGCCATTGAAATCACGCCTGGTTCAGCGTTTTTCCATTTGTAAATGTCTATGGCTTGGCTGACTTCGTAATGAGACAAAGGCTCTGGTCCAGCTCGATAATAATCGGTCATAGCTTCCCCCTCAGACATAAGATGGGATAACTTCGGCAAGGCAACCGGAGACCTTAACAATATCATCTCGTCGCTGACAAGCGAAAGCTGTTTTTGCAGTTTTCTTGGACAATGAGTCTGCCTAGCGCGCAAAGTGAGATCATGGGCAATTCTTCGTTCAGATGATGCTGACCGGAAGCCCAAGTCGAAAGGGCTATGGACGAGCGTCCGCAAAGAAGCCGTCCATATTCTTAGCACTCGGCGCTGTAGTTCAGTGGAGTTCTGAGGGACACCTTACTTAATTCTCGAGATGAGGAGCAAATTGGGTATGGTGTACGTCCAATTCTAGCTACCGCCACGACTCAGAAGCAATTATTTTTTTCAGCGCTTCAATCAAGGGCCGTAATTCGCTTACAGTCGTATGCCAGACCATGTCCAGATTGACCTCGAAGTATGCGTGGATTAGTTTATGCCGCATTCCGACGATGCTCGGCCAGGGAAGCTCTGGGTGTTGTACGCGAAACTCCGGAGAAAGCTTGGAAGCTGCTTCTCCGACAGTCTCAATGGCCTTAACGAGAGCCAACGTTAGCATGCGGTCCCGATCAAGGTCTTCACGTCGCCTATTCTTGGCGAAGCGGAGCGCTTCTTGCGCCGATTCGATCATGTGCCGCAATCGTGTAAGGTCATCCTTCCGCAAACTGGACCTCTGCCTGCTCTACAACCTCATCGCGGAAATATCTGCTCAGATCCTGGGCTGTCCTCAAATCTACTTTCCCGCCCAGAATTTCCGAAAGTTCAATTTCCATCCCGGCAAATCCAATGAGTCCCGGAATATGTTCGGGCTCAAATTCCACGAGAAAGTCTATGTCGCTGTCGGGCCCGAAATCTTCCCGCAGATATGATCCGAAAACGGACAATTTCCGGATGTGATGCTTGCGACAGAATTCTCGAATCAAATCCTTGGGGATATCGGGACGCTGTCTGCCCATGGAATCCCTCCGCTTCTTCCCCGGGTTCACGGCATGAGCCGTACCCAGAATGATACAACTATAGTATCATATCTTCTTTTTTCGTTTCTTATTTCTTTATTCTTTGGTTGTCGTCAAGGGCAGGGCAATGCCTACCAAGAAGTCCAAATATATCTTGACATTAATTCGGTGCTCCCCCATCTTGGAAGGAAATAAGCTACCGTGGAAAGGCCGTAAGGAGCGTTTCTATTGAAACTTGTCCGCTGGAGTTCTCACGCCCGTCTCATGCTGTCCAAAGGAGAAGTGGAACAGACTGGGGCGGATCAAACTCTAATGAATCCAGACGACATTCAGCCGGCCGAGGCGTCGAGAATGATCTATCAGCGAGTTCCACATGAAAATTCAGTACGATGAGGAAACCGATACACTGACCATTACGTTTCGCGAGGCACGCATACGAGAAAGCGACGAAGTTCGCCCCGGGACCATAGTGGATTTCGGTCATGACGGAGGTGTCGTTGGGATTGAAATACCATCGGCCTCGAAATTCGTGGAAAAGACACGAGAAATTCAGTTCGCCGTCGGGGAATAAGAAAAGTCTTTGAAAATTTGGCCCTAGCCTTTTTCAGCAGGCTTATGCAGATGTCTCAGCAGGATCAATCGCGCTAGATGTCACGAACTGGACATCAATTTTCTTTCTCAGGGCCGTCGCTATCCGGACCAGCATCGAGAGGGCATCACCTTCGTAATCAGCCTCTTCAAGGTCATCTATGACAGATTCGGTGGTTCCCACGAGGTCGGCAAGCTGTTTCTGTGTGAGGGCTGCCTGCTCTCGAATATCGTAAACTTGTCGAGCGATTTCGGCTTTGATCCGCTCTTCCTGGTAGGATGCTATCCGCTCAGGATCATTTCCGATGAATTCGTTGTACATCCATTTAAGCGCGTCTGAGCTGTATTTCTTGTCATCCATCATGTTCTTTCCCAAACAGAGATGTGCGGTTCCGGATCATCCTCGAATTTCCGCTTTCTTTCAACGGCCTTGTCTATTTCATCTGCTGGAACCCTATCCTCTTTGGCTAATCCGTGGGAAATCACTACGGCCATGCCGTATCTTAGTGATATGCCGCTTCAGCTCTATGGGACTCTTTTTCAGCGCCAGTCGCTCGGGATGCCCGATATCGCCTTGGGACGGACCGGAAGGCAATACTCAGGCGATTCCAGGCATTGATGAGCCCGATGGCCACTGTGAGATTTACTAGCTCCAGCTCGGTGAACCACTTTCGCGCTTCTTCGTACACATCATCGGGAACGTGTCCGTCGGTTAGCAGAGTCACAGCTTCAGTCCACGCTAAGGCAGCCATTTCCCGCTCGCTGTAAAAGGGCGTTTCTCTCCAGGCGTTCAGCTCGTAGATCCGCTGTTCAGTCTCGCCTCGTGCCCGAGCATCTTTCGTGTGCATATCAATGCAGAAAGCACATCCATTGATCTGTGAAGCCCTGATTAGCACCAGGTCGATTAGCGAGGGTTCCAAACCACAGTTGCGCACGTAATCATCCAACGGTCCGAAGGCTTTCAACAGCTCGGGTACTGCTTTAATGTATTCGATTCGAGAGCGCATCTTTTCTCCTTTGTTGATGGGGCGTCTGTACTATTGGAGATTATCGCCTCAGGGTCATACAATATATAGCGTTTGTCTAAAATTCTGTCCGAATGGCACAAGTTTTCCTGTTTTGGAGTCTCCGGTCAATGAGCCAATTCAAGGCGTGACAGAGTCGATCGACCAGGGCGTCTCTGGTCTTTGCGATGA
>JBKQMK010000018.1:0-6820 GCA_052146735.1 Desulfomonilaceae bacterium | reverse complement strand
GGAACCAAATTGCCACGAGCGTCCGCTTCGGTGCAAAGCCGCGTGAAAATCTCCCAGTGACGCTCGCCCGGTTGAACGACCACACAATGGGGTTGACCAAGGAGGATGTTGCAGAACCTCAGCACCTCATCCAAACTGCTCGGTTGCACAAAGACCTTGGCGTGAGTGGTGACTCGGACCACACCGCTGAGCACCTGAGGAGCCATGCCGTAGCGAGCTTCGCCGTTAACCACGCTATCGAGCCACGTGCGGCATACCTGATGGTCTGGTGAATCGGAGACCGGAAGGCATGGACAAGAACGTTGACGTCCGGAAGGATCATGACCTGTTCATGACCTCCTCCAGCTCGGAGGACCGGTTGAGGTCAACTCCCGGTAGCACTCCGCCGGAGGCCTTGGACATCGGCAATTGGACTTGCTCCGGTCGGCTCCCCTTGGCTTCTGCCAGAATGACTGCCAAGCCCTCTTCGAGGAGAGAGGTCAAGGTACGTCCTTCATGTGCGGCTCGTTTTTTCGCCCGCTTGAGAAGCTCATCATTTATTCTTACAGTTGTTCTCATGCATCAAAGCATATTGCTTTTGCATCAGTATGTCAAACCTTCGAAGTTTCGGGTAACCATACTCAATTGCGGCTACCCTCCTTCTTCTTGGGCCTCGGCCTCTATCTTCGGAGCCCCAGGCCGAGCTTTTTCGCCAGGTGGCCGATGAATTCTTCGGCGCCGAGCAGGAGAAGGTTTGCCGCCGCCGATTGCATGTCAGATGATGTGATGAGGTTAGCGTGCAACTACCACCCGTCGAAGTCTTCCCCTACGCCACTCCATGCTCCTGACAGGGTTCCGCAGTTCGGCTCTGAACTCAACATCAGCCTCGCTTGGTGCCGTTTATCAGCGACAGGAAATTATTGCCTTCTCCTATTGGCGACACTTTGCCATCTTCCAAAACAACCACGTCTCGGCTGATCTCCATTAGTTCGCAGTGGCTCTTGATTTCATTGATGGCCAAATTAATTCCGTAGCCCTTCAGGAGACTAGGCTGGAAGTACTCCATCGCAATTTCTCGTGGTGTTTTGGGCCCTGTGCTGAGAGTCTTCAAGATGTCATAACATCGATCGATATGATGCTGGAGTATCTCGTCAATTCGACCCCAAAGATCAAGGTGATTCCATCTGTCCTGAGAGTAAAATCGGTGCGCAGGCAATACCAAAATCCTATCCGTGCCCCCGGTCACGGCCCTCAACATCTTCAGAGAGCGAATGTAAGCTCTTAGCCCGAAAAGTTGCTGCGCCTCCTCGAACTTCTCCGGAAGCGCCGGCTTCATAACTGCAAAATGGCTCTCAAGTGTCGGGTGAGGCGTGATCTCGGGAAGAATCGTGTCCCCTACCAACATTGCCTCGCCGTCCACCAGGAGCACCACTGAATCCGGGCAATGTCCAGGTGTATGGAATACCTGGATGCCTGAACCCAGTTCCTCGGGCAAATTGCCCATGTCCATGATCGTCAATGCCTGACGTTCTCTGTGATATTCCAAACAATTGCCCTTACAAAAGGTCTGCGGCATCGGGCAGCACCAGCATGAGGCGGGGAATTCTGCTTTTTCGTGCGAAGGCGCTGCCTCGGCATTGGACCGCACAAGATAACCATAAACTTCATGAGCCACTACTCGTGCATTGATCATATTGGTGATCTCGAAAAGCCCACCGTCATGATCCTCGTGGCCGTGAGAGACAATTACGGAGTCGATATTTTGTGCACTGAAACCAGCCTCTTCCATCATCTTAAGGAGTTGAGGGCCCTGTCCCCTTCTCCCTGAATCAAGCAGAAAAGGTCTCTCGCCGGTCACAAGGTAGTTCCATGTAGGACCTATTTCCCAATCACCGCCATACACATTTGCTGTGGCAAATCCGTATATGTGTCGTCCGGAAGAGAGCGTGATCCGAACAGTCATGTTGTTGCCCGAGCTATCGCCACGTTGAACTACATGAATTTCATCTTTCAGCATTACAGAACTCCTGCCGGGAACCGCGATGCCATGACCCTTAAATTGAGGAGTGCATAGAGTACGCAATTTGGCCGGTATTGTCTTCGCCGTCTCAGACTCGTAAGCGCCGCACTTAACCTGAAAGAAATGCAAAGAAAACAGAATGCTCTGCGATCTCTGCGATTTCCACTGTGAACGATTACTCCTGATCTTTACGCCTCAAGCGTCCTTCTTTTCTCGGAGAACCGAACATTCGTCCATGACCTTCCAAAGCCCAACCAGGGCTTCGACCCACTCTGCATCAAGTTGGGCCGATTCCTTCACGAGCTGTGCCCGGCGTTCCTTACCGACATCCGCTTCTTTCAAGTCTGCCATCAACTTGTGCCTCTTTCGGTAAGGCCCCACGGCCTTGTCGAAAGCGATTCGTACCGGATCAAGTGGATTGCTCATCGTGACCTCCCCCATAGTTCCCAACTGAAACGGTTGAAGTAGATATCTGACTCTGCCTGTCTTCGCTCGTTTTGCCCATCTGTGCCCGGCCAGGCAGTCCGGCTTGCTGTGGCATGGGCAGCATCTACAGCCCTGTCTTTCCCGCCGGGCCTCCAACTCCTTCAAAGCCCATGATTCACTCTTTACCACACGGTAGAGCAAAGAAAAAGGGAGACACCCGAGTTGGGCGGGGTTAACAGAATATCATTTTCCCGAGGCTATCGAAATGTATCACTAGTACCGAGGTAATTTTGATGCTGAGGAGAATAAGAGGAGTTCCGTGTACACCATCCTCAATTTGCTCTGTTTCTCTTCTTTGATCCCAGCCTTTTTCTTCAGAGCACCCGGCCGAGCGCGTTCTCAAGGAGGGGGATGAATTTGTCGGTGTCAAGCAGAAGAGGGTCTGCGGCCTCCGATTGCTCATTTGCCCAATATGATGAAGGGAGCCTGAAACAATGACCGGTGCTGCTTGGCCGGTATTACGCTCCAGCCAATCAAGACATTTCGCGTCAACAATTAAGTATGGTACACTCGGAACTCGGCCCGAAATTCGCGAGAGGATGGTAATGTGGTGGACTTCTGAAGGGAGAGAAAAGAAGTATGCTAGATGATTCAATATGGAAATCGGGAGCAGTAACGAGCCGGTATCTTGATGTAATGAAGGATTCACGTCCGTTCATAAAGGAACAGATTGAGATCATGCTCCGGCTCATTCGGGACCTTGGCCTGCCCGTTGAACGATTTATGGACCTCGGATGCGGTGACGGGGTCTTAGCTGCCGTAATCTGGGAGCAGTATCCAGATGCTACGGGTGTCCTGGTGGACCATTCTCCTCCGATGCTCCAGGCTGCCCGTGAAAAATTCCAGAAATCGTCAGTGCCCATCCACGTCTGCGACATCGATTACGGTCAACCAGGGTGGGTCGAGGCTGTGGCCCAGTACTCACCTTTTGAGCTGATTGTGTCAGGCCATTCGATTCATCACCAACCAAATAGCCGGAAGCGGGAGATATACGCTGAACTTTTCGCGCTGCTCCAACCGGGTGGCATGTTCATCAACGTTGAGCACGTCGCTTCTCCAAGCGAACGTCTTGAGCGGTTGTGGGAGGAAATCAGAGTCGATGCGCTGCACAGGTTTAGCCTCCAGCAAGGACTGAACAAATCCAGGACAGAAGTGCAGAGCGAGTATCGACAATGGCCCGATAGAGAAGCCAACCGGTTTACTCTTGTTGAGACGCAATGCAACTGGCTGCGGGAAATCGGCTATATCGATGTCGATTGTTTCTTCAAGTATTTTGAATTTGCGGTTTTCGGGGGATGTCGTCCACGCCACTAAAAGTGGCAGTATTGGCCGATAATGCGCCTGCATGTCAAATTGATTTGCTCCAGGACAGACGCCTTTCCAGCCAACGAGAGAGGCTTGTAAAAACGTAACAGATAATAAAGTAGACGATTGCGACAAAAAGAAAGATTTCTGTGGGATAGATCATGCTGCGATTATTTACCTGGGTTGCTACGTGGGTCAGCTCTGACACGCCCACGATGTACGCCAGCGACGTATCCTTGATGAGGGAGACGAACTGGTTTACGAACGACGGTACCATATTGCGAAGGCCCTGCGGGAGCACAACATAGATCATTGCCTGCCAGTGGTGCAGGCCGGTCGATAATGCTGCTTCCATCTGTCCCCTGGGTATCCCATCGATACCTGCCCGAACAATCTGAGCCATGTAAGCTGACGTAAAAAGTGTTAGGGCCGTGATCACCGTTTGGCTCTCGGGGACAGGACGCCCCAGAAGCGACGGCACCAGGAAATACATCCAGAAAATAACCATCAGCAGCGGTATGCCACGCACAGCATTGATCACCACCAGGGTGGCATACCTGATCACGCGGTTGCGGGAGATGCTCAAAAGTCCCAGTACTAAGCCTCCGATAAACGAAAGCACGCATGAGGTCACTGCCAGGTACAGGGTGAGCGCAACTCCTCCGAGAGAGCCGTGAGGATAGCTCCCGAGAAGAAAATACGTCAGGTTGTTTTGTATGACTGTAAAATCAAGCCATGAGTCCATGTCAGGCGCCTCTCATCGGCGTTAGGACCTTCTTGCTGTACAGGTTCACCGCGCCAGTGATTGCCAGCGACATGGCGAGGTAAACCAGAGTTGCTGCGGTGAATGCTTCATATCCCTTGAATGTATAACTCTCCACCTGCCTCGCTTGATAGGTCAACTCAGCTACACCGATGGTCATGGCGAGGGAAGAGTTCTTTACTAGATTGAGGAATTGATTGACGAGCGGCGGAACGGTGATTCTAATGGCTTGCGGCAAGATAATGTATTGCATTGACCGGAAATACGAAAAACCGGAACTTCGTGCGGCCTCCATCTGCTCCTTGGGGACTGAACGGATACCGGATCTGATGTCCTCGGCAATAAATGCGGATGTGTAGATTGTCAGAGCTATGACCGCGGCCGCGAACTCGAAATTCGTTGTGGCCAACCAGTCGTTGACCGCCTGCGGGAGCACCTTGTAAGAACCGAAATACCAGAAGAACATCTGCACCAGGAGCGGAGTATTGCGGAAGAATTCCAGGTACCCGTGCGCAAACCAGCGAACCGGCGAAACATGGCTCATCCGCATCATTGCGATGATTAGACCCAACAGAAAGGCCAGACAGATAGACACCGCGGATAGCTGCACCGTGGTATAGAATCCCGACAGCAGCCACCCGAAATACTTGCCGGAGGTTATGATCCCCCAATCGAACTGATAATGGAACACTGCTTGATAAACTCTCATTGGTAATCGTTCACCGCAGAGGTCGCGGAGAGCGCGGAGCATTCTGTTTGCGTTGCATTTCCGCTGGGTGAGGCATAGCGCCTCCGGTCTATTCTCCTGACGCCAATACCGGTCTGATGCGTGTCGCCGTGCTCATGTGGTGGTGTGCAAGCCCTTTTTCCTCTCCGCGTTCTCGGCGCGCTCTGCGGTGAATCCTGCCTGCCCTCTGAACGCGTTTACCCCTTATCTCTGGCGCCTACGGGCATGATGCCTCTGATCGCCCCTACTTGTCCGCGGTGATAGTGAAGTCTCTCTTCATAGGAGTGGCCGTATTCGCACCAAACCACTTGTCGAAAATTTCCTTTGCCTGGCCGCTCTTCTCCATTTCGAGGAGCGCATTATTAACAAAGTCCACGAACGCCTTTTCACCTTTGCGCATGCCAAGACCGTACGGCTCGTCGGAGATTCGTAGGTCAGGTATCTCAAAATCTTCCTTGTTTGGGGCTTTGCCGCGAATCCCCGCGAGGATCGACTCATCGGTCGTTACGGCGAAGACCTTGCGTTGCTGCAATGCCAGAAAGGCCTGGGGATAGTCATCGAATGACAAAATGGTTGCCGAAGGTACTGCCTTGGCTGCATTCTGCTCTGATGTCGAACCCTTTGCAGTGCCGATCTTCTTGCCGTCCAGGGCCGCAAGACTCTTTACGGTTCCCTTTTTCACCAAGAACTTCTGCCCGGTAAGGAAGTACGTGTTGCTGAAATCAATCTGCTGAGCTCGTTCAGGCGTTTTGGTCATGGTCGCGGCGATAATATCTATATTTCCTTCGGCCAATTGAGGCATGCGGCTGGCCGATGTGACAGGCTTGAGTTCGAGCTTCACCCCGAGCTTATCGGCAATCGCTTTCACAAAGTCCACATCGTACCCGACTAACTGCCGGGTCTTTTCATCAACGTAACCAAAGGGCGGAAGCGAATCTTTCACGCCCGCGACAAGGACCCCCTTCTGCTTCACTTTAGCCAGGGTGTCCTGAGCAGCTAGAACCGGCCCGCAAAATATACTGGCAAGCGCCGTAACCAAACTGATGATGGCCAGCATGTTCATTTGTTTGTCTCCCTTGGGGTGTTGCCGTCCGCCGTATTGAAAACTGCCACATCCTTCCCGGGAAATCGTTCATAGCGGACGCAGAGATTAAAAGTGATAATTGCCTTCGCGACCTCCGCGCCTCTGCGGTGAATCAATGCATGGGTGACAATACCTGCTTGAGGAACTGTTGAGCCCTAGGGTGTTTAGTAGACTTGAAAAACTCCGATGGTGCTGCTTCCTCAAGTATTGCGCCCTGATCGACAAAGATAATGCGGTCTGCAACCTCACTTGCAAAGCCCATTTCATGAGTGACCACACACATCGTCATCCCTGTTGACGCGAGATCCTTCATAACTGCCAGAACTTCGCCTATCATTTCCGGGTCGAGCGCGGATGTGGGCTCGTCAAACAGCATGATCTTCGGTTTCATCGCCAGGCTGCGGGCAATGGCCACCCTTTGCTGCTGTCCGCCGGATAGCTCGGACGGGTAAGTAT
>JBKQMK010000017.1:0-9318 GCA_052146735.1 Desulfomonilaceae bacterium | reverse complement strand
CGCCTCTTCTTCGATATGATGGAGTCGATCTTTTCTTCCAGCGTGTTTTCCGTGATGAGTTTGAAGACCTGAACTCCTCGTCTCTGGCCGATCCTGTGGACCCTGTCTGTGGCCTGCTCTTCCCTGGCAGAATTCCACCATCGATCGTAATGGATCACTACCGAACCGCCGGTCAGATCGATTCCCAGACCTGAAGCCCTCAGCGATGCGCTGAAAACCATGCAGTTCGGATTGGTATTAAAACGTTTCACCGGTTCAGAGCGATTCCTCGTATGGCCTTTAATGGTGGCGAAATCGATTCCGTGATCGGTCAGAAAAGACTCGATGAGTGCCAGCATCTTCACATATTGGCTGAATACCACCACTTTCTGTCCGGATCCGAGGCTCTCCTCCAGGAGTTCGACGAAGAGGTCCCACTTTCCCGAAGTGTACTTGCCGTAATCTTTTGTCTCCCCTTCGAGCATGGCCGGGTGATCGCAGATCTGCTTCAGGTAGTTGAGGACCGAAAAAATATGCATGTACGGGACCTTTTGGTCCGGGTCCTTCAATGCCTGCACTAGGCTCTGGCCCCGATTGTTCACCACGTCCCTGTAAAAACGAATCTGATCTTCGCTTAAGTTGCAGCGTCGGATATCTTCGATCTTGGGCGGAAGCTCGGTAAGCACCTGCTCTTTCTTGCGCCTCAGCGTGAATGGCTGGATCATGCGAGAGAGCTTGTCCTTGGTGGCGCGGTCTGAGACCTCCTCAATGGGGAAGCGGAAATGGTTCTCGAATAAGGAATCCGACATCAAATAGCCAGGCAGAATTATGTCGAAGAGCGACTTCAGGTCGGTAACGCTGTTTTCAATAGGTGTCCCTGTGAGTCCTACGGTGCAGGCGGATTCCAACGCCTTCACAGCAGCATATGTCTTCGTAGACTTATTCTTTACTGCCTGAATTTCGTCGAGGACGATCAGATCGAAGCGGTACTCCGAGAGCATCTCTATGTCTCGCAGGGCGATACCATACGACGTGATTATGAGAAGATGCTGTTCAAAGCCTTCGTGGAACGAGCGGTCCGTGCCATGGTAGATGTACGGGTCGAGGTAAGGACAGTATTCCATAACCTTGTCCTTCCAGTGACTGAGAACCGTTGTAGGACACACCACCAGGAAACGAATTTTGTCGGGCCGCTTGGCCAGATGATGAACCAGTCCTGTCATGAGGGCCATTACTTGATGCGTCTTGCCCAGACCCATGTCGTCGCACAATAGTCCTGAAAAGCCGTTTTGATAGAGGAACCAGAGCCAGCCGTAACCGTTCTTCTGGTACCCTCTAAGCTTCCCTTTCATCGCTCTGATGGCCGGCAAGCGCCCCGGAGGTTTAAGCATTTCCAGGGCCTCGAACCACTCCTTGATCCGGGCAGATGAGAATCGTTTTTCCAAGCGATCGTGAAAAGCAAGGAAACGGAGATAATCGGTTCGCCTGATGGTGAGTGTATTTCCATGCATCACAGCTTGGTCGTCGAGCCCGTCCATCCAGGAGAATTCCGAGGACATCGTGTCAATCCACTTTTCTCCTTTAACGAGAAAGCGTTTTTTGCTTTGTCTCGCCTCGAAAATCTCCCGGAAAGACATTTGGAATGAGCCGAAATCGTAGTTTATTTCCAGCTCGACCCCATCGCCGCTGAACTCTTTGTGGTCCACCGTGACTCGTTCGTAGTTTTCGACAATCTCGTGGTCCAAGAGGTTGTTGGCTATGACCACTGAAGGGTCCGCGCTGAGCACGTCGCGATACTCCTTCAGAAAGGGAGTGACCTTTTCAGGGGGCACCATCATTCTTTTCTGCGGAGAGAAGTAATCAGCCGGCAGGCCGCTCGTGTGTGCGGCGATCCTGAAGAATCCCCAATCTGGAAAGTAATAATACCGGCCGAATAGTTGCTGCTCGATGGAGGTGCGATCCAGGTAAGCCTCTGAGGGGTCAGCATCGGGGTCAGGATTCTCTATTACGGGCGTTATGCTGAGGAAAGACGATTCAGTGAGGTTTACGTGATAACCGGTGCTGAGAGGCTTGGAGTGTATCAGAAGATCATCACCAATGACTCCTTTGTTCTCACCCATCTCTATGGTCGTCCCGATCAGAGGTCTTGGCGGCACAAGGCGGAGGATAACGGCCTCTGCCTCGTCAACGGCCTCGATTGTCAGTTCTTGCTTGTACTCCAGGAAACGGAAATTGAACGTTCCTCCACTACGGCCCGCGACCAGGAAGCCCACCTTGGCGATTCGATGCCAGACGCTATCTTCAAGGTGCTGCCGAACTGACTTGACCCCTCTTCGGTTGATCTCCTCCTCCGAATCCGAATATTGCCAGGGACGGCGGCGCAGCGAAGGGACGTTCGGATCTTTGAGTTTCCTCCCGTACATTCGCCTGAACAGGGTCGCATCGATATCGCGCCGAATTATGTCGAAGAATTCATGAAGGAATTCCTCAACCAACCGTTCTCCGGGCATGAAGGCAAGGATCTCGTGTTGATTTCGGTCGGAGAAGCTTATTCGGAGCCCCTCGCCTCCATGATTCACTTGAGTCTTGAATCCGAGCGTAGAATCCCCGAAGTTCTTGTAACCGAACCAGCCGATCTCGTGCCAAAAGCTGTCTTTGAAGTCCTCGCCAAGGGTGCGAAGGCCACCTGTTTCCGGGTCGGTCCTAATAATGTATCTGATGAAAGAGACGATGTGATGGCAATAGGTGCGAGTACAGGACCGGAAACAACTACAGGTGGCCCTGGTCAGGATTTTGGTTTCAGGGTGGAGTGAGATGTGGACATTGACCCCTTTCCCGGACGAATCGGTAACAAGGCCGAAGTAAGATTCTCTTCCGAAGTTAATGTGTGAAATTCGCGAACTCTCTGCCAGCCGAAGCCCCTTGTCGATAATTTCCGAGTTAAATTGCTCGGTTATTGCTGAAGGAAGCTCCCCCCCCCGGCTTACAGAAGAGACATTTTTCTTCAATTGTATTACTTTTCCAAACACTTAAAACTCCTACGCCCACACCCCCAACCTACAAATAACGAGGCGTGGATATCACAACAAAATTGGCTTGTCAACATTAAAACATAAATCTAGTTATTAAATACAACACTGTTTAATAAAGGGTTTATTATGTTTAAATTACTATGTGGGTTAATCTAATGTCCCTGGCTTAGATGCTTCGCGAAAATAACTAAGGAATCGCCACAATGCCTGTCAAGTCTGTCCCCGGGAACGGAGACATTGTGGCTGCATGAAACCGCCAGCCCTTGTTGTAGGGGCATCCCGCCGCAGGCGGGATTTCAATTCTGCGTCCCGCGGAACTTCCGGACCCCGGCTTTTTCGGGAGTGACGATCACGCCACAGGCGTGACTGATGGGATTCTCATTAAGTCAACGCGATTGGGAATCGAGGCAGGCACACGCCTGATTCATGATCTTGAACGCGATCAGGAATCAGATATAATGAGACGTTCTGCTGGAGCTCGTCGATACCCCTGGAGAAAAATTTTCGTAGCAGACGCCGGGAGCTGAATGTATAGTGGACGATGCCCTACTCTGCGGGCTTCTCCGCGGAGCATGCCGGCGAATGATGGTCGCATTGGTGCCACGGGCGTGGGGCCTGGCACATCCCTACACGGATGAACCTTCGGCGCAGCCGTGGCACCGTGGGCTGTACGACTGTAACCGGGTCCAAGAAGGCTAGAGCTTAGTCATGAAGAAAAAAATAATACCCGTGATGGTATTCTTGGTGCTGATCAGTGTGGTGGCCGGTTGGCTCCATTTCAAGGGCAATGGAGTCACGGAGGGAAGGGTCTTCGTCAGTGGCAACATTGAGGCCATAGAGGTTGATTTGTCCTTTAGAATTGCCGGACAGATCAAAACTCTGCCGATTGAAGAGGGTGACCGCGTCCAGAAGGGCCAGGCCATCGCCACCCTTGATACCGACACTCTCGTTGCCCTAAGGGGCGCGGCCCAGGCCGAAATTGGCAACGCACGCGCGGTGCTGGATCAGTTGGAAGAAGGGACGCGTACCGAGGAGATCGAACAGGCGCGAGCCATGCACAAGTCTGCTCAGAGCAGGCTGAAGAACGCGAAAGACGAATACGACCGCTACGTTCCCCTGTTAAGGGAAAAAGCCATCTCTGCTTCCACATTTGACGCCAAGGAAACTTCCCTCAGGGTCGCGACGGAAGAATTCAACAATGCCGCGGAACGACTGAAACAGCTTGAGAAGGGACCCAGAGAGCAGGAAATTCGGGCAGGCCGGGCGCGATTGGAAAAGGCCGAGTTTGACTTGAAAAGGATCGAACTGGACATAGAGCACTCGATTCTTCAGACCCCAGTCTCTGCAGTAGTACTGGTCAAATCAAATGAACTGGGAGAGGTGGTTCTTCCAGGAGCTCCGGTTGCAACCGTAGCAGCGATCGACGAAGTCTGGCTCAAAGGGTACGTGGGGGAGCAGAACCTCGGCAAGATTAAACTGGGCCAAAAGGCGGAAATCACCACAGACACGTATCCCAACAAGGTGTACCCCGGTATAGTAACCTTCATCTCTCCCAGGGCCGAATTCACGCCAAAAAACGTGCAGACGAAAGAAGAAAGAGTCAAGCAGGTTTATCGGGTAAAAATCACGATCAAGAATCCGGACCAGGAGTTGAAGATCGGGATGCCCGCCGAAGGCTATGTTCTAGTTGACATTGAACCGCCCAAGAAAGGGGGAACACGGACACTTGGGAAGCCCGCGTCTTGAACCAGCGAGTTCCGGACTCATAATACAGACTGAAAACCTCTGCCGTGATTTCGGTGAAACCAAGGCTGTGAGGGGCCTCAACCTGGAGGTGAAGCAGGGAGAGCTTTTCGGGATCGTAGGACCTGACGGAGCCGGCAAGACCACTACGATGCGAATGCTAGCGGGAATTCTCGAACCTACATCCGGCCGGGCATGGGTGGATGGGATTTCCGTGGTGGATGATCCGGAAGGCATAAAAGAGCATCTCGCTTACATGCCTCAGCGATTCGGCTTGTATGCCGACCTTACGGTACTGGAAAACCTGATCTTCTATGCGGACCTCTTTCAAGTCCCCAAGAAGGAGCGCTCCGACCGGATGGAGTTGTTGTTCGGATTCAGCCGGCTGGGTCCCTTCAAAGATCGGCTCGCAGGAGCCTTGTCCGGAGGCATGAAACAGAAATTAGGGCTTGCTTGCGCACTGATTCACTCGCCGAGGCTTCTCCTCCTGGATGAGCCTACCAATGGGGTTGACCCGGTCTCTCGCCGTGATTTCTGGAGAATCCTTTATGACCTCTTGAAAGAAGGGATATCCATTCTGGTAACGACAGCATATCTGGACGAGGCCGAAAGAACTAACCGAGTGGGCTTTATGCATAGCGGCTCCATAATACAAATGGGTGAACCTCGCACGCTCAAGGAGATGGTAAAGGGAGTCATCGTCGAATTGATCGCCTCTGACCCAAGCGGCTCTAGGGAGCTTCTGTCGAAGCTGCCCGGTGTTGTGGATGTCAATGTTTTCGGCGAAGGGCTTCACGTGCGTTTCAACGAGGAATCGGAAGCAGAAGCAATTCGCAAGAGGCTGGTGGAAGAGGGGATCCAAGTTCATTCATTTAAGAGGATCTCCCCTACGATAGAGGACGCTTTTCTGTCGCTGATCCCGAAGGACCGAACGCCCAAGGAGAAAACCGGGGGAGGCGGTTGATGCCAATTCGCGGTCAAGGCATGAATGTGCCGAGCATCCGTTTCCGGCGGGTGTCGGGAGCTAGGTCAGGTTGCTCCGTTCGTGGTAGAGGAGATCGGTCGGAGACAGTGTCATCCACCATGCTGCTACCTTGTGCGTTTGCAGGCGAATCGGTATGAATCAGGGCGAGAGAGAAATAGCGGTTTTTGCAGAAGATCTCACCAGAGTATTCGGCAATTTTCTGGCCGTGGATCACGTGAGCTTCGAGGTGCCCAAAGGTGAGATTTTCGGGTTTCTCGGGCCTAACGGCGCGGGCAAGACTACTACGATTAAGATTTTGTGCGGACTTTTGACTCCCACTTCCGGCGTGGCCAGAGTTTCAGGATGGGACGTGTCCACGCAATACGAGGAGATTAAGAAGCGGATTGGCTATATGTCCCAGAAATTCTCGCTTTACGAAGACCTGACTGTTGAGGAGAACCTGGATTTCTTCGGAGGGATCTACGGCCTGGACAATGAGAGGAAACAATCGAGAGATGCGTGGGTCCTTGACATGGCAGGGCTGACGGAAAGAAGAAAGAGCCTCACGCGAGATCTTGCTCTGGGCTGGAAACAGCGGCTTGCTCTTGGGTGCGCAGTGCTTCACGAACCGCCGGTCCTGTTTCTCGATGAGCCCACCTCCGGTGTTGATCCGCTTTCCAGGCGCAGTTTCTGGGATCTAATTCACAGCATGGCTCTGGCGGGTGTGACCGTATTCGTCAGCACGCACTATATGGAGGAAGCCGAGTACTGCAATCGCCTCGCATTGATGAGCAAAGGCCGAATTATAGCCCTCGGGACCCCCGGAGAACTTAAGAAGAACTGGATGAAGGATTCTGTAGTAGACCTGGAATGTGACGACCTGATGCGGGCGGCAGAAATGCTCCGGAAGGAAGCCGTTTTCAGCGAGGTCGCTGTTTTCGGTAATCTGCTCCACTTGGTTACAGGAGACGCAGATATTGCCATCGCCATAGCCAAAAAGAAACTAAGCGAAGCAGGGATACATGTCTCAAGGATAGAGGTCATAACCCCCAGCCTTGAAGACGTATTTGTCACCCTCACAGCGAAAGACCGAAATTCGGAGGGATGACACGACAGCCGAGAAGGAAAAAGGCCGAGCTTCCTCTCCCGGCAATAAATTACCGGTCTACTATCAAACATCCCTCCGGGATGCCCGCAATGTGAGCCCCATTGGGGCGACCGTAAGTAGGCCGGTGCTTTAGCGCCGGCGAATTGAGAAGATCATGAATATTCATCGCACCTTAGCTGTGGCTCGCAAGGAAGCCAGGCAGATAGTTCGGGATTCCCGCTCGTTGTATCTGGCGCTTGGCATCCCTGTGATGCTCATGATCCTCTTCGGGTACGCGCTTTCCCTGGATGTGGACAAAATCCCGCTTGCAGTCTGGGACCAAAATCGCAGCCCGCAATCGAGAGAGCTAATAGGCCGTCTCACAAGCTCGGGATATTTTACCCTGGTCCTTTCGCCTGAACTCTACAGGCCGATCGTCCACGGGGTCGACGAGGCTGAGGTAAATGTTGGGGTGGTGATACCCTGGGATTTCAGCCGAAACCTGAAAAAAGGCAAAGCCAGCCGTATACAGGCTATCGTCGACGGTTCTGACTCAACCAGAGCCGGACTGGCCATCGTGTACCTGGAAACCATCATGGCAACATTTGACGATGATTTCCGTAAAAAAGCACTCACCAGGCAATCAGTGGAACAGCGAGTCATCCCTCCGGTCGAGCCTCGGATACGACTGCTCTATAACCCCGAACTCAAGAGCCGAAACAACATTATCCCCGGCCTCATCGCCATTATCATGATGGTTATCGCTGCGCTGCTCACATCTTTGACCATTGTCAGGGAACGGGAAACCGGCACTATGGAACAGCTCATTTCAACTCCGGTGAAGTCCAACGAGCTGATCGTGGGAAAACTTATACCGTATTTTGCGCTGGGATACGTGGATCTGCTGATGGTCTATCTCATGGGACAATACGCTTTTGATGTGCCGTTAAGAGGCAGCCTGTTGCTGATGTTCCTGGTTTCTAGCCTTTTCCTGGTTGGAGCAATGTCCCTGGGGTTCCTGATTTCGGTGATTGCGAAAAATCAGTTCTTTGCAACTCAGTTGGCGCTTCTGGGAACGTTTCTCCCTTCGTTTCTCCTTTCCGGCTTCGTGTTCCCTATCTCCAATATGCCCGATGTGCTGCAAGTCATTACCTATATAATTCCGGCGCGCCACTTTGTGACCGTACTGCGCGCCATATACCTCAAAGGCGTCGGAATAGGAGCGATCGCCGTCCCAGTGGCCATGCTGGCAATTTTCGCCCTGTTTATGACTACCCTTGCAACCAGGAAATTGCGGAAGACTCTCGTATGAACAACAACTGTTCTGATTCAGACATGAGCCAAGAGACCTCGGCAACCGGCGTGACTCCGTCAAAGGAACGCGAAGTCGGCAGACATCCGGATCTCCGCGCGTCAAAAGGAACCGTGGCTGAGTCCTTGAAAAGGATACGGCACATTGTCCGCAAGGAATTCATTCAAATTAAGCGCAGTCGACAGAATTTAGGCCTTTTGTTTATCGCGCCCCTGATCCAGCTCCTCATATTTGGTTCAGCCAGCCGCTTGGACGTACATGACGTTTCGACTGTGGTCGCCGATATGGATCGAAGCGTCCTCAGCCGACAGATAATCGAAGCCTTTTCGCGGTCCGGGTATTTTACTATCAAGCAAATGCTCAGCTCGTACGACGAAGCTGACCGATGGCTGGAGAGCGGGCGAGCTGGCATGGCCATTCTCATCCCGCCCGATCTGGAACAGCGCATTAAGGCGAGGCGTACGGCTCTCGTAGGTATACTTATCGACGGGGTGGACACCACAACCGCCGGCACTGTATCCGGGTACGCTCAATCTATCCTTCAGCGCTTTTCAGTCGACATTATGGACCAACGGGTCAACCAGATGCAGGGACAGCTCTTCGAGACCGACACTCCTCATCTCGTAGTGCCGGCCGCGGCAGAAGCCAGCAGGGCTTGGTTCAACCCCAATCTGAACTCCAAGGACTTTTTCGTCCCCGGAGTGGTAGTCATCATTTTGCTCGCCGGGACCACCATCGTTACATCGTCCGTCATAGTCCGCGAGAAAGAAATAGGAACCATAGAGCAGCTTATGGTGGCCCCCATCACCAGGCTGGAACTGATCCTAGGGAAAATCATCCCCTGTTTTATTATCGAGATAATCACCATGTCAGTGATAGTCCCCATGGCATTCCTGGTATACGACATACCGTTCAGGGGTTCCATGCTCTTTTTTATGGCCACCGCGGTACTGTTTCTCATAACCGTTGCAGGGATCGGAATGACGATTTCAACCTTCTGCAAGACCCAGCAACAAGCGGTGCTCTCTTCATTCATGTTCTTACAACCCACTACTCTCCTTTCGGGTTATGCCTTCCCCATCGAGAACATGCCTCCGGTGATCCAGTACATAACCTACTTGAATCCTCTTCGCTACTTCATCACCATCGTACGCGGCGTCTTCCTGAAGGGGATCGGATGGGATATCCTCTGGCCCCAGGT
>JBKQMK010000016.1:0-23571 GCA_052146735.1 Desulfomonilaceae bacterium | reverse complement strand
CCCTTGGGAGTGCCCTTGATGTTTGGGTCATGAGAAAGACTCAGGTGAGTTTTCACCATGCATGTTCCTAGCTTGGCAAGCTCCGGATCGGCTTCCATCCTCTTGGCCTTGGCTTCTGCTTCGGCGGTATATGTGACGCCGTCCGCTCCGTAGACCTCTTTTGCGATGAGCTCAATCCTCTGTCGCAACGGCAAGCTCAGATCGTAGAGGAACTTGAACTCATTTTTCTCTGCGCACGCATCGACCACGGCATCAGCGAACTCCAGGGCTCCATCTCCGCCCTTGAGCCAGTGCTGGGAAACCGCGGCTCGCGCGCCCGCTGCCTCGGAAAGACGTTTCACCATCTCGATCTCGGCCTTGGTGTCTGTGTAGAAGGAGTTGATGCAGACAACCGGGTTGATTCCCGCCATCTTGATCGTCTTGATGTGGTGCACCAGGTTCTTGCATCCTTCTTCCACCCAACCGACATTTTCGCCTTCGTATTCTTTGGGCATCGGTAAACCCGGCCTGGGCACCGGCGCTCCTCCGTGACACTTCAACGCACGGATTGTAGCCACCAAAACAGCGCAGTTCGGCTTGAGACCGGAGAAGCGGCACTTTAGGTTCCAGAACTTCTCGAAGCCGATATCAGCGCCGAATCCCGACTCCGTAACGTGATAGTCCGCCAGTTTGAGTCCGACTCGGTCCGCGATGATGGATGACTGGCCGATGGCGATGTTGGCGAACGGGCCTGCGTGAACGAAGACGGGCTGGCCTTCGATGCTTTGCAGAAGATTGGGGTTCTGGGCTTCTACCATCCAGGCCGTCATTGCTCCAGCGACCTCAAGGTCTTCAGTCGTGACCGGCTTTCCCTTCTTGTTGTACGCAACCACTATGCGACCCATTCGCTCGCGCATGTCCTTCAGATCAGTCGCAACAGCCAGGATGGCCATGATCTCTGAGGAGACAGCGATACCGAAAGACGACCGCATCATGAAGCCGTCCATTTTCCCTCCGAGACCGATGATGATGTTTCGGAGGGACTGCGCGCAGAAATCCATAATCCATCCGAATTCCACGTTTCTCGGATCGATATTCAGCCTCGGCTGGCCTCTTTTAGCCCACTCCTCGTCATCGTAGTTGAACTCGTGCTGCATGCGTGCGGTGAGCGCAACCATAGCCAGATTGTGGGCATTCATGATTGCATTGATGTCGCCGGTAAGACCGAGAGAGAACGGCGTGAGAGGGATGCACTGAGCCAGACCGCCACCGGCAGCGGATCCCTTGATGTTCATTGTCGGGCCGCCGGACGGCTGCCGAATAGCAGCAGTGACTTTCTTGCCACGTTTTCCGAGACCTTCCACCAACCCCATGCTGCTGGTGGATTTGCCTTCTCCAAGGGGAGTGGGAGTTATGGCTGTGACGTCTATGTATTTTCCGTCAGGCTTGTCAGCAAGGCGCTTCAGGGCTTTTCTAAAATCGATTTTGCCCACGTAGTGTCCATGCGGGAGAAGTTCCTCTTCCTTCAGCCCCATTTCGTCCCTGAGCTGATAAACCGTTTTCATCGTTTTTTCGGCCTCTTCAGCTACCTGCCAATCGGCCATCTTGGTCGGGTCCAGAGCCATATGTACCTCCTGTGTAACTATTCACGTGCAGGTTTCCCTGCTCTGAGACGTCATTCAGAATCTATGAGTTCATAGACATCCAGGCGGGAGAACAGCCGTTGATTTTAGTCCAAATTACCGGATGTTGCAACAACAAAATTGTAGCTTGGGTTCACTGGGGGCCTCATATCTTGAAGCGCTTAACAGCAGGTCTTCAGGCCACTCGGAGAAATTCTGCGGCGTTCTTAAATATGGCCAGGCCCTCCCCTTCTTCCGGCAACTCTTCTCTGGTCCAGCGAGGATGATTCGTCCGGTGTAGAAAACACTCCGGATGAGGCATCAGTCCGAATACGCGGCCAGTAGGATCACAAAGTCCTGCAATTGCTTGCTCGGAACCATTCGGATTGAATGGATAGGTCATGGTTGGCTCGTTACCGTCCTCCAGCGCATACCTCACAGGCGCCTGATGGGCTTCCAGAAGGGCCATCGAAAGCTCCGGAAGCCGTCCCACAATCTTTCCTTCCCCATGCCGCACAGGCAGGTACAGCCGCTGTATGCCACGGGTGAAGACGCAGGGTGAATCCTGGTCGACTACCAGATGAACCCAACGATCTTCGAATCTGCCTTGATCATTGCCCGTAAGGCTCAGATCCCTCCTGGTATAGTCACCACTGACGGCCGGCAACATACCGAGTTTCGTCAGAAGCTGAAAGCCGTTGCAGATCCCGAGCACAAGTCCGCCTGCGCCAACGAACCTTATCAGCCGGTCGACCAGCCTCTCTCCGTTAACCCGGGAATTCCTGATGCGGTTGGCGCAGGCTTGAGCCGCTCCAAGGTCGTCGCCGTCCAGGAAACCACCGGGGAACACTATAATCTGATACGCAGCCGGATCCACCTCGCCCTGAGCCAAAAGATTCAAATGGACAAGGTCAACCGTGTCAAATCCACCCAGTTCCAGTGCGCGGCGGGTTTCATTCTCGCAGTTTATGCCATGACCGGTGGGGACCAGAGCCTTTATTTTCATATTATTCCCAGAAATGCGAATGGCATGCCGTGCGACTAATTACCTGCTCGATGCTCTTGCTCTCAGAAAAGCGGCTTAACCGATTCCGCAGCCAAATTAAGATAAGTCGTGGGGAAGATGCCTATGTATAGCACAACAGCCGTCGCGATGGACAGAGCAAGGACCATGGCCGGTCCAAACTGAAGCTTCGTCGGCGCCGTCTCCGGCGATTCCATGTACATTTTCATAATCACCCGGAAGTAGTAAAAAATCGACGCGGCGCTAGTGAGCACGCCCACGATGACAAGCCATATGTACCCTGAATTTATTGCAGCGCTGAATATGGTAAATTTCCCCATAAATCCGGCCGTGGGTGGAATACCGGCCAGAGAGAAGAGAAAAATCGACATAACGAGCGCCAGCAGGGGATGGACCTTTGCCAGACCGCGATAGTCGTCGATCATGACATTGGCCTCTCCTTTCCTCCCTACCAGAGCCACTACGCCGAAGGCTCCAATATTGGTGAACGTATACGCCAACAGGTAATAGAGCATCCCGGCGGTTCCAGCCTCTTTTCCCGCCACCATGCCGATCAGGAGGTAGCCTGCGTGGGCAATGCTCGAATACGCAAGCATCCTCTTAATATTTTCCTGCACAAGGGCCGCCACATTTCCGAGGATCATGGTCAGAACCGCAAGCGCCCAGAGTATGTGGGTCCAGTCAACTTGCAAGGCCGTCAGCGCTTCAAAGAAGACTCGGACGAATGCTGCAAAAGCAGCGGCTTTGACACCAACCGACATGAAGCCGGTGAAGGGAGTCGGCGCACCCTCATAGACGTCCGGGGTCCACATGTGAAATGGAACGGCGGCAACCTTGAACGCAAAGCCGACCAACAGGAGGCCCATTCCGGCAACAGCCATCCGGCTGATCTGACCCGCTTGAAAGTATTTTGCGAGTGCAGGTAAACTCAGAGACCCCGCGGCGCCGTAGAGCAAGGCCGCCCCATACAGGAAGATGCCGCTGGAAAACGCCCCCAGTACTATATACTTAAGTGCCGCCTCTTTGGACTTTAAATTCACGGGCAATATCCCGGAGAGTATGTAGATGGAAATGGACAAGGTCTCAAGCCCCACAAATATGGTCAGGATATGGTTTCCTGAAACCATGAACATCATTCCCGCTGCCGAAAATAGGAGCAGTACGAAGTACTCGTAGAGATTCAGCCCATCATCTGTAAAATAACGCACCGACGTCAGGACTGTCAGCCCGGTTGCGATGAGTATGAGGAGGTTGAAAAACCAAGTATATGCGTCCAGTGAAATTAGCCCAGAGAAAGCCGGTTTGTTCAGCATTCTCAACGGGGCATTAGCCATAAGGGCTATCAGGACGCCAACCAGGCTAATGATCGCGGATGTCGCGACCACTCCCTTGCGAAGGTACAATCCGACCGTCATCACAACCAGACCGGCAATGCACAAAATAACCGCCGGTAGGATACCTCCAAGATTAACCTCGGGTATTGACATCATCCCGATTGCTCCTAGTCCTTCTAAATCAGCGATCAACCGTACGCGCGGGGGTTGAATATGTGAGCATCTGTTCAGCCCAGCGGTCGCTTGAATGCGTTTTTGCCTTCTCGATATTCATCACTGCAGCCCTCTTGGTCTCCACCTGCTGGATGAAATTCTTCACCGACGGCTCCATAGGCCTGAGAAAGGTGTTGGGGTAAACACCGATCCAGACTACGAAGACTAGAATGGGGAGCAGGACAACAACCTCTCGAGCACTAAGGTCCTTTAACCCGAGATTCTTGGGGTTAGTGACCTGGCCAAACATGACTCTCTGGAACATCCAGAGCATATAGACAGCAGCAAAGATCACGCCGGAGGCGGCAAACACCGCGTACCAGGGATAAACCTTAAACGTTCCCAAAAGAATCAGGAACTCGCCCACGAATCCGTTGAGCCCAGGCAGGCCGATGGACGAAAGGGTGAAGGCCATGAAGAAAACCGCAAACACGGGCATCACTTTGGACAACCCACCGAATTCCGCTATTAGGCGGGTATGTCTTCTTTCATAGATCATCCCGACGATGAGAAACAGAGCGCCCGTGCTTAACCCATGGTTTATCATCTGGAGTATGCTCCCCTCCAGCCCCTGGGCGGTCAAGGCAAACATGCCGAGCATCACGAAACCTAGGTGGCTTACGCTGGAGAATGCCACGAGTCTCTTTACATCATCCTGGACCATTGCGACCCAGGCCCCGTAAATGATTCCTATCACGGCGAGCAAACATATCCACCACGCCGCATCCATAGCAGCATTAGGGAAGAGCGGGATAGCAAACCTGATGAAACCGTATGTGCCCATCTTCAATAAGACCGCGGCCAGCATCACGCTACCGACCGTTGGGGCTTCGGTATGGGCATCAGGCAACCACGTGTGGAACGGAAACATGGGGACCTTAATGGCGAAAGCCAAGAAGAAAGCGAGAAACATCCAGAATTGAGCTTGAAGAGGAACAGGAAAGTCGTAGAGTTTCAGCAGGTCGAAGGTGTAAACGCCGCTGACGTTCCCGGCCGTGTAATAGAGGGCTAGTATGGCAACAAGCATCAGCAGGCTGCCTACGATAGTGTAGAGGACGAACTTGATGGCCGCGTAGAGTTTTCGCGCGGGATTACCCCAGACACCGATTAGCAGGTACATGGGAATCAACATGATTTCCCAGAATACGTAGAAAAGGAACAGATCCAGCGACACAAACACGCCTAGCATCCCCACTTGGAGGAAGAGGAGGGAAATCAGAAACTCTTTGACCCGGACTTTTATATCCTTCCATGAAGCTAGGACCACTATGGGGCCCAACAGGGTTGTCAGCAGCACCAGGAAAAGGCTGATCCCGTCTATTCCCATCTTGTACGAGATGCCCCAGTCGCGGACCCAGATGTGATCTTCGACGAGCTGCATGGCAGCGGAGGATGGATCGAACAAGGAGTACGCAAAGAGGCTCACCACGAAGTCAACCAGCATGGCGACCAAAGTGACCCATCTGAGAAGTTCCTTGGACTGCCTGTTGAGGAACAGTAAAAGCAGCGCGCCCGCCAACGGAACGAACGTGATCGCGGTAAGAATGGGGAAAGGAACACTGTCCATGAACGACATTCCTCCGTGTCCTATCTGAGGACCAGATAACCTATTACGGCAAGGGCTCCAACGAGAATCGAAAGGGCGTAATCCTTGACAAGGCCGGTCTCGACCTCCCGCAGAACACTCCCGCAACCTCGGACCACGCGAGCCACGCCGTTAACGATACCGTCGATAACCGCTTCGTCAAAACGCTTCCAGAGCAGCCGAGAAAAGTTGACGATAGAGTTGACGAACAGGAAATCATACAACTCATCAATCCAGTACTTGTTGTACACCAGCGTATGCAGGCCACCGAAGCGCTCAACCATCTTGTCAGCCTCGGAAGGTTTGGTCAGGTACATCCAGCGAGCGAAGAGAAGCCCAGCAATGGCTATGGCCAGCGACACCCCCATAAGGGCCAGCTCCATGGACACGGCGGGGTGCTCCGCATGGTGAGCCTTGTGAAGGATCTCCTGTGCCGGGGCGAATACGGGAGCGATAAAATCGCCGAACCGATGCCAGCCCTCGAAAATGGGAACTCCTGCGAACCCGCCCACCAGCGACAGAAAGGCCAGCACCATGAGAGGGACCGTCATAATGAATGGGGATTCGTGAAGATGATGCGCTGTTTCGTGGTCCACCCGTGACTCTCCGTAGAAAGTCATGAACACGGACCGGAACATGTAGAAGGACGTCATGATCGCTGCCACCGCCCCGAGAATCCAAAAGCCCATGTGCCGCTGGAGTGAGAAAAAAAGGATTTCATCCTTGCTGAAAAAGCCTGCGAACGGAAAGATACCGGCTATTGCCAGAGTGCCGGCCATGTAGGTAATCCACGTGTATGGCAGTTTGGACTTAAGGCCACCCATCTTGCGCATGTCCAGTTCTCCGGACATGGCGTGCATAACACTGCCGGCTGCCATAAACAGGAGGGCCTTAAAAAAAGCGTGGGTCATGAGGTGGAAGATGCCTGATCCAAACGCCCCAACACCACAAGCCATAAACATGTACCCCAACTGGCTGATGGTCGAATAGGCCAGGACGCGTTTGATGTCGAATTGAGTGATGCCGATGGTGGCAGCGTAAAACGCCGTAGCCCCACCGATGATCGCGACGACAGTCATGGAAGCGGGAGCCAGAGCAAACAACACGCTACAGCGAGCCACCATGTAGACGCCCGCGGTCACCATGGTTGCGGCATGGATCAGGGCACTGACCGGTGTGGGGCCCTCCATCGCATCGGGAAGCCACGTATACAAAGGTATTTGAGCGGACTTTCCGGTGGCTCCCAGGAAGAGCAGGAGGGTGATGAGCGTGACCAGCGTGCCGCCCGCGACCAGTTTCTCGGGAGCAGCCGCGAAGACATCGGTATAGTTGAAAGTCCCAAATGTCATGAAAATAAGGAACATTCCAATGAGAAAGCCGAAATCTCCCACACGATTCACAACAAAGGCTTTCTTTCCCGCGTCGGAAGCAGACTTCTTTTCATAGTAATATCCGATGAGAAGATACGAGCAGAGGCCGACGCCTTCCCACCCTACGAACATCAAGAGGAAGTTGTTGGCCGACACGAGGATCAGCATATTGAAGACAAAGAGATTCAGATAGGCGAAGTAGCGGCGGAAACCGTATTCTCCGTGCATGTAACCGATGGAATAGATGTGGATAATGCATCCCACACCGCTCACCACCAGCAGCATCACCATGCTGAGCGGATCGACCAGAAAGCCTATCGGAACATTCAGGTCACCCGATATCATCCACGTGTAAACGATCTTCTGGAAAGATCGGGAGGCGGGTGCGGTCCCGATAAGCTCAAGAAAGATCAGCAGCGCCACAACGAATGAAGCACCCACCGACAAAGAGCCTATCCAACCTATGGCCTGCTCTGAGAAGCGCTTTCCTATAAGCCCGTTGATCAGGAATCCCAGCAACGGAAACAAGGGTATCAACCAGACCAGATCAGTCATTCCAAGCTCCCAATTCACGCTCGACGATAGAAAGTTCGGCTCTCATTTGAGCCACCTGACACGCGGATTCCTCTCACCACTTCATCAGGTTGACGTCATTGACGTCGACCGTGCCCTTCATCCTGAAGATGGCAACAGCCACAGCCAGCCCCACGGCTACTTCAGCCGCAGCCACCACCATGACAAACAAAACGAATATCTGCCCTTCCACCGAACCCAGATAGCGGGAGAAGGCTATAAACGTCAGGTTCACAGCGTTCAGCATCAACTCCAGGGACATAAGAATGATGATCAGATTCCTCCGAAACATCACTCCAATTACGCCCAGAGAGAAAAGGATCGCGGACAAGAACAGATAATGTTGTACGGTGATCATTTGAGATTTCCTGCCATTAGAAAAGAGGCTGCATTTAACGGCGAACCTCGTTCTGTTTTTTCAAGACCTCTTCCGCGCCAGGATTACCGTTCCGATGATAGCTGCCAATAGCAAAACAGAAACTACCTCGAAAGGCAGAAGGTATGTGGTAAACAGTTCCTTGGCGATGATTTGTGTGTTGGACATTTCGAGGGTCTTTTCCGCTGCTGTGGATCCGGAAGGCACAAAAGCCTTCAGAATTGGCACTAACAGCACCAGCACCGCCACGGCCAGAGCGACGCCCACCCACGATCGCACAGCCCTTGGGTCAATCGGCAGCCGCACCTGATCGAGGTTCAACAGCATGATCACAAACAGGAAGAGGACCATTACAGCTCCGGCGTACACCACTAGCTGGACCATGGCCACGAACTCCGCCTGAAGCAGGATGAATAGTCCCGCAAGACCAATCATCACTATGATCATGAACAGAACGTTGTGGATGGGTCTCCGAAGGAAAACCACAAAGAAGGCTGACGCCACCGTTACAGCAGCCAAGACATAGAAAATCAGAGCTTCCATGGATGTTCCAAAACCTCCGCCGGTGAAAACGGACCTACCGGCCTTCACACCAGTTTAGGCTGACCCCCCAACGTGTCAGCCTGCCTTCTTCTTGGAGACGTACCTTGGCTCAGGGGGCTCGAGCAGCATCTCTTTTGTGAAGATGAGATCCTCGCGGCTGTATTCGGACAACTCGTACGCTGTGGTCATTTCTATGGCCTCTTTGGGGCAGACTTCCACACAGTATCCGCAGAAGATACATCGTCCCAGATCCAGGACGTAGCTCTCAGGATATTTCCTGTTATCAGGTTCGGCCGCGGCCACTATGCTGATGCACTCCGCAGGGCAGACCGTGGCGCAGAGCATACAAGCCACGCACCGGATCTTTCCCGACGGATGCTTGGTCAATACATGGCGGCCTCTCCATCTCGGCGCCACATCCCATTTCTCATCCGGGTATTGCAGCGTTATCTTCTTGGAGAAGAAGTAGTGGAGCGTCAGTTTCAATCCCTGTATCAGCGGAAGAATCATCTCGTACAACCTCATCGGTATATCGAACCCTGTTTGTTTCAACTTAACGGACTTTTTTCAGTTCTGCTTTTCCAACGCCTTGTGAAGAATGGCCGGCGGTAGCCGTGCTTCACGAGGATACGAGACTCTCAGTGTGCATACTGGAGCCACACTGTGTACACAAACGCCGTTGCCATCACATTGAACAGTCCCGCGGGCAGAAGCACCTTCCATCCGAATGTCATGACCCTGTCGTAACGAAGCCGGGGATACGTGCCTCGAATCCAAACGAACAGGAAAACAAAGAAAAACATTTTGGCCATGAACCAGAAGATGGGCGGCAGTAATGGCCCTTGCCATCCCCCGAAATAGAGTGTGGTCATGAGAGCGCTCAAGAAAAGCAAGTGAGCGTACTCGCCCAGGTAAAAGAGACCGAACTTCATGGAACTATACTCGGTCTGATAGCCAGCAACTAGTTCATTTTCACACTCGATGAGATCAAAGGGCGTACGTGCGATTTCAGCACTTCCCGCGATCAGAAACAGAATGAAGCCGAGCGGCTGTCGGAAAACGTACCACTTCCAGATAGAATCCTGGGCCTCAACGATTTGAACCAGGCTGAGCGACCCCGCCAGAAGCAGCACACCTACTACTGAAAGGCTGAGTCCCAGCTCGTAACTTATCATCTGGGCGCTGGCCCGAACTCCACCTAGTAGCGAGTACTTGTTGTTGGAGGCCCATCCGCCGAGCACCACGCCGTAGACCCCCAGAGATGAGATGGCGAAAATATAGAGTATCCCCACGTTCAAGTCGGAGACGACACCTTCATTGAGCCCGTACTTGGCGGCAAGAGGCCCTAGAATGCTGTCCAGACCCAACCCCTTGGCAAAAGGGATGACCGCAAATGGTACCAAAGCGCAGACAACCACGATCAGCGGAGCTGCAAGGTAAATTATTCTGTTGGCGCCGGCGACGGTGATCTCTTCTTTCAGAAGAAGTTTGGCACCGTCCGCAAGGGGCTGAAGTAGGCCCCAGGGACCAACACGGTTGGGCCCTATCCTGACCTGGATCCAGCCAAGCACCTTACGTTCGATCAGTGTCAGGTACGCCACGAAGGTTAGAACTGCCACGACAACAAGCAGGACCTTCACGATCACCAGAATGATTGGGAGGGCGGATACCATGCACGCAACCTCTTCAGCTTGCTACCTTTTCAACTTTGACTTTGACCACGGGCTGACCCCATCGTGTCAGGGAGTTCAGCTTCCATGCAGAGAAATGTTGGGGCACTATGATGGAACCTTCCAAAGCGCGGCGGGAAGGTTTTACCCTCACCTGGATAGAAGTTCCCTCGGCATTGGTAATCTTCACCGTGTCTCCGGCTTTCAACCCCAACCCTTTGAGATCCTTACGGTTGATCTCCGCGTCACCGTCCGGGCAGACTTCCATCATTGCAGCACTCCACCGTGACAGAGAGCCCGAATGGAACTTCAATATTCCCGGAATCAAGTACATCGGCAATTCGTTTGCTCCTGGTTCCTGAATCGCTGCGGCAGCCGTCATCCGTGCTTTACCGCCGGGGAAGCCTCCTTCATAAAGGAGCTTCTTGCCGGTATCTTCGGAATCTACGCAGGGCCAGTGAATGCCTCGGTCCGCAAGCCGGTCGTAGGATATCCCCCTATACACATCCACAAGGCCTGCTATTTCTTCCATCACCTGTTCCGGACCTGCATAAGTCATGGATG
Organism: Desulfomonilaceae bacterium; assembly: GCA_052146735.1. Taxonomy (GTDB): domain Bacteria; phylum Desulfobacterota; class Desulfomonilia; order Desulfomonilales; family Desulfomonilaceae; genus CAWBBA01. Next base: position 12,718 of record JBKQMK010000016.1, on the reverse strand, counting down.
GTTTGCCCATAAGCGCAGCCAGAGCCGTGAAGATTTCCAGGTCACTTTTCCCCGCGGTGGTTTTCAGCGCGGGGCGCAGACGCTGAACAAGCCTGTCCGCACTCGTATACGTTCCGACCTTCTCGGCAAAGGACGCCACGGGCAAGACCGCATGTGCCATCTTTGCAGTCGAAGTGGAGAACAGGTCCTGGACAACAAGGAATTCCAGCTTGGTTAGAGCCCTTTCGACTTGCTCCCTGTCAGGATAAGTCTCAAGGGGATTCTCTCCGACCACGTAAACCCCTCGGATCTCGCCGCTCTCGGCCTTGGCAAGGATTTGAGGAGCACTGAGGCCAATTCCCTGGGGCAGTTGAGCTTCCCACGCAGCTTCGAACTTCGCTCGCGCAGCCTCATCCGCCATGCTATTAAAGCCGGGAAGAAGATCAGGGGCCAAACCCATGTCAATGGCGCCTTGAGAGTTTGCCTTTTCGCCAAAAAGATGAACTCCGCACGATTCTTTCCCGACACGGCCCGTTAGGAGCGCTAGGTTGGCCGCCGCCCTAGCTGCTTCCACATTGTATCCTGGCTGGTTCATCCCCTGCGTGAGGATAATAGTGGCAGTCGGGGCTTTGGCATATTCCTCCGCCGCCTCCCGGATGAGGGCGGCGTCCACTCCGGTCAGTTTCTCCACCTTCTCGGGCGAGTAATCGGAAAGGGAGGCAATGAGATCATCCAGACCTTCTGCCTTAAGGTCCAAGGCTGTTTTATCGAACAGTTCCTTGTCGATGATCCACTTGAGCATGGCATTAGCTATGAGATGCTCTGATCCTGGAGGAGTCAGTAGATACACACCCGGACGATCTGTGAGCTTGGTCCTAACGGAATCTATAACAATGACTCTTACCCTGTTGCTGGCCGTAGCGTTAATCACCTCGTTCTTGGCCACAGGGTGGGTCTCCGTGAGGTCGGCCCCAATGAGAACTATCACCTGGGCTCCTCTAATCTCACGTATCGAGTTGGTGCCCGCCGGATAGCCGAGGGAAGGCCCGAGTCCGTCCACGAGAGCCCGGTATCCAAATCCCCCGGCATGGTCCAGGTGCGGAGTTTCCATGACTGTGCGGACAAATCGATTGAGGACGTAAGCCTCTTCATTAGTAAGCCGTTCGGATCCCAGAGCAGCAAGGCTCGACGCGCCGGAAGCGCCCTTGATTCTGGACAGATTATCCGCTACGAAGCTGAGCGCCTCATTCCACTCAACTTGCTGCAGTGTTCCGCCTTTTCGGATCAAGGGCTTGGCGAGCCTTTCCTCGGAATAGACGTAAGGCCACCCGTAACGCCCTTTCACACAAAGGTTACCTTCGTTGGGGCTGTCAGGTGGAGAAGTAACGTACACAATCTTTTTGTCTTTAGTGCCGAGAGTTAACATGCAACCAAGACTACAGAATGAGCACGTGGTTTGGGTCTTTTTCAGTTCAAATTCACGGCCCGTTCCCACAAGCCACTTGGATGAAATGGCTCCCACAGGGCAAATAGATGCACACTGGCCACAGAACTCACAATTCAAGGGGCGTGCGAAATCAGTAGAAACTTCGCACCTCATCCCCCTCTCGACGAAGCTCAACTCATTTTCGCCCTGAATCTCGTCACAGATGCGCACGCACATTCCGCATTTTATGCACAAGTTCATATTAAATCTGATGAAGTGAGAATCGTTGTCCACGTGGAAGTATCGGGATTCCCTTGAAAAGGGGAGTTCCGCGACCTCGTATTCATGAACAAGCTCTTGGAGCCGGCAGTTGCCTGCTGCATCGCAACTGGGGCAGAGGAGCGGGTGGGTCCGCAGAAGCAGTTGGAGCTGCATGCGGCGACTCTCGATCAGTTTTGGGGTGTGCGTGGCCACTTCCATCCCGTCACGGGCCGGATTAAAGCAGGCAGGCATGGTACGGGTGCGACCTCTGGCGGTGACCTCCACTATACAGAGACGACATGCCCCATATGGCACGAGACGCTTGTCGTCACAGAGGGTCGGGACCCGAATTCCTGCTTTTTGAGCGGCCTCCAGAATGGACGCACCGCGCTCAACAGTAACTTCAACGCCGTCAATGGTCAGGGTAACCATAGAAACTTACTCACAAAAATGATTATGAATCTGTTCATTGCAGCTAAGGCTGAAATGCCCTCTCTGCTCTGAACCTGTAGCTATCTGATCGCTCCGAACCTGCAATTCGTGATGCAGGTTCGGCATTTCGTGCATTTTTCCAAGTCGATGCGGGCCACCTTCTTCTTTTCCCATGTAATCGCTTCGGATGGACAGTTTCTGTAGCACAGGCCACACATCTTGCACTTGTCCTCCATGACCACGAAATCTATGAGATTGGGGCAGACCAGCGCGGGACAGTGTTTGTCGCGTATGTGGGCATCGTACTCATTTCTGAAATAGCGAATCGTCGAAAGAACCGGGTTTGCCGCACTCTTCCCAAGCCCGCAATGCGAGGTGCCGTTGATGTGGTGACCCAGTTCTATGAGGAACTCCACGTCCCCTTCCTGTCCCCTGCCTTCTACAATGTCAGTCAGCTTTTCGAGCATCACCTTGAGGCCTTCACGGCACGGTGTGCATTTTCCGCAGGACTCCTCCACCGAGAAATCGGTGAAAAACCTAGCAGTATCCACCATGCAGGTGGCGTCATCCATGACCACTACGCCGCCGGACCCCATCATGGCTCCAACACCGGTCAGGGATTCGTAATCAATCTCCACATCTTCCATGCCTGTAGGAATGCAGCCTCCGGAAGGGCCACCTATTTGGGCTGCCTTGAACTTCCGTTTCTTCGGGATACCGCCTCCGATATCGAAAATCAGGCTTTTCAGTGAAGTCCCCATGGGGACCTCAACTAGGCCCACGTTATTAACCGCTCCAGTGAGCGCAAATACCTTTGTCCCTTTGCTCCCTTCAGTGCCGATGGACGCGAACCATTCTCCGCCTTTCAGGATGAGAGGGTTGAGGTTGGCGAAAGTTTCCACGTTGTTCAGATTCGTGGGCTGATTCCACAGGCCAGCCTCGGCGCTCCGCGGAGGCTTGATACGAGGCATGCCCCGCTTCCCCTCGATGGAATACATCAGGGCAGTGGATTCACCGCACACGAACGCACCAGCACCGGGGTAGATCTCGATGTCGAAATTGAAGCCCTTACCGAGGATGTCAATCCCCAGCAGTCCATAGTCGCGGGCGTCGTTGATGGCCTTTTGCAACCGCTGGATAGCAAGCGGATACTCCGCCCGCACGTAGATGTAGCCTTTTTCAGCTCCGATCGCGTAGCCTGAAATCGCCATTCCTTCGAGGACCGAATGGGGGTCACCTTCCATTACGGAGCGATCCATGAACGCTCCGGGGTCACCTTCGTCGCCGTTGCAGATCGTGAATTTCGGAAAGCTCTCGTACCGGCGGCACTCTTCCCATTTCAGCCCTGTGGGGAACCCTCCGCCCCCGCGGCCCCTGAGTCCCGACTTCTTAACTTCCTCGATAACCTCTTCAGGGGTCATCTCTTCGAGGACCTTGCCCAACGCCGCATATCCGTCCCGGGCTATGTATTCGTCGATGTTTTCAGCGTCTATAAGGCCGCGGTTGCGTAGCACTGTAAGTCTTTGGAGGCCGAAAAATCCAATGTCCTTCATCAAAGGGACGCGGTCTTTGGCCAGCTCCTCCTTGAAAAGGAGCTTCTCTACTATTCTCCCTTTGAGCACGTGCTCTTCGACAATGAGAGGGGCGTGTTCCGGCCTGACCTGATTGTAGAAAATACCTTCAGGATAGACCACGACCAACGGGCCCATTGCGCAAAAGCCGTTGCATCCGGTCATAATTATCTGAACTTCGTCTTGGACGTTCCTTTTTGCCAATTCTTTTTCAAGCGCGTCCCTCACTTCCAAGGAACCGCTGGCCATGCATCCTGTGCCTGCGCACATCATGAACTGCATTCTGTAAAAGGGGCTGGCACTCATTACCGATTCTCCACCGAGTTGCCTGGAATATATTCAGCAACCGGAAAATGTTTCCGATTCATTCTCGTAACCTTACGTGGCCTGGGTTTCGCTTCCGCGCGCGAGTGCATAATCCTCGACAGCCTTCCCCCCCACTACATGCTCGTTGAATATGCGAAGGGCCTTTTCTTTGGTAAGCAGGATGTATTTCACCGGCGATTGCTCCGCAACTTCGACCGTGATCATCGGTTCCTTGGCGCACAAGCCCGCACAACCGGAATTGGTCAGGAGGACGTCCGTAATATCCCTGTCGGCCATGACCTGCCGAAAAGTCGTCAGAATATCACGGGCTCCTGCGGCGATCCCGCAGGTTCCCATGTGCACGGTAATCTTGGCACGGAACTCGCCTTCACGCAGAATCATCTTGGTTCGTTGCTGCTCTTTGATCTTCTTGAGGTCTTGTATTGAAATTTTCGCCACAATGCTTCCTCCCGGAGGATCGGCCGACCCCAGTGGGGGCGTCCAGGCGTCTTACAGTTTCACCTTCCCGCCTGACCAACCCGCCGAGAAGTCCTGTCGATCAATGTGTTACCTGCCGCAAGATTAAGACATTACTCTCCAACCAGAGCCTTCCGCCGACCTGCCCACCCTCCGGCTCACTGATAGCCTTCAAGGATCTTCACTGTGTCTGTCGGATTAATGTTGCCGTGAGTATCCTCACCTATGAGCATCACCGGCGCGAGGCCGCAAGCCCCCAGGCACCGAACCGCTTCGAGGGAGAACCTGCCGTCTTCGGAGGTTTCGCCGACCTTGATGCCGATCTCCTTCACTATATTCTCGAGGATCTCTTTTGAGCCTTTGACGTAGCAGGCGGTTCCCAGACACAACCGGATGGTGTGCCTACCTCGAGGGGTTATCGTAAAGAATGAATAGAAGGTCACAACGCCGTAGATGTGAGAGGCTGGAATATGCAAACCCTCGGCCAGATGCCGCTGGACTTCCATGGGGAGGTACCCGTACAAATCCTGGGCCTCTTTGAGAGCGGGAATAAGATATCCGGCTCTGCCGCCATACTTATCTATGATCCCTTCGAGTTTTTCCAGCTCTTCAGGTGGCATAACCTCAACCGGCGATTCGGCTTTCTTCTTTAATATCGCGTCTCGTTCTTGCACTTTATTTTCGCTCCGTCGTCTTTCTGGCCCAGCGCTTCAGGCTGAAACGATCTCTTGGAGTCCCGAAAGAATGTTGTCCCGGATGAGCCCTATAACCTGCGGGTTATTAATCGGGATCTCTTCCAGCTCCAAACGTATCTCCCTCGTGTCAAGGATATATTCTCTTCCGTCCTTCTGGTGTGTGTAAACAAAATCAACCGCCGGATTACCCTCTATCAAAGCCAGGAGCGTATCGGCCATGTTACCCATCGGCTTGCGGTCGATATGGTTATGACTCATGAAAACCGACACTTTAGTTCCTTGCCCCTGGATCGACTCGACCTTTAGATCGCCCAGAGCCTCCACCGCAGCTTGCTTAAACAAAGACAGCCCGAGTCCCACTTTGCGGGTAGTGCGGGTGGTGACGAAAGGATCGAGAACTTGGGCCAAGAATCCCGGGGCCATCCCGCGGCCGTTATCTTCGATGGTTATGGCCAGCCTGTCCGCGCTTGTGTTCTCCTCTATGGTTATCTTGATCAGGTCGGCCCCGGCCCTTACCCCATTTTCAGCTACATCCAGAATGTGCAGAGAAAGATCCTGCATCCCTAAATTTCAGCGTAAGCCTCAAGATCCTTGAAATAGTTACAGTCCGTCACCCCGTGTTTTCAGTTCCAGTATCTTTCTGCCATCGCTGTTGCCCAAAGCCTTTCCAAGCTCTTGAAAACTGGGTTCCGCCATCATCGCCAGAGTGACCGCAGCTCCTACATCTTCGAGACAATGGGCGTCCGATGAAGTGATCACGGAATAATCACGACACTGGGGATATCTCTTCCGGATACTGTCCAGACCGGCTCTTTTCGAGATTTCCAGGGCTTCGAGTTGCAGTCCCTCGGGAATAAATCCTAACTGGCTGAAAATCCCGAATCCGGCCCGGTCCACGTGGGATGCGACAGCCAGCCCTCGATTATCGTGGATTAGACGGACTACCTTTTCGGCGCTCAGGGTCGTTGCCCCAATGAGAAGCCTTTCATCAAGATCTTCTACTTGATCGTGTTCGTCTACCACGACCTGGTATCCGAACACGTTCTCGTCATTCTGCCCGAACAGGCGGGCGTAAACCTCTTCCTGAACGGCCTCGGCATCGGAATCGGTCGGGAACAGGCCCAGAATGTGAACTTCTTCCGCGGTGGTGATTTCGACCCCCGGAATGACCATTAACCTGCTCCCTTCGGCTGCACGGCTCGTGGCCGCGGTGTTCCGAGCAGAGTTGTGATCGCAAACAGCGATCATATCTAGACCTATGTCCAGGGCCGCCCGCACTATAGCCCGTGGAGTCATCTCCGCTATCTCGGTGCACGGAGACAATACCGTATGAATGTGTAGGTCAAGCTTGTAAATCTTAAGATCGACCTGCCAACCTCTTTTTGCCTTTTGCCGTCGAACCCGATTTCCTGCCGGAACTCGGAAAGAAAGGCAAAGATCCAGGGGCGAGGGTAACCCAAGCCAATCACCCTTCCCGGCTCTTTATCAACAAGGGCGGGGAAGTTAAGTTTCAATCTCCATTGCGATTCCTGACGCCGCCGCGAACCTTGCCCTTCAAGGATAGCGACGGATTCCCATCTCGTACAGCTTGCCTGCCAACTCGTATGTCGGCATGGAACTTACCATGATCGGAACACTCTGCTCTTCAGCTTTCCTAAGGGTATCAGGGTCCGGCTCACGGCCTCCTACAATAACTATCCCTGCCAGGTTGTTGAGGAACGCCACGGCCACAATGTTTTGATGGAGTTGCAGTGTGATCCAGAGATCACCTTCTTTGGAGCCAGCGATCACGTCACTGAGGAGGTCGCTCACATATCCGCCTTCCACTATGCGGTCCATGTCTGCGCCGCCCGTCCGGATCTCCAGCTTCAAAGCATCCGCCACTTCTCCCAGGGTCATGAATGGTCCCCTAACCTGCTACCTATCTGTCGACCTCCGCCAGAACGATGTCCACACTGGAGAGTATTGCAATCAAATCCGCGAAAAAGTATCCCCTGCTCATCCTGGCCAGGGATTCAAGATTGACGAACGCAGGCGCCCGCCATTTCAGGCGATAGGGTCTCGGCCCACCGTCACTGACTATGTAGCAACCAAGCTCCCCTCGAGGGGATTCAATACACTGGTAAACCTCGCCGACAGGCGGCTTCAGTCCTTCCACCACCAACATGAAGTGATGGATCAGTGACTCCATCTTCGTGTAAATATCTTCCTGGGGCGGAAAGATCACCCCCGGCTTTTGCGCCCGAATGGGGCCGTCGGGCAGCCTGTCCAAAGTTTGGCGCAGTATGCGGTTGCTCTGCCTCATTTCCGCGACTCTCACCAAATAGCGTGAGTAGACATCACAGCCGGTCTCGACAGGGACGTCGAAGTCGTATTGCTCGTACCCGGAGTAAGGTTCCCGCTTCCGAATGTCCCAGGCCAAGCCTGATCCCCGGATCATGGGTCCGCTGGCCCCCATGGCAATCGCATCCTCAAGAGGCAGTATCCCTATGCCCTGTGTTCGGTCCATGTAGATGGCGTTCTTCGTAAGTAGAGTTTCATACTCGTCCACCCTGCGGTCGAAATGCTCGGTAAACGAGCGTAGCTGCTCGACAAACCCTTCTTCCAGGTCCCGTATCAGGCCGCCGATCCTCAAGTAATTGGGCATCAAGCGACCACCTGCTGTGAGTTCGAAGAGATTCATGATCTCTTCGCGCTCTCTCAGCATATAAAACAGTGGCGTCATTGCCCCGACGTCGTGGCCGTGAGTGCCCAGCCAGAAGAGATGGCTGAAAATACGAGACAGCTCGGCCATCATCACTCGTACGACCTGAGCCCGTTCCGGGGCCTCGACACCAAGGAGCTTCTCCATTGTCAGGCAATAAACAAGGGAATTGCTGGAGGCGCCCATATAGTCGCAACGCTCTGCCAAAGGGATCACCTGATGGTAGTGCTTGTTTTCGCAGGTCTTCTCGTAACCCCTATGGAGATACCCGAGGTGCGGGACCACATCCACTACAATCTCGCCATCCAGTTCGACTACGGCACGGAACACCCCGTGAGTGCTGGGATGATGGGGTCCCAGATTCAGTTCCAGGAGTTCGCTGCTGAAGTTCTCTTTTGGGCTCACTTGTTCACTCATGAGCTGTTTTCCTCAGGAACCGCCCTTAAGCAGGCAGGTCGGGCGTGTCTTCTTCCGTTCCGTACAGGGGGAAGTCCTTCCTCAGAGGGTGAACGTTCCATCCATCGGGAAGGAGGAGTTTCCGCGGATCAGGGTGATTGTTAAAGGTAATCCCGAACATTTCGGCCGTTTCTCTCTCGTGCCAATCAGCCGTGGGCCACACGGGCACCACTGAATCAATCGATGCGGATGTTTCTTCCACAAGAGCCTTCACTCTAAATCGGTGATTGTGTTTCAAGGAATGGACCTGATACACGACCTCGAAACGAGGTGTCTTGGGAAGCCGATCCACGGCCGCGACAAATGAGAGGAAATTGAAGGACAACTCGGGATCTTCCTTCAGATATCGGCAAACGTGCAGGATCTTTTCCTTGGACACCGTCACGCCGATCTGATCGCGAAAATCGACCGAGTCCAGGATTATTTCCGGTCCAAACTCTGACTGAAGTTTCTCTTTGATCTCTTCCTGATTCATCTAGAGGCTACCTTGATGTTCGTTATACGGGGATTGCTGATGGACTGCTCCTTCATGACTTTGGCGTGAAGCTGGAGAATCCCGTCCAGCAGGGCCTCGGGTCTCGGGGGGCATCCAGGTATGTACACATCCACCGGCAAGTGGCGGTCAATTCCTTGCACCACTGCGTAATTCTTGTAGATTCCACCGGTACACGCGCAGGCGCCCATGGCGATCACCCACCGGGGCTCGGCCATTTGCTCGTAGATCCTCAGGACAGCAGGGAGCATTTTCTTGGAAGCTGTACCGGAAACTATCATCAGATCCGCGTGCCGGGGAGAAGGGCGGGCCACTTCCATTCCGAATCGGGCGAGATCATATCGGCTGACAAACGTGGCGATCATCTCAAGCGCACAGCATGCCAAGCCAAAACCCAAGGGCCACATGGACGATTTACGCGCCCAGTTCACAAACCACTCAAGATTGGTAACGTGAACGGTGTCGTTGAGGTGTCCTTTTATTCCCATTCCAATGCACCTTTTTCCCAGACGTACACCAGCCCCACGAGGAGAACCAGGACAAAGACCAGCATTTCCGCGAAGCCAAAGACCATCAGCTTGTCGTAAATGGTTGCCCACGGAAAGAGGAAAATCAGTTCGATGTCAAAGACAATGAAAAGCATCCCCATTACGAAGAATCGGACTGAAAAGCGGCGCCTGGCGCTTCCTATGGGATCCATTCCGCATTCGTACGGCATCAACTTGATGGGGGTAGGATTTCTCCGCGCCAAGAGGGTCGACAGAACTATAATGGCCAGACCTATGAATGCGGATACTAGCAGAATCACCAGGATGGGAAGGTAGCTATTGATCATCCTTCTTCTCCGGCAGCAGACGTCTACTTCCTGAAAACAGGAGGCCTGACGCGATATTAGTTAGTGACTGAGATGACTGATACGGAGAGGCATCCGATGAAGGGCCTGCGAAACCGTAACATGATCTTGTTACAGTTTGGCAGGGAAAATTGTCAAGATTTTTTTCCCTCGCTTCTCGTCGCCCCCGCAAGATTCTCACCGAAAACGAAAGCTATGTCAAGCCTCGTCCCCGCGCCGGGCTCAGAAAGGAGCCTCATCGTGTCCGAGCATCTTTTTATGTTGGCCAAGCCCATGCCCGCTCCGAATCCCATGTCTCGAATCCATTCCGGAGCGGTAGAGAAACCTGGCTGAAGCACCTGTTGCAGATCGGCTATGCCGGGGCCGTGGTCAACTGCGGACACCATCAACCGATCCCGACGGATTGCTACAGTTATTTCTCCGCCCACATCCGTGTGTATGACGAGATTCATCTCCGCTTCATACACCGCCACGGCGACTCTTCTCACCATGGGCGGCAGGAACCCGAGCCGTTGAAGAGATTTCTTGATCATGCTGGATGCCTTGCCCGCGTTGTCAAAGTCCTTGTCGTCCACGATGTAGCGCAGAATGACGCTGGTGTCGTCTGAGACGATGTCCTCGAATATGTGGCTCGCACGGTAAGTCTGCAGCTTTTCGGCCTCCTTCTTCTGGAAGCTTACGTCCATTTCACGCAGAAGCGCCCGAATTACCGTGCCTGTCGTTACAATTCCGACCAGTTTTCCATCCCCGTCCACGACGGGCAGCCGTGCGAATCCCTCTCTCCCGAGGTTGTTCAAGGCTTCTGTTAAGGACGCGTCCTTTGAAACGGTCCTTACTTCCCGCGTCATATTGTCGGCCACCGGGGTGGTCAACCGACCTTTTTCCATGGCGTCGATCACATCGGTCATGCTCACGATGCCGACGATCCGGTCTCCAGCCAGCACCGGCACTCCGGTAACGCGCTTGGTTCTCATCAATTCCTTCACATCAGCCATAGACATGGATGGCTCGATCACGACGACATTCGGCGCCATGACGCTTTCCACCTTGGTGGTGTAGATCAGTTCCTGGACTTTAGTGATTTCTGGGGTCGTCATGTCACCACGAATCGTCTCGCATTTTCACTTGGCCGAGCCCAGGCAGTCCCGCTTTGAAAAGACGGCCGCAAGCTTCGTACATTGTGTACCCGGTGTTTATAACGGTTATGCCGGACTCACGAGCCAGCTCCAGCGTTTCGGGAGGGGGGGTCTTGTCGCGTACTATCACTATAACGTTTATTCCCGCCATCTCCGCGGTCCGAACGACTTGAGGATTGGTCAGCCCTGTCATGAGCACCATTCCTTCGGTGCCGAACGCGAGAACATCACTCATGAGGTCCGCAGCCCCACCTCTTGGCACCTCCTCATCAAGATCATGATTATCTACTATGATCCGTCCTGACAGTATATCGACCACTTCCCGGATTTTCATGAACTCTCCAGAGCCCGCTCTGATGGGCAAGCGACCTATTTGACCATTATCATTCTACATTGTCAAGCTCAGGAGCCTGCTCGGAGACTGGGCTAACGGCATGTAACTAAATGGCAGCAACGGCATTTCGATCACGGTTGCCATGCTGCTTCTCGCGGGTTATATAGGGCCTGAAGTCCGGCATTTTGACCGATCCCCGTACAGTGGGACGAAAGGGAAGCAGGTATCCCGGCCAGCCAAATGCTCTACTCAGGTGACAAGCCAAATCCGAAACTTCGGTCATTCGTCATGGCTCACATGCAGGATCGGCCTTTTGATCCGGATACGGACAACTACCGGGCGGAGGAATTTACATCTTCAATAAACACCACGAAAACTTCTCCCGTTTACAGCATGCATTCATATCACCTGGGAAAGAAGCCTTATGATGCGGTCGAGGCATACATTAATCATTATACATCACGAGGGGACCTGGTGCTGGACCCATTCTGCGGGTCAGGGAGCACGTCGTTGGCCGCGCTCGTGCAAGGTAGAAAAGCTGTTGCAATAGATGCCTCGCCGGCCGCCACTTTCATCACTCGCTTCTATCTTTCAGGATGTGATCCGGCTGACCTGGCCGGCAGGTTTCAACGGATGTGCGCCGCGGTCAGCGAGGAGATGCAATACCTATATGGGACGATCTGCCACCGTTGCAACTCTCCGGCCACTATTCACTACGCGATTTATTCAAACCTTTACGAATGTCCGTCGTGTTCCAGGCGCGTATCGTTATATGAAGCTTCTCAACGCACGCCGCCATGCTGCCCGTGGTGCCTCTCCGAGCGTGGACTCCAACAACCGATCTCTTCGTTTCTCAGGACATGCGGTTATGAGCCGGTCGCTGTCAATTTTTATTGCCACGGCGGGTGCAAGCCAAAGCGTATGACCCGGTCGGTCCTGGGATCGGAAATGGAGCGAAAGGCATTTGAAAGGCTGGATCTTGCTAGGATTCGAGAAATAGAGTCAGCCCCCATCCCCTACCCCTTCCCGGACCGCTTCATGATGAACGTTACCGACCCAAGCATTCCCTGGGGCGATGAATGGCGCCCCAGTCGAGACTTCAGGCGCGTTTCCGATCTCTTCACCTACAGGAACCTCAGAGCGGTTGCCGCGTTTATGCAGGCTGCCGGTTCAGACGACGACCTACGGGCGATAATTACCTCAGGCATGTTTGCCGTGAGCCGAAAAGCCCAGCATCTGGTTGAAGGCGGAGGGTACATACCCGGAAACTGGGCTTTACCGCCGATGTCAAAGCAGCGTAACTGTCTGGAGAGCGTTAAAAAGGTCTTTGGTCGCATCCTGACTGCCAAGAAGATCCTGGCGATGAGGTTGCAGTCCCAGGACGCGTGCATTTCCACCCAATCGGCTGCTTCCATGGATCAGATCCCAACTGATTCGGTTGATTATATTTTCACCGATCCGCCTTACGGCGGCGCGGTTCAGTACGGCGAACTGAACTTTGTCTGGGAGTCATGGTTGGGGTTGAATACAGACTGGCACGATCAAGAAATCATCGTGAATCATACCCGCAACAAGTCTTTGAAGGAATGGGCGGA
>JBKQMK010000015.1:0-13469 GCA_052146735.1 Desulfomonilaceae bacterium | reverse complement strand
AGCCACCTTGGCAAACAGCGGCTAGAGCAGTTGGGGTTGAGAGTTTGGGATGGTACGGCGATGCATTGAATGCCGAATGGAAGTTGAACGATCCGCTCACGTTCGGTCCCAAAATTCGCATTCCAGAGCCGCTAGCAAGTCGTACCAGCGATTCTTCCCTCTCTTTGCCGAGTTCGGAGATTTCTCCAAAGCCTGCTGATACGATAGTGACTCCTCTGATCCCGTGTCGACCACAGGCGGCAACCGTCTCTTCAACAGATTCGTCTGGGACGATGAGAATGGCAAGGTCAACCGGCTCTTTGATTTCTGAAACGTCATTTAGGGTGGGGATACCGAAGACCTCTCCTGAGTGGCGGTTCACAGGATAGATCCTGCCCGAAAATCCTGTAGAAAGGAGCCCCTTCATGATAAATGAACCCCAGGACACAGGCCGCTGGCTAGCCCCGATAACTGCTACCGACTTGGGGTTGAGGAATACTTCCAGGTTTAGGTCTAAATTCATTTTCATAGATCTGGAGCCTCGCGCAAAGTCTTGAATCTGAGAATAGCTTCCCTTCACTCAAGATCAAAAGAGAAATTACCACGCTCAACCCATTTTCTTGGATTCGTTGTGGATTCCCCACTTCTTGCAGGTGACCTGCCTCCACATCACGTACCACTTGTTAAGTTAGAGGTATAGCACCTTGACCTCCGGATCTCCTGGTGGAGTACCGACGGGAGCTGGTGGGCTGTAGTTCAAGGAGCTCTGAGATCTGAAGGTCTTGTATTCCATTCTCGACCGCTCAATGAGCATCTCTGTTCGCGTGACAGCAGGTTGGCTGTTGTGGTTTTTATGGGAAATGGAGATGGATATGTATATGTAATTATACGTTAAATTACGTTACATGCTCTGTTTCTAATAGAACTGAAATTCGATCCCGGATCGTTCAACTCTAGGGTTCCAGGCCGATGATCGCAATGGATGAACCAACGTAGGGAATCAGAAGTGCCACTCAGAGGTGACCCCAATCCAATACTTTTCTTATTGCTGCGAGAAGGTCTTTGGCATGGTAAGGTTTTCTTATGAATCCTCTCGCTCCGGTCCCAGTTTCATCAACATTGAGGCCGTTGACTGAATGCTTCGGAGGTTTTCAACTCTTCAGGTTGGAGGTTATCTACAGGTCCGCTTTCCGAGTCACCTCTCTGACGCGTAGCTGCCAGATGCTACTTGGCGGCGTCCTTATTTATTATCTTTACTTTCTCCTGAAGTTCTGGCTTAAAGTGGATATCATTAGATATCTATCACACCAGAGGCGATGGACACACGTATCGCGACAAAGGGACTTGGGACATGGACAAAGTCCTAATCGTCACTGCAACAGAAGTGGAATCGCAAGAGGTGCTGAGCCAGTTCTCCCAAGATACCGGAATCGAAGGCAAACTGTGCTTCATCGGCCGCAAAAGTCATTTCGCTCTTGGCAATAATGGTGGAATAGATCTCTTCATGGTGCAATCGGAAATGGGATCTGGCACCCCGGGCGGTGCGTTGCTGACTGTATCCGAATCCGTGCGACAACTCTCACCAATAGGCGTGATCATGGTTGGGATCTGTTTCGGCACAAAACCCGACAAGCAAAAGATAGGTGATATTCTTGTCGCAAAACAGCTTCATTCGTACGAGCCGCAAAAAGCAACGGAGAAGCGGTGGATTTCCCGCGGCGATACGGTCACTTCTTCCGTAGATCTGTTGGACAAGTTTCGGAGCGGTCACCTGTCATGGAAAGGGGCTCCGGTTCATTTCGGCCTGATGCTGTCCGGTGAGAAACTTCTTAACGATCCGGTGTTTCTGAAAGAATTGCTCGACGCGGTTCCAGAAGCTATTGGCGGCGAAATGGAGGGCGCAGGCCTATATGCTGCGGCGAGTCACGCCGGTGTAGATTGGACCATTGTCAAAGCGATCTGCGACTGGGGTGACGGAAACAAGGACGACGTTCACCAACGAACGGCAGCGCGAAACGCCGCAACCTTCGTGCGCCACGTAATCCAACAGGGCGGATTAAGACATTTACGACTTTCAAGGGATCAAACCGGTGAAGCTCCAACCTCCGAGGCTTCCGCTCTTCCCCCGGTCGTGCCCGCTATCTGGAACGTTCCGCACGCGCAAAATCGCAATTTCAAGGGCAGGGAGAAGATTCTCACAGATCTTCACGAGATGTTGACCTCGGGGAAAGCCGCCGCATTGACTCAGCCTACAGCCATTTGCGGACTTGGTGGGGTAGGCAAGACCCAAGTTGCTATTGAATACGCTTATCGTCACAAGCCTGATTACCCCGTCATTTGGTGGGTCCGTGCCGAAAATCCCGCCCAGATGACCTCCGATTACGCGACGCTTGCCAAGGCTCTGGATTTGCCGCTCCAAGACGACGCTGACCAGTCCCTGATTGTAACCGCGGTGCGGGAGTGGCTCTGCCGGAACGACGGCTGGCTACTTATATTCGACAACGCTGAACCGCAGGAAGACATTCGAGGATTGATTCCGGAAACTAAGTCCGGCCACGTGATCCTGACGTCTCGCAATCCAAACTGGTTGGGCATCGGTGCCGAGCCGTTTTCAGTGGACGTCTTGCCCCCGGACAAGTCAATAGAGCTGTTGCTAAGCCGATCAGGTCAAGAAGATCGGGCAGCGGCCGGCGAGCTTGCCGAGAAATTGGGGTATCTACCACTGGCTCTGGAGCAGGCCGGGGCGTTCATGGAAGCGACCACGACCGCCGTTGGCGAGTATCTAGTCTTGTTTCGAGAGTATGGGACAAGAATTTTCAAGCGTGCACCCGAGAATAAAGATTATCCCGCCTCCGTGGCAACCACGTGGGAGATCTCGTTTTTGAGACTGGAAGAAACCGGGCCGGCGGCTGCAGACATGCTTAAATGCTTCGCGTTTCTCGGGCCTGAGAACATTCCGCGGGATCTGTTGCATCAGGGATTCAGGTACTTGCCTAAATCGTTGGGCGAATTGTGCGGAAATAAGCTCGAGTTCAAACTCGCTGTTGGAGCGTTACGGCGGTACTCTCTCATTGATGCTCGACCAGAAGGTTTCTCAGTGCACCGCCTGGTGCAGGCTATCAGTCGAGATCGATTGTCATTGGATGATCGGAAGAAATGGGCCTCTGCGGCTGTCTCTGTTGTGACGGCAGCCTTCCCGCGGGAGCCAGACAACCCCAAGAGATGGCCAGACTGCGCCGTGCTTCTGCCACATGCCGTGGCTGCGGCCGATTACGCCGAGTTCTTTGAGGTAGGTGCCGAGGAAACGTCGCGCCTCTTGAATAGGACCGGCCTATACCTTGACTCGCGGGCAGAGTACGCTCTGGCAGTGGTGGTCCTACGGCGGGCCTTGTCAATCGACCAAAAATTATTCGGTCCCGTGCATCCCCGTGTAGCAGCAAGCCTGAGTGCTCTTGGGATTGTGCTGGCGCGTGTGGGCCAACTCCCTCAGGCCAAGGAGAAACACGAACAGGCCCTGGCAATTAGGCAGAAGACTTTGGATCCCGAACATCGTGACCTGGGAGGGAGTTTGAACATCCTGGGCACTGTGCTGAACGAACTTGGTCGACTCGACGAAGCCAAGGAGAAACACGAACAGGCTCTTGTAATCTTGCAGAAGGCTTTGAGCCCCGAGGACCCTCAGGTGGCAGGTTGCCTGGGTAACCTAGGGGCTGTGCTGAGCAAGCTTGGTCGACTCGACGAAGCCAGGGAGAAACATGAACAGGCTCTTGCAATCTTGCAGAAGGCTTTGAGCCCCGAGGACCCTCAAGTGGCAATGGGCTTGAACAACCTAGGTGCTGTGCTGAACGAGCTTGGTCGACTAGACGAAGCCAAGGAGAAACATGAACAGGCTCTTGCAATCTTGCAGAAGGTTTTGGGTCCGTATCATCCTGTTGTCGGAAGCAGCCTGAGCAACCTGGGGCTCGTGCTAGAAGACCTGGGGCTTTTCGGGAAAGCTAGACAAAAGTATGAACAGGCGCTGGAGATTCTAAACGCGAGCCTCGGCGGGGACCATTCTCTTACGAAAGGGGCGCGCAACAAGCTTGAGTCCTTAAAGGCCAAGATGCCATAGTTGCTTCGCGTCGGATCTGCCAGGTTCGTCCTCAGCGGGAATGGGAATTTTGAGACGGAGAATCGGAGGAGAGATTCGGCTGACGTTCGGAGGCCCTGTGACAGTAATGGTCCGCGTACTCTGCAACCGAGAGTTTCAAATTCTCGGAAATCACCCTTGCTGACCCCTCCCCATCGTCAAAAAGTCGCTCAGGATTCATTAGACGAAGCGCAGAGGTCCTCGAGAACCCGTTATCTGGTGATCTTGGTAGACCACCGACAGGAAGTGTTGTGCCCATATAACTGTCTAATAACTACATACATATCCCTACCCATACATCTCTAAACCCTTATCCCTACCATCCCAGTTGCTCACATGTCTTTCAAATGACCATCAGGTAGAGAGTTTTCTCTGCTTCGTGTACAGGAACTTGGGTGTTGTGGTTTTTAAGATAGAGATGGATATGTATGTGTAATTATGTAGCAATGTCTGCAAGTTAGTGGTTCATAGCCACCGGAAGGCCCAAAATCTCCTTTACAAACGACCGTGACAGCAATACATACCGACAACCTTGGATACGGGACCGAAGGCCCTGGAGGGCTAAGGTTCCGCTGCAGTATTTGAAAGGCGATGGTGCTGTTCCTTAACCCCATAAAAAAAGGAGAGGCCCAGAATGACTGACCTCCACACCCATCGTTGTCAGTGTAGGCAGTGCAAAGTGCATCGGGAGATTGAACGATTGGAGTCTTTGGAATACTCCGCCTTGCCCCGCATTGAGGACGTGGACTCCCTGCCCGATGATTTGGGCGGATGTCTAAACGATTCCGAGGATATGATGGAATTATAAGACCACCATTTTCGGCAGAAACTGTCCGCTAATTCTGCCAGCAAGATTCCCATTTATGCTGACGACATACAGCCAAAGTATGCGTCATCAGGGGTTACGTTGCCAAGCGCTTCGTGATAGCTCCCCGCCTTGTAGTGTAATCAATTCTGAGTGAGAGATTTCCAGAAGCATAGGCAAGTGTGAAAAGGGGAAGCGGCCGTTGCTCTCGGCCAAAAGGCGGTAGCACTCACGGACAATGGGGTTCATGGAGCGGTCCAATTCTATAAGGCGGCAATAAAGGCAGGCATACAGGCTATCATCGGGGCCAAGGTTTCAATCTGGGATGGTTCTCCGATAATCCTTTTGGCAACTGATTTTCGTGGATATGGAAACCTGTGTCGCCTTCTTTCTCTGGCCATAGAAGGCGGAACTTCTCAAAAAAACCTTATAACCAAACAAGACTTGTCTCACTGGAGCAAAGGATTAATTTGTCTCGCCGGAGGCAGAGGCTCCATTATTAGAGCTTCGTTGGAGAAAGGCAGGCTGGAAGCGGCAGGAATTAGCCTGCTGGAACTGAAGGAGTCCTTGCACAATCCCGACTGCCTATTCTTGGTTCTCCAAAACCACGGCAAATCTGAATCCGAAGTCCGAGAAGCGTTGCAAGTTATGATGTTCTCGAAAGACCTGGCTTCCAGCATGAATATCCCTGTGGTCGCTGCAAACGAGGTCACATTCCTGCAGCCTCAGGACTACATTCTGCACGGTGCTCTTGTTGGAATACAACGAGAGCACCATCATAGATCTGTCTCCCCACTGCCAAACGACACGTTCTTTCTGGCTTCCCGGCAGGAAATGATGCGTAGGATTCCCTATCCTGAAGCTTTACGGAATACTTCTTATATCGCGTCCCTTTGCAGCGAATTCTCCCTGCCGATCGGCAAGTTACACCCACCATTGGTGCAGCAACCTAAAGAGGCTTCCGGAAAGCTCACCAGGCTCTGTTTGCGGGAAGGAGCCAGACTCTATAGACCGATGCCTCTGCAGTATCTGCGTCAGCTCGTTCATGAACTTGCAGTGATCGATCAGCTCCAAATGGCGGACTTATTTCTATTGGCAAAAACTATCGTGGATTTTGCACGATCAAAAGGAATCCGGAGCAGTGTTAGAGGGTCCGCGGTAGGAAGCCTGGTGGTTCACCTTACTCTCGGAGGAGTTGATCCGATCAGCAATAATCTTCTGTTTGAAAGGTTCATGAACGAATCAAGAGCAGACATGCCTGATATTGACATTGATTTTGACTCAGAGCGTCGTGATGAAATCCTCAGATTTCTCATGGAGCGTTTTCCTCGTCAGGCGTGTATGGTCGCAACGGTCCTCAGCTTCAAGGCTCGCAGCGCTGTTCGGTTGACGGCACGAGCACTGGGGTATCCTTTGAGCGAAATCGACCGTCTTGCATCATGTCTCCCCTGGTCACTGAGGGGTGGGGATCTGATAGCTGCTCTGGAGGGATTGCCCGAACTGAAAAATACCCCTCTCAAGAAAGAATCGCAGCTTGTAGAGGTCGCTGCGAAGTTGGTGCGTCTCCCTTATCAGACCTCGACGCATTTGGGAGGTGTGCTGCTCACCCCTGGTGACATCAGGGACTGGACTCCGGTCGGACTATCGCCCCAGGGGTTACCTTTAGGTCAATTGGATAAGGACGATATTGATGCTCTAGGTTTGCTCAAGTTTGACATTCTCGGTCTCAGGATGCACACGGCCATACGCAAGGCATTGGAAGTTCTTTGGCGGCAAGGAGTTTCGCTGGATCTTGGGCGACTCCCCTTGGATGACAGTAAGACTTATGCGTTGTTGAGAGGCACCGAAACTGTTGGAGTTTTCCAGTTAGAGTCACCCGGCCAGAGGAATCTGGTTGGAAGGCTTCTCCCAAGGCATTTCGGGGACCTGATTGCAGAGATCAGTCTTTTCCGTCCTGGGCCTGTCGAAGGGGATATGGTGGAAAATTACGTGCGAAGGAGGAACAAAAAGGAGCCCGTAAAAATACCGCATCCCGATCTGGTGCCTATCCTGGGAGAGAGTTACGGAGTCATACTCTACCAGGAACAAGTGTTGAGGATTGTCAATAACTTCGCCGGTCTCTGTTACGCAGAGGCCGATAGATTCCGGCGAGCGATGACGAAAGACCGCAGATCAGAAATCATGGATTCTCTGAAGCAAAGGTTCATTCAGGGCGCTTTGGCTAAGGGCCATTCCAGAACGATGGCTGAAGAAGTTTTTAGGAGAGTAGCGGCTTTTGCTGCTTTCGGATTCTGCAAGGCACACGCCTCGTCGTTTGCGCATATCACTTACCAGAGCGCATATTTGAAGGCTCACCATCCGAGGGCTTTTTATATAGGGTTGCTCAATGCCGGCCATGTTGGTTCTTATCCGGCGTATGTGATTTTGAACGAAGCCAGAAGAAAAGGCATCCCTGTGTATCCTCCTCATGTGAATTATAGCGGTTTGGATTACGAGGCTGAAGATCAGGGCATCAGAGTTCCCCTCTGGGTGGTGAATGGAGTGGGCATTGCAACAGCTCGCAGAATAATAGCTGAGCGGCAGAGACGGGGACTATTTGAGGGTTTGCAAGATTTTCTTTTCCGGTTTTCTCCACCGGAACGGGTACTCCAAGTTCTGACTACTGCGGGGGCTTTGGAAGGGCTGAATGAGGAATGGGGCCTGATCCAGGAGGTCTCTAATGCACAATAAGGTGTCAGACGCCGCCACAGCCTTGAGAGAATCTTCTTCCATGAGTGTTTTTTGCCGTACGCATCCCCTTGCAATGCTGAGGCCAGTTTTAACAGAGCAAGGAGGTGTCACCGCACGACAACTTCGCAGTATTCCTTCGGGAAGAAAATTACGGGTAAGCGGTCTTCTCGTAATCGTCCATACTCCGCCCACGAAGAGCGGTAAGCGGGTGATGTTCCTCACCCTGGAAGATGAAACAGGGCTATGGGATGCTGTAGTGTTCACGAAAGCCCAGAAGGAGTTTGCACGTGTGATTTATACGAGTGAACTGCTGACTGTGGAAGGTAAACTTCAGCGCCAGAGCGGGAACGGGTTGTCAATCTCAATTATCGTTGAACGGGTTATGCTACCATGGAGCGGGCTACTCTCGGAATTTCTGCACAAGCCGGAAGACGACAAGACATGAAACGGAGGAGAGAAACCATCTAATGGTACGCATTTGGTCAAAGGTGACGATGGTTATGGGAGCATTGATGGGGCTATTCCCGTTGCTTCACGTTTATGAGATGTACAGGTGCCAGAGCAGTATAGGGCAATCATTTGTGGGGGTCGTTTTCTGGGAGCTTGGAATAGCCACCTGGTTGATATACGGGATTCTCAAGAAAGATCGGGTGATCGTGATCGCTAACTGGATAGCAGTGAGTACTGGACTCTTGTACCTCCTGGCAATTCGGTATTACGCGTACTGAACTATCTCGTCAACCTTTGCGTTACCACCGTAGAGCTGCTACCGATCATCCAAGAGTTCACCCTCCACGCCCCCGCATGATCAAAAGGTTACGGTTCGTCAACGTGGATTCAAGAAATTAAGCATGGTATCAAAGCTCTCCCTGCCCCCCCGTCGAGTACAGTGAGCGCTAAGTTTCTGTCTCAAGCGTGTATTCATGAAACGGGTTTAGGAATGTATAGATGGCATACTTCACGGGAGCATCCTCTGGAATCCGTTTCAAAACCATTCGGTATCGCCACCAGGATCATCCGAGGTGATGGAGAAGTGGAGAATCAATGAACCGAATCTTGAAGATCTTCGAGTTTAGGCCCGGAAGCTCATGACCGATGATCCTGATCGGACTCTCTCGTGGACATTAAGATAACTCAAGGTGGCTGATGGCATAGGCTCCGTGCAACAATCTCTATCTGAAGCTTCAAAAAGTCTCTCTCATTACTATCGGTATCTAAGCCGCTTGTGTTTATTTAGACCGGAGATAACTGCTCATACCGTCGAGAAGCGTTAAATGCGACGAATCGAGCCCCGAGAAGCTCAAACCCGAAGAGCGGGGCCGCCTAAAATGAAGAACGTCAAGGAAAGCGGATTGGGGGCCTTTGAACGCATACGTCCTGCAGCCTTGATCACGTAGCTGCCATGGTCGTAGAGAAAGACCTATACACATTGGCTCACAGCTTTCCCAGAGACTTCTTCAGTTTCTCGATTTCTCCTGCGAGCTCGGCCAGAGCTTTGGCAAGTACCATGATGTGGCCGCAGCGGCCGCCGATCACGTTATGTCGAAGCGCTCTCTACTGAATACGCCCCTTGCTCACAAGAGGTATTTCACATTCGCAAGAAACTCAACGCTTCAGGGTAGAGATTGCCCTGCACCGGAGAAACCGATTCCTATTTCGCAAGAGTTCAGTTATGAGTCGGTCTCGCCAAAACGAACCCACATTCATGGACAATCCGGCCTTGGAAGGGATCTAGGAGCCGCAAAGAAGTGACACCGCGACTCACAGCCGATCGAGGCCAGGAATGAGGCCAGAACGGGCGATCGATTATCAGGACGCCAAATCATAGCGACCGCAATACGGGGACTATCCTTAAGGCAGGGGAAGGCAACAAGATGATGCCAAGCCGCACAGACACATACGGGCATCAGTCCAACGCCATATCCGGCCGCGATCAGAGTTAGGGCCGCTGGCAATTGTTCGACTTCCTGCTGGATGGTTGGCTGAAAGCCCGCTTCTCGGCATAGCTGGATGATCTGATCGTAATAGCCGGTCTCGGGCGCGCGAGGCAGCGTAATAAAAGCATAGGACGACAATGCATGGAGTGGCACCTCCGGCTCACTGGCAAGGCCATGATCCATCGAAACTGCCGCTACCAGTTCCTCCTCCCAGACCGACTCGACGTTGATCTCGACCCCATGCACCATCAGGCGCGGACTTGACGGAGCTATCGACAGGAACCCGACGTCGATATGACCTGCAGCAACCGCCTCCATTTGCTCCTTCGGAGGCAATTGCCTTAGTTGAACTTCAACACCAGGGTTCGTCGCGCGAAAAGCCTGCAGAATCAGTGGAAACCTGGCGAGCATTGCGGCGCTCATGAAGCCGACAATGAGCCGACCAAGCTCGCCGCGTCCTACTTGCTGGGCCTCGGTTGCGGCATTCGCCACCGATTCGAGGACGGCCCGCGCACGGCGGAGCAGGACTTCACCAGCTTCGGTCAGGACGACCGAGCGTCGGTCCCGAACGAAGAGCTGCACCCCGAGTTCCTGCTCCAACGCCTGGATCTGCTGACTGAGCGGTGGTTGAGAAATATAGAGGCGTTCTGCCGCACGCCGAAAGTGACGCTCCTCAGCCACAGCGACAAAGTAGCGAAGGTGTCGCAGCTCCATCTGATATGTCCTTCATATCAAAGCCCACGTAAAATCGAATTGGACGTATTAAACCACTCTTGCTAACTTAGGTCAAGTTCCTGATGAACAGCGGTGTTCCCCTTCTTCGTTGATGCCATGTTTCCGAGGCGCGGACAGATCCGGGACACAGTGGATTTGAGGCAGTGGAGCCTCGCTGAGAGACACATGAGAACAGCACGCGAACCAGAAGGGACGACCTGGTTGATACAGCAAACCCAAGCCAATGCAGTGAGGTGCGATCATGGAAGAAGACTTATTAGTTTACTTCAGAAGGAGGTTCATAATGGTAAGGAAGGTCCTCAGAACATTTGTCACCATCGGACTAAGTGTGTTTTTCGCGTCTGCTGTGGCCGCGCAAGGCTGCCTGGATTGCCATGAAAAAACCACACCAAGTATTGTCTCGGACTGGCAGGTGAGCAAACATAGAGGGTGCAAGATCGGCTGCGTTGAGTGTCATGGAGACCAGCACAAGTCCGCCCAGGATGTGGCTGCCGCCAAGATTCCCACAGCCGAAACCTGTGCCAACTGCCATCAGGAGAGGGTGAAACAATTCAAATCCGGGAAACATGCCAAAGCCTGGACTTGCATGATGGCTAACCCCTCCACGCATTTCCACCCAAAGCCGTTGACCCTCGGGATGAAGGGTTGCGGCGGCTGCCACAAAATAGGATTGAAGACCGAGGAGCAAGTCAAAGAACTGAAGAAGAATGGAGCGGGTTTTGGGGCGGCTTCATGCGACGCATGCCATACCCGGCATACCTTTTCCGTCCGGGAAGCAAAGGAACCTAAGACCTGTCAGACTTGTCACACGGGTTTTGATGTTGCTCACTGGGAAATGTGGCAGGGTTCGAAGCACGGGATTCGCCATTCGCTCAAGCAGCTCGCTGTTCTGCCTCCCTCCGCGGGAGCCCCCACCTGCCAAACTTGTCACATGCAGGAAGGAAATCACGGAGTTCGCGCTGCATGGGGATTCGGTGGTCTGCGGTTACCGTTGCCTGAAGACAAACAATGGGCAGCCGACCGTACCACGATTCTCCAGGCCCTCGGGGTGCTCGATGCAAATGGAAACCCAGGGCCAAAATTCAATGGCATGAAGGCGATCGACTTCTTGAGGTTCACAGCGGACGATTGGCAGAAAGAACGGGACAAAATGGTCAAGACATGCAATCAGTGCCATTCGGTAAACTTCGTCAAGGAGGAACTGGCAAAAGGCGACGAGATGATCAAGGCGGCAGACCACCTCATGGCTCAGGCCATCCTTGTGGTCTCCGGCCTTTACAAAGATGGGATCCTCCCGAAGGGAGCCCTTTTCCCCTTCCCAGTGCTCCTCATGTATCACGACGCACCGACGGTGATTCACCAAAAACTATATATGATGTTCATGGAAGCTCGGCAGAGGTCATTTCAGGGAACATTCCACAACAACCCGGCGTATGCATATGCCGAGGGCTACGCCAGGCTCTTCAGGGATTTGACGGAGATCAAGGAATTGGCGGCCCGGATGCGTGAGGAGGCTGAGAAGAAAGGTCTTCGTCATTAGATTACGGCTTGTGTGGGGGCGACCACTCGGTCGCCCGTCCGGTCCGATCTGAAGACCTTGAGAAGTAACGATCATTCCGGGACAGCCCCTCAGTCATGATCTTGCGAACTCTGCATTTCCGATGACCTTGTGAAGGCGATTGACTGGGGGAGCAGCGAATGTTTTGGCGAGAGACCATCGGGGACGTCAGCCCGCGACCCGTATTCCGCACTTCTGCCATGAATCGTAGATGAGCCGTGGTACAAGTGCGTCATAAGTAAAAATAGCTTTTAAAGTTGCCCGATTCGGCAGGCATTCTTCCTGTAGAGACGGGAGATGCCATCTGGGTTTTGCACTGGAACTGGAGGGAGTTATGGGTTCGTGTCGCACTCGATCGGCATTACTGCTGTGCCTGCTGTCCGCCCTGCTGGTTACAACCTTGGCAACTTCCGCTAATCCGCAAGGTCTGCCAGGCTTGCCTTCCTTTGGTGTATTTAGAGGACCGGTGGCCTGTGGAGAGAAGGGAGGTCCCAGCGCCTTTACAGATTTTTATGTGGGATGGATGTGGGGTCCCTCTGTAAGCAACTCCTCGACCACGGACGGCGCTGTCGACACTCAAATCGATCTCGATGACAAGCATTGGGGGAGCGGGGTTTGGCTGGGATTGACCGAAAGAATTGGTTTGAATGAACGATTCGGTCTAATCGCCTCAGGATGGTATCTTATCCCATATACCACCTAGTCGACGGGAGTTAGCTACAGAGACCAAACTCCTGCTTTCAGGTCGAGAGATTGGGATATCACAGCAACTTGGTGGTATGTGGATGGTCTCATAGCTATCGACGACGGCGAGCGAGGCTCAGTCCTGGCTGGTCTACGGTATACCGATAACGCCTCCCACCAAAAGAATCCTTTCAACCTGGTGAACAATCCCATTAGTGCTCCCACCGGCACTACAGACTTCACTGCCTATTCTGTGTTCCCGATATTCGGATACCAGGTTGCGTATGAAGGATCATGGGGGAGGCTTGGAGTGTATGCGCTTGGTGCTTCCGTTGCCTGGGGGTCAGTTAAGACTGCTCGGACCAATGGCGGCATAGAACGGTTGGAGCAAAACGGGTCTTTCAATAAGGGCTATTTAATGGAGGTTTTTGCAGATTACTCGAAAAGGTTTGGTTCGGGCCAGATGGGTATCTTTGGTCGGTAGGAGCTCACCCAAAGAGAAGCTGATACGAGCTTGGAAGTTCAGCCCAATTTGGGCAGCGGTACTTTTCACTTGACGTTGCGTACATATACGTGGACTGTCGGAGGCAGTCTCAGCTATGACTTTAACTGGCCGCTATGAGTGAGACGAGCTTTGGCTCCAAACCAGATCGCCAACGGCGTTTCCGTTTTAGGAAGCGTTCTGAGACGATATAGCGAAACGAAAGACCTCGTTTCGTATCCATACTTCCAAATATAGCCCTCAACTATTCTCCTAACTGGTTGGGGGTATTTTTTTTGTGAGGTGGATCACTACTGTCCGGTTTACTTTGATGTGATATCGGTATGTTAGGGCATTGCATTTTCCACTGTGACCTATGACAGTTTGTGTGGTTAAATCATATCAGTCAGTTACGCACCTAAAGTTAACGA
>JBKQMK010000014.1:0-5817 GCA_052146735.1 Desulfomonilaceae bacterium | reverse complement strand
TAGCGAAACGGGCAGCGACCGTAGCTGACCAGGCGGAAGCGAGCAGCTCTGAAGAGCCCGGTGCGGTAATACCGCACGCCGGGATCTGTGAGGGGGCGGTCGGGTAACCGGCCGTCCTACCTCGCTTCCCATATATAATTATAGAGACATTGCGATACAGTACTTTGACTGTTTTTATCGGAAATGACAACCCTTCACCTAATCCTTGATCATTCCCAAAAGCGAATCCCACGGTTCGCACTGATTATCAACTGAAAACTTCATAAGCAAACATAACGGGCTGATGCCCATGCCCTTGATCAGGTTACTCCGCTTGATCGCACGGGGGCAACAAGGCGGTTTATTCCGCTACAAAGCCAGCGGAGGACTGGCAAGGAAATATCAACAATTACAGGAGGTACGACCAATGGAACAGGTCAACCCCAACAAAATCAAGACTGATGAGCCTTTTTCGGCATTGCTGCCCATCAATGACGATCTACTCAAGAGAATTGAGACGAATATTCAGGACGATGGATACGATGAATCGCAGCCGATAATCCTTTGCACGTGGGATGGACAAGATGAGCCGGTGTGCATTGACGGGCATACCCGTTTAAAGGCGTGTATGGAAGCAGGCATTGAGACGGTTCCCGTTTTCATTCATAAGGTCAAGGACAGTAACGAAGCCCTTATGAAGGCTATCCAACTTCAAACCAACCGCCGTAACCTCACCGACGGCGATCTTTTCCGATTGGTGAAGGTACTGGATGAGCCAAGATCACGAGGCGGTGATCGCAGAAGTGAAAAGGTGAAATCAACGCCGTCAACTGACGGCAATGGAGACGGTAGGTCTGCGTCTGCCAAACGCACCGCTAATATCCTCGGGACGAGCAGCAGGAAAGTGGAAAAGGCTCGTACCGTTGCTCAGAACGGAACCCCCGAGATCATAGCGGCAGTCGAAAATAACAAGATGACAATCAATGCAGCCTATCGGCGAACCCGAGCGATGCTCAACGGGACGGAGCAGCAAATAAGCCAGGTGGAACGAGAAGACACGTTTACGGAAGATGCTTTGCCGAGTGCGCCTGAAGAAGACTCTAACGTGTCCACCTCAATTCCAGAAGACAGCGTCCTGTTGGAAAACCCATTGGACGGTACAACCGTTGTGCTGCAAGCCAAATATTGCAGAGCGATGAGGGTGTACGGTGGGTCACTCGCCGACCATGTAAACGCTGCACTCGGTCTCTACTTTGATTCAAAGGGAATTATTCTAGTTTAGCAAATTACCATTCCCACAGCCCCAACCCTGCTTCCTCCGGCAGGACCAGGGGGCTTCAAGGTCGGTGTGAACCGGCAACCCGTAAACACGGGAAGAATTGAAACGACGGAGGAATTGAAAAGGGTATGGAAGAAAAGGAATTGTTAAACGCCGCAGATGCGGCAACCAGACTTCATGTTGCTAAACGAACGATATTGAGATGGGCACGAGAAGGTAAAATCGGGTACGTGAGGGTCTCCCGCAAGGTGATACTCTTCACGGGCGAGGCGATTGATAAGTTTTTGCAGAACAGGGCTTTTGATGTAGAATCCCCAACGACCAACCACAAAGAGGCTGGACGAAAGATGACCAGCCCAAAAACAAAGAAGGGAGGCGGTAAAAAGACTTCAGGGGAATTGTCAGGCAACCTTCGCAAGGAGGTTTTATCGTGGCTGTAAGACAGAAAGGAGAGCGGTTCTACGTCTATTTCAAATGGCACGGAACCCTTATAGAGACTGCAACATCCGCCCAGAATGAAGCCGAGGCAAGGAAAATGGACAAGGCTGTGCGTACAGCCTTCAAGATTGGAAGGTTTGACCACCTCAAACCAGATGAGCAGGAGTGGGCGGTAAGGACTTTCCAGAACAGGGGATTGAAATTGCCCCCCGATCTCGCAATCTACGAGCCGGAGGAAGAGTTGACCTTGGAAAGAGCGACCAAAGATTACCTCCAAGCGGATGAGAAACACAGGAGAGAGCGGAACATCTATGCGATTGTCCGGTTGCTTCAGTACTTTGGCAGGAACTGCCCCCTGTCTGATATCAGAGTTCCGCAGATAAAAAAGTACCGCCAAGCACGTTTGGAAAAGGTCAAGAACGCTACCGTAAACCGAGAGATTGCTGTCCTATCGGGTGTTTTCAGGGTGCAGGTTGAATTGGGAACCCTTGATTACAACCCGTGCCAGATGGTTAAGACTCTGCCCGAGGAGCAAAGGGACACCTATCTTTCGTGGGATGATTTCAACCTTTTACTGGAACACTCGGACTGGCTCAGCGACCTGCTTGTCCTCCTGTACTACACGGGTATGAGGTTTGGGGAAGCAGCCAACCTGAGATGGGAGATGTTCAAACCCGAGCGCAGGATGCTCATTCTTCCCCCCTCGGCGACCAAAGAAGGGAAGAACCAGAGAAAAGCAAAGGTGAAGCCCAAGCGGATACCTCTGCGAAGAGAGGTTGTGGAACTCCTTGAATCACTGCGGAGCCGATATGGAGAGAACGTGGTTCAGGCTATGGGGTTGATTTTTGGCTACTGCGGAAACTTCAACAACCGTACCGACACCTATCAGGGCAAGCCCATTGATCGGTCAATGGTTCGGAAGTGCTGGGCGAGAGCCATAGAGCGTGCGGGTCTTGATGGACTGCAAATAAGAGACTTGCGGCACGCTTGGAAGACCAATGCCCAAAGGTCTGGCATTGATCCTACGGTGAGAAATGCCATAGTCGGGCACACTTCCTCACGACCGGTGGAAGACCGGTACATCCATCTGTCCGATGAGGAACTCTTGAGAGCGGTAGATTCAATGACCTTTGACCACGGGCGCACTCAGTTGGATTTCGTGGACGAGGATTCAACGGAAGCACCCCCGGAAAAAGGTATGGAAGCAGTATGGAAAATGTCAGAACAAAGAAAATCAGGGTGCAGCCGCCCAAGCATAACACCCTGACTTTCTTCATCCTTTAGTGGTAGGCGGGAGAGGATTTGAACCTCCGACCCCTGCCGTGTGAAGGCAGTGGGCTTTTTAGATTTAGAGCGGCTACGCCACGATATCCTTGAAGAAATCAGGCACTATTAGGCATTATGAAGCACTATTGAGCACTATTGTGACGTCAAAACTCACGTCAAAATCACGTCATGGTCTTGCGCCAGTTCTTCCTACCCTTGGTGAGACCAAGGGGACCTGTCAGCGGTGCAAATCTCCTCCAACTGCGGAGAAAACCTGAAAGATATTGTGGGTCTGATCTATCTACTTGCGATCAGGATCTATTCCCTTTTCCTACAGCGATCGGACGACACGCATCAATCACTGAAGAACGTCGCAGTGGGGCTCACGTCTATCTTCACCTCTTTGACGCCAGGGACCTGCTCTGCTAAGGCCCTGAGATCCTCAGCCAACTGTTCAACGGCCGTAGGACCGGCCTGGGTATCCACATACACTACTTGGTCGCTCGCTCTTACTCTGACACTGGGACAGGTGTCAACTAATCGGGCTCTAACCCGTGCAGCCAAAACCAGATCATCCAGTGCTTTCTGGGATTCTGGGGTCGTTCGGAAATGTTCCAATCCCACCGTTTGGCAGATTATGTCTACCGCATCTCCGACCGTTATCTTGTGAATGTGAATGACCAGGTCATACAGACTGGGGTCCGAAGTATCCACGCCGAACAACCGCAAACCCCACTGCCGCCTTTCATGATCATCTTTCTTCAGCACGAAGCGGGCTTCATCCCTGGAGATATTCTCCCGCTGCATTTCCAGCCGGATTCGATCTTCGAGATCTGCTAATATTCGGACCTTCAGTACGTGGTTTACACCCCTCAAGAAATAATGGCCCGCCAAGCCGTGATAGACAATATTGTCCTTCCGAAGGTGATTCAAAAGAGTCGCTTCGAGGAAAGCCAGGTACTTTTCCTTACCGTAAGTGAACCGTTCAAAAACCGAGGGGGCATCATGGAGAGCCCGCACGAGCTTTATTTCGGGGATATTGAAGTGTTCCGAGGCTTCCAGGAGGATTTCGCGGGAAACACACTCATAGCCAAGCCTCTCCGCAACCTTCTCGGCAACGTCTTTCCCTTTGCTATATGATCCCCTGGAAATTGTGATAATAGCCACTCCCTGCTCCTTTCCCTATCTGTCGGGCTGCGTTAGTGATCGTACCAAGGAGACTGTCCCTAGCACACTAAGCATCATCTTCGCAAGGGGACCAGTCGAACTGGGAAATCGGCAGATGCGCGCCATGAACTCCCCCGGTCTATAGTCATTTGCCAAATCGACCCTCTTGAACTCCTATTCTGGGCCTCCTCAGGGTATCGGAGCGGTTGTGATCCTCCGAGTCCAACCAGTCGATCACGGTCGCCGCCCGCAATTATTGCTCCGCTTTCCTGAGGGCGATCTGCCTCCGAAGATTGCTCGCGACTGCCACCCCATCAGCGGAAACGGTCTATTGAGTGTAAGCGAAATCATTGGAAGCCATTAAGGTGAGGATGGTCGATACTCTAACGCGTTTGTTCAGTACCTTTGGCAGTATTCTTACGATAAACTTTGAGCGGTCTATATTCCCGGAAATAAGCAACGTGCAGAGCCGAATGGCGAAGAGAAGACGGTACCTAAACTTCACTGGGTCAATCTCATTGGAACGTCTCCACCAGTCAATATCCCAGTAATATTGAAGCCTTTTTAATATGGCATCAAAAGAGTACACTGCCCTAATGATCCTTTTGTACTCGTCTAATAAGAGATCAGGAGACATCTTGGAAGGGGCAAAGACCACATGCTTCGTGTCATACTTGCTCCAATCCTTATGGAGAATCCGTCCCTCTTCTTCAAAGCGTGTGAATAGCTCGGTTCCCGGAAATGGCGTGAGAATATTAATTAACGGCATTAATAGCTTGGATTCTTGAATAAAATCTATTAATTCGTCAGATGCCGCCTGGGAATCAAAGTCATAGCCTACTATAAATGAGCCATGAACCAACATTCCATATGACTGTATCCGTTTTATTGCGTCAAGATAGTCGTATCGTTGATTAATTCCCTTGTGCATCTTGGCAAGGTTCTCTTTTGAGATCGATTCAAAGCCAATCAAGATAGCCCCACACCCACTCTCCCTCATTAAGTTGAGAAGTTCGTCCTCCTGTGAAATGTTGACCGAAGCCTGACACATCCAGTTAATGTTGTATGGTTTGATTGCCAGAAATAGCTCACGGGCGAATTGCTTGTTTGCAATAATGTTGTCATCGGCAAAGAATATGACATTTTTCGTCTTATATTTAGCACGGGAGCCGTTAATATCCTGAACCTCTTTGATGACCCGCTCGATAGTTTTATTTCTAATCTGCTGCCCATCAAAGGCGTACACCGAGCAAAATTCACAATGGAATGGACAACCTTTGGTTGTTTGAACAATGTCCAAGAGGTATCTGTTTTTTGCAAGGGATGCCCTAAGAGGAACAGGGGAGTTTGTTAAGTCGGCGAACTTGCCGGATTTGTAAAGACTTTTTAGGCGACCGTTTTCAGCATCCTGTAAAAGCGTAGGCCAAACATCCTCGGCCTCACCGATTACCACGCTATCACAATAATTGAGAGCCTCTTGAGGACACATTGACGGATGTATGCCTCCTAGAACAGTTTTAACCCCTTTTTTTCGATAGGTATCAGATATCGCATAAGCCCTTTTGGCAAACATCGTCCTGACACTAATGCCCACTAGGTCTGCCTTCCAAGCATAGTCAATATCTTCGATGTTTTCGTCAAATATCCTGATCTCGTGTTGTGGAGGCGTCAATGATGCTATTGTGGGA
>JBKQMK010000013.1:0-13949 GCA_052146735.1 Desulfomonilaceae bacterium | reverse complement strand
CAGGTTCTCGGGGTGCACCTTCCACTCCTGGGCGATGACCTCCACCAGCCCACCCACCCTCATGAAGTGCGCCTCCGGCCCGAACTCATCGAGCGAGACGAAGGCATTAAGGTTCGTGGTGATGGCCGCGGCCATGCTGTCCTGGCGTGCCTCATCCCAACCGGCGTCCTTCGCGATGCGTCTGGCCTCTCTGGCGCTGCCTATGGTGAAGCAGTGCTCTGTCGGTGGAGGAGAAGTCTGGAAGAGGCCGACGTCGTGCAACAGGGCTGCCACGTACAGCGCTTCTCGGTCGATGGACTGCTTCACGCCGCTCAGGTCATAGAGGATGCCTGAGAAGTAATACGTGCGCAGGCTATGGTTGACCATCGGCCCGGACGACACCTCCCGAAGGTATTGCTCTGCCTCGCGGGCCGCGCGGGTGTCAGGAGGGCCCAGGCCGTGAGGTCCACCCTTTCCGGTCTGCGGGTCGGGAGGAATCCCCACTTGCTGAGCAGCCACAAGAGCCGCGGCCCGAGGTCCCCCAGGATGACGGCGCCGGCCCCGCCAAGCAGACTCAGCTTCTGGCCAAAGGAGAGGGGCGGTCCTCCGGCCCGTTCCCACTCGACAGAGCCCACGCGCTTCGGTCTGTGTGACCTGGCCGCCAGGGTGCGTATACCATCGTCACTTGAATTGGCCTTTCCCGACTGTGTTTTCATAAGGTGCCTATTCGTTGGGAGCAACCACGCTGAACCAGCGCTCATTATTCCGAAAAAGTCCTGGCGACGTGCCGCGGGATCGATAGCCTTGTTAACTCTTCTTTTCAGTTACCCACATGAGTTCACACAGATCACAGAGTTCATTCCATAGGATATTGCAAGGCTAGTATATTGCAGGTCGGCGTCCGACTCGAAACGTTTATGCGCCGCTCATCGCGATCCGGAGGTTTCCTCTTTAGGCGCTGGTTCTCTCTTGCCTCTTGGCAACTTTGTGAGTTGCATCACTAAACGCAATGCCTCGTTTACGGCTTCGTCCGTCGGGAAAGCCTCGGCCACGTCATGGTCCAATAGGACCAGATTTGTGCCCTCTCGTATCGATCTGCGTACTTGCCTTGGATGCCGGCCCTCAGCAATCCTCGAAGATCGTATTCCGGGCGTAGATCATCAGTTTTTACGTCTTTGGACTTCTTCTTCATAGGCTTCTCGCTCCTTGATCAAAAAGATAGCAGCCTTAACTCTCGACTGGACGATGCGTCTGTTCGGCATCGCCTTCATGAGCGCTTGATGAATCTGACAAATTCACGGTCTTTAAGGAATTGTTCTAGAACAGCCCGAAGATAGAAGTAAGCGTCAACTAGTACGCGGTCAAAATATCCTTCCTCTTCCGCGTTTTTGCTCAGACGCTCTTTATACTTCTCTATTTCCTTGAAATTACCATGAGCTATTGCGGAACGGAGGCTATAGAGTCGTTTAAGGCGTGTCTCGACAGCGGACAGATCTAGATTAGGGTGTTTGAAGGTGAACCAATATGCCAGTCTTAAGTTTGAACTGCCTGCTTATGGAATCTTCTACATTGTAGCGAGTCGTATCGGGATTGTGTGTGAGAAGAACCTCCAAGAGGCTAATTAGTAGGAGGAAGCGCACCCGGACATCGCTTGCGTCGTGTTGCACCACGCGCAGGATGTTACCGATATACATCAGCAATTCTCCATCACCGGCTTCAAAGGCTCGAGATAAAGAGTCTCGCACTTCCAGGAGCCTGTTATTCACATACGGAAACCAAGTCCATGCTAGCTTGTCTGAGCTGATCCCTTTATCACTGGTGGTGATTGCGATCGTGAACATTATGAAAGCGTTACTCCAACGATTTTCGTCAAACGCTGGACTTTGCATGGGGTAGTCCGTAGAATTTATCAGAATTGGACGACCCACATGCCCCTCGTCTTCAGAGTGGATCAATACTGATAACAATGAAAGATAATTCCGGAGTTCAGTAGAATTCCGGATGATGGGATGGTCATCCTCCAACAGAAAAAAGCCTTCGTGTCCATCCTTCAGCATATCGTTGCTGGCACGCCTAAGAATATCTTCTTGCCCTTCATCGTCATATCGTGCGAGCACCCAAATTTTTGCAAAGGATTCAAACACAGTTTCGGGGCTGTGGTCAGAAAGAACCTTTTCGACGTAAGGATCCGAATTTCCGAAGCGTTTCCGAAACTCTGAAATAATCCAGTCAAGGGATGTGACCCCTTCCTCTGCCAATGGGGGAAAGAAGCTTCCGAGTTGATTTTGGTAATTACCCTTTAGCACGGAAGCCACTTGTTGAATTTCCTCGGATGAGCGGGCATTGTCCAGAATGAAGCGAGGATTCTCCAAGAGCACAATCGGACTTCTAATCGGGTAGATCCAGGTAGTAAAAAGGAAGCTCATTTGTCTCCACTTCCATCAATATGCCTTACTGACGGTTATGCAGATTGCGTAATACACGAAATATAGACTGCTTCGTTCACTATAAGGCGTTCCTGTTTCTCTTAATATCTTGACCTAAATCTGTCCTTTCACTAGGGCACTTCTTTTCCCAGCCAAGCTCCACGGGTTTCCCCAGACGATATGATCTGGGTAAAAGCCCTTCTCTCAGGCCAAGAAAGACTCCCAATGCCGCTGCGTTAAGGCATACCTTATCCTCGTTTTCCAGTTCAAACAACAACGAGGAGGAACGAAGGAATAGCCTACTGGGATTGCCGGATCCCTGACGCAGCATATCAGCGCCCCATCTGTAAGGAAATTACAGAGAGAACTCCTCGCCCACTACTGCTGCGCGAGCACGGATTCCATAACCGCATCATGAAGCACCGGCCTGAATTCTTTTATACGCAAATCCGCTTCTCCCAGGAAGACGCGGTTGGTGAGGAGAACTACTATCAGATCGCGCGGAATGTCGATCCAGAGCGAGACTCCGGTAAAGCCGGTGTGGCCCACACTGTCCTTAGAAAAAAGCCTGCCGCTGGTTGATCCTTCGTCAGAAGGAGTGTCAAATCCCAGCGCACGTGTGGAAGCTGAGTTGATGTCTGCACAAGTGCAGAATGTGCGGGTGGCCTCTTTGTCAAAAAACCTGCCGGTCTCCTTCAGACTCATAAGAATCTCGCCTGCAAGGGCTGCCACCCCTTTCGCTGTTCCAAACAATCCGGCATGGCCGGAAACTCCTCCGAGGGCCCTCGCGTTGAGATCGTTTACAAGTCCGGGAGAATCCCCCGCTCGGGTCATTGCAATCCTCGCGTCATCCTTAGGCCGGAATAAGAGGTCGTCGGCCAGCCCTAGCGGTTCATATATCCTCTCCCTCGAGAACTGTTCCAGGTTCCGGCCGGTTTCTTTTTCAATAATGAATCCCAAAAGCATGAACCCAAGATCTGAATAAACAGACGCATCCCCCGGAGAGTATTCCAGAGGTTCCGCCAAGATTCTTGCCGCAGTGTCCTCGCTGGTGTGCCGGGAGGCGGGCAGCAGATAGTAAGGCCGCCAAGCCGGCAGACCTGATGCGTGGGCCAGCAAGCATCTGGGAGTGATGCAGCGCTTGTCCGGAGGCATGTTGGGAAACCAGCGGCCTACACTTTGATCCAGAAGGCTGGGATCTTCGGCGGCCATGAGTATCCAGCTTGGAGTTACGGCAAGCACTTTGGTGAGAGAGGCCAGGTCGAAAAGGGTTTCGGGTGTCACCGGATCTGTTCCGGTGGAGCCTAGGACCCCGTATGTTTGATGAAACAGGACGTCTTTACCCCTGGCCACGAGGAGGTCCACCGCTGTGAAGATCTCTTCGTGCAGGCCCTGCTTCATTTTTTCATCTGCTCTGGAAAAGCGCATCCGGAACCCTTCTCGGACGGAGTAAGAGTCGTGAAAAGCCGCGGCGGGGAGCTCGGAAACTCAGTGCTCTTCTTCGTAAGTTCGTTGGCGTATTTCGCCAATCCCCATTGGAGACGGCACCAGTACGTTACCTCACCTCGGCAACACCACTTAGTAGGACCGGCATCTTGCCGGTCATCCCTTCTTCCCGCTGACCGGCAAGATGCCGGCCCTACCGTACAAATGGTACTGTACTCGTGAAACGCAGCACTGAGTTACTGCGTCCGTTCCTCCCTATCTCAAAGCATGGTCGTGGAATACTAGAAGCTCCAGTGCGCCGGGCCCCTGATTGAAAATGTAGTCATGCGGGCCTGTAAGCTTCAGGTACAGGTGCGGTATCGAGTTGTCCACAAGAAGTTGATGCATTCTTTCGACCGAAGGCGCCATAGGATCGCGGTCGCTGGTAACCAACTGAATGGATCGCTTTTTCAGTGTCTCTCTATGCCTTTCAACGAAGTGGCGGTAGATATCGAAATACGGCCCGAATGCTCCCTGAACGGAACCGATGCTGGAAAACACCTCGGGATACTTAAATCCGTAGTACATGGACCGAGCTCCGCCCATCGAGACCCCGTCAACACCGACCCCCGCGTCGGCCACGCGATAACGGCTCTTGAGCGCGGGGACGAGTTCATCCATGATGTATTCCTCATACTCCGGGAATTCAAGGCCAACCTGTGGGGTTAAGAGAGGTGAGGATGGACAGGCAAGAATGATCCCACTGTAAGGACGAGCTTTAAGCTTCCGGTTAAAGTCATTCAGATGCGGTGGCGTGATAAGTCTCCGAAAGTCATCGGGCGTGAGTCGGTTGTTCGCCAGGGCCCGAACCGCCTCGTCCGTCTTGTAATAATAGAGCCATGCCAGGGCGCCGTCTCTTGGGGACCTGGCGCATTCGCCCGCGCCTCCGAATGCTATCACCAGCGGGTATTTTCTCTTCGTATTTTTTTCATAACCTATGGGGAGACTGACGGCCACGACTCCTTGGGGGTACTTTCGAGAGGGGATGGTAAAGTACTCAGCTGGGGTCTTGTACCCGGATAGTTTCTCAATAACCACTTCGCGGGCAGATTTTGAAGGTAGGAGGGCTGCAACAGCGCGTCCCGAATCCGGTGCATTCAAGCCTTGCCCCCCACCGGCTCTTTCCGACTCAGATTTTTGCTGAACGTACTTCGTTGGGCCGCGACGGGTCTCCGTGCTTTCGGGCACTTCGGGTTTCGCGTCCCCCTTCTCGATTTCTGCCGCCGTGAAGCTATTGGTCCCCGTTGGCTTGGAGACCTTAGGCTTTGACGCGTCTTCTCCCGAGGTTGTACATGCAGCGAAGGCACAGACCGTAAGAAGGACCAAGAGAAATCGGATCAAGCGCAGTCCCTTCGTCATTTTATGCCAGCACCTAAGTTGTAGAGAGCCACAACGAAGGCTGAAAAAGCTTGAAACATCGGAGCCACGGACGTGTTCCGCGCATGACGCGGCTCCTCGGTACCCGAGTGAATCCCGCGTGCAGCGCGGGATTCATCTGTGGCGCTATGACTTCAATCTGCTGACCATCAGTGATAAGCATTTTCAAGGGAGTATTTCCCCGATGCAGATGCGAGACAGCGGAGAGATTGGCTTGCCGGGCAAGCAATCGTTATCCGGGCCTACCCCCCTATTACCAGAGGCCCGGAAGGAGTCCTGTCTGATCGCGCGCCGTGGCCCGCTTGTCCTGGCCCTGCGTCGGTTCTTGTTCCGCGCGCGGCGGTCCGGCACTGACTTGTTCTAGTGGAGGATTCCTGTTTATGCCGAGAGCCAAGAAGTTGCGCTTGAACTGCTTGGAAAACCAGTACAATGACTGATGCCCGTTCGGGTATCGGTAAGCGCAGTACCCGTGGCCGCAGCTCTCAAAAACGTTGACGTTCACTGGAAAACCTGCGGCTTTCATGTCCTGCACCAATTCATACAGCCTCCCTCCGTTGCTGTATGAGTTGCAGCCGTCCTTGACGTTAGTATTGATGTTGTATGCGATGCCGCCGGCTTTCCGTATCCTCGCCGCATTGCTCCGCCATACGTCATTCGTCATGGGATAGCTTCCGAGGTCAGTCTGCTGACCCCCCGCGAATGCAAAAATATCGGGCCGTCTGGCAGAAATCATTAAAGCTTGAGCCGCGCCAGCGCAGGCCCCGTCGATTCCTCTGAAACGCCGATCCGGAACCGTCCGATAGTGTGCATCGATATAGGGCATAACCTCACCGATTAGATACTTCTCGTACTGAGCGGTATTTCCGCCGCCAGGATTCCAAAGAGAGACGACTATGACATCCTCGTACGGGTCTTCCTTTAGCCATTGATTGAAAAGCTGGAGCTCCCGGTCTCCGACATTGTCCTGGAAACTAGCCTTGGTAAGCTGACCTGATTTCAGGTTGTCCATGGCCAGAGGGGTTTTGCACCAGACCGACCAGTATGTCGCACCTCCCAGCTCAGGACCGTTATCCCACCCGGATTTTCCTCCGAGCAGATAAACCACTCCATAGCGGTGGTTGACGTCTTTCTCATAATCTTCGGGCAGAATTACATGAACGGGAAATGGTCCGGGAACCTCTTTTCCTCCCTTGGCCTTGGCGCTGGAATAAGCGTCGGAATGAACCCGAATTGTTTCAATATAGTGTTTGGTGCGCAGGAATTTGGTCCGCGCTTCGATCTCAGCCCATGGTTCTTCTACAGCTCCTAAAGCCGGGATTATGAAGGCCGCCAAAAAAAACATGACAGCCAGAGCAGAACCCAAGATCAATTTCTTCATGATGTCCTCCTGGCGCTCAAACAGCAACTCGGTCGAATTGAACTTTGCCATCACGTGTTGAAAATGCCCACGCGTCAACGCCACTATTCCAATGAATTATCGCACCGTTATCTTGTGGACCTGAACCGGAAACCCCTGCTGATCCGCTGCATCAGAAGTCTGGGGATCCATCAGAACCACACTGCTCTTCACGTTAACGCCTCTCAGTGCGCATCGAACGTAGAGCGGGTAAGTCCCGGGACGGCCCGCCTGTACTTGAACATTGAGGTCATATACTTTGGATTCACCCCACAAGTCGATCCAACGCTCGGCCATGGGGACTTTCAATCGAATCTTATCAGTGGTAACCGATAGCACTGTGCTGCCTGCCCCAAAGACGCGACCTGGTTTTGCAGACAACAGCCGTAGTCCTGAAGGGTCAGGCGTTGAGATTGTAATACCCCCGTAATCAGATTCGGCTCCTTGATTCTGAGCTTCCACTCTGACGGTAAAAGTCTGGCCGGCCTGCACAGTAGACGGCATTTTCACATTGACGACCTTGGGCCTGGCCTCGCGCGGCGCTGCCACCTCGAAGAGGTCCGCGCACCATTGAACGCCGTCTACTCTCACATCCTCCAGGTATTTTCCGGTCTTGAGAGGCTGGGATGAAGACCTGTCGAAGTCCCTGGGATATGCGACTAAAAGGTCTGCATCTGCTGCAAGTTGGCCCTTGTACTGGACGTCGCCGTCGGGCGTCCTCAGAGAGACCTGAACATTCCTTGGTAGATCGCCCCTATTGCTAAACCTGAACTTGAGCCCGTTCTTTGAGTCATCCGCGAAGCGTGGAATCTGGGTGACCAGTTCAGGAAAAGACTTAAAAACTCTACCGGACAAATGGTTTATCACCAGCTCCGGGACATTTTGGGGAGCCGCTACAACGGGTGGGGAGCTTTGGGCGACTGCTTGTGTGTCCGGAGAAGCGAGCCCGGACGCCGAAGGCGCATCCTGCAATCGATGGGTATCCTGAGCCTCCAACTGGGCCTCTCCTTGTGTCTGCTGAGTAGGCACCGGCGCAGGCTGCTGCTCGGTAGCTTGTTGCTGCGCGGGAGGCGATCCAGTCTGAGATGCCGTCTCTGTGGCCGGCACTAACGTCGGGAGCATTGCTTCGACTATCAATATCTTTTTCGCGTTGCCTCTGGAGCCCCCGAACTGAGACATGAAGCGGGACATGCCCGGAGATGTGCTGATGTTCATCCGGTGAACGTGGCTCCTGCGAGTGGCATGGTAAAGCCACACACCACCTTTTCCGTCAGGCAGCATGAGCACCACGTGATAGTGGAGCACCGGGTACCCGCGCTCAGGCGCCGGCCGACTGATGCTCCCAAGGTACATCCGCCCGGGTTGCATCTGAGGCAAAACCTTTCGCCACGCAGCCGAATCGTGGAGATCAAACCCCCTTAGGCTCCTGCCGTCAGAACCCTCAACAGTATAATTGCCCGGTTCCGGCATTATGATTCTACGGGGTTTACCTTCCGTAAGATTGAAGATCAGGTCCCACCCGAAATCCCAGTCCTTACCCAGTTCAGAATTGTCCCCACTGTTCCCCTGGCGATCCCGGGTCACTTCCTCCAGTGTCCAGTTCTTGTCAAATAAGAAACGGGAGACGGAGACCACCAAGCCGCTGCAATTAAGCCCCGGTGTTTCAAAAAATCTGTCGGGCCTGGCAAACGTGGTGAAGTGCCCTTGGCTGTCCAGGGCGCCATCGTCCCGGTAAGAGATGCCCAGGTGTGTGTTCGCTATCTCGATGGGGTCGGTCTTGGACGCAATGCCGCGCTCCCACAGATAATCCGGCGCGAAAATTTGGTCCCCCGCGACCGGTACAGCACTCAATATACTTAAACAGACGATCCCCATAATCAGGGTATTCACGTTGTTTCGGGTAATTTTCACCAAGCCTCCGGAGTTAGACTTCTTTTCTGTATATTACCAAGAATTCCGGGTTCGTGCAAGTGTGCGTCATCGAAGTGATTAACTTAAGTGCGTTACAGGGTCACCTGATCGAGAAAGTCAGTCTGCGAACCAAGTCGTTTTCGAGATAAAGCGCCACCTTCCAGACCCCGGGTTTGTGATCATAGAGTTCCTTTGTGGCCATGGTGTGGACCCTAGTGGTGCCGGATGCTTGTCTCTCATCACCTTTCTTGGTCTCTTTTTGCGCGTCGTAGGTCGTTCTTATTTTGCGAAATTCGTCCCCGTTGGGGTCGTACCATATGCTTTCGGCGACATACGTATTCTGCTCCATCTTGGGGATGAAAAAAAGATTCACGCTTTCATTCATATTGTGATCAAAAGCTTCTTTGCGGTTGTACGAAGACCCTGCTGTGAGGAAGACGTCTTTGACAAGGTAATATT
Source organism: Desulfomonilaceae bacterium (assembly GCA_052146735.1). GTDB lineage: Bacteria > Desulfobacterota > Desulfomonilia > Desulfomonilales > Desulfomonilaceae > CAWBBA01. Next base: position 4,916 of record JBKQMK010000013.1, on the reverse strand, counting down.
TTTCGTCAGCCGAAGCCTTTTCGATTCCTTTCCACTTTCCCAAGTTAAACATCCCACAGCCCCCCAAGAGAAGGAGCATGGCCGCCAATATAGTCAGGCGAAACAAGCCTTTCAACGACATCAGTTGAAAACTTCCCGGCTTCCCGGCTTCCTTTCCAACGGACCGGCAGTTCATCTCACGGGTCCTAATCATGAAGCCCTCACAAGCGCTATTTCATCGCATTCCGGAAATTTAGTGCAGCGTATACAATCCGCCCATATCTTGTGTGGAAGTAGACTCTTGTCCATGAGAGCGAAACCGAGCCTTTGAAACAGGTCCGGTCTATAAGTAAGAACAAAAACCTTGCTTACGCCCATCTGTCCGGATTCTTCCAAAAGCGCCTCAATGAGTGCGGTGCCTACACCCTGTCCCTGGTACTCAGTCTGTACGGCCAGTGACCGTATTTCAGCGAGATCCTCCCACACAATCTGAAGGGCGCCGCACCCGACAATTTCTCCTGAGCCGACGTCTTCGCTTACTATGAAATCCTTCACCTGCGAATAAAGCTCGCTCATAGCCCTGGCGAGGATATGTCCAGATTGAGCTTGTTCGGCTATCAAACGGTGAATGCTCTTAACATCCCTCAAAGTGGCCCTGCGGATCACCCGGAAACCTCCGCACAGTCGAGATCCATCAAACGCTGAACGTGCTCTCTCACTGAAGCCGAATCCGGGCTCGCCCCCAACATACGGGCTAGTTCTCCGACGCGAGCCTCGCGGTCCAGAGGCTTCACGTCTATATGAGTGCGACCCTGGCTCACATACTTTCGAACGGAGAGATGGTGGTCCGCGAGAGCTGCTATCTGGTGCAGGTGAGTCACGCATAGCACCTGTTGGCGCTGAGCCACCCTGGCCAGCCTAGTGCCTACGGCAAAGGCTGTATGGCCCCCGATTCCCGCGTCCACCTCGTCAAAGATCACCGTAGGGGACCCGTGGCCGTCCACCTGAAGGGCCTTCACAGCAAGCATAATTCTTGAGAGTTCCCCTCCCGATGCAATACGGCTTAAAGGCCGAGGAGCTTCGCCGGGATTGGACGCCAGAAAAAATTCGACTTTTTCCAGCCCGTTAGGCGATCCTTTGTCTTCTTCAACTTCCTGGAAAGACACGCCAAAAAGTGCATAGGGCATGGCCAAGTCTTTGAGTTCCTTTTTCATGGCCGTTTCAAGTTCTCCGGCTGCTTTTCGCCTGGCAGAGGACAGATTGCGAGCAGCATTCAGATACTTTTCTCGGCTCTCTGACACCTTGCCTGTCAGCTTCTTCACGTCGGTCCTCGCCCCGAGGACGTCTCCTGCCTCTTCGGACAAAATATCAAGTTGGCTAATCAGGCCCGCCAGGTCTTGACCGTACTTTCTTTTAAGCCGCCTGATCAGAGCCAGCCTTTCCTCGATCCGTTCCAGACGCGTAGGATCGCCGTGGCTAGTTTCGGCGACATTTCTCAGTTCGAGGGCTACGTCTTCTAGTCGATAAACGGCCTCTTCAAAATTTTCCCTCAGCCCTACCAGCTTGGGATTGGTCGATGCCAGGAACTCCAGCGCTCTTTTTACTTCGGTGAATCCTTCCATCAAGCTGCCACTTCGGGAATAGAGCGTCTGGTGAGCTTCGAAGGCCTTCTCGCGGATTTGTACCGCTTTTTTCATCACTTCTCGCTCTTGGACCAGTTCGTCTTCTTCTCCTTCCTTCAAGGAAGCGGCAGTCAGTTCTTCAATTGAAGCGGCATTTTCGCGTCCCGTCTGCTCCAGTTCCTCGCGCCTTTTCTCTGCCCGGGACAGTTCTCTTGCAGCTTTTGTCCATCCCGCGAATGTGGCTGAAGTCTCCTTGCGCACCTCTGCCGCTCCTCCAAACCGATCCAGTATCCCTACATGTTCCTCCGGATCAAGGAGAACTTGATGCTCATGTTGGCCGAAGATGCTTACGAGAGACCGGCCCACTGTCTGAATCATCGCCAGAGTTGCGAGGTTGCCGTTTATGAAAGACCTGGATTTGCCTGTTCGTGAAACTTTCCTCGAAAGGACGAGCTCGGTCGACCCGTTCAGGCCACTTCCAAGCTCGGCTGGGAGTGTCATCCCTGATGGGATCTCAAACAGACCTTCCACTTGAGCTTCCTGTTCGCCAGTGCGAATGATGTCCGGCGAACTCCGAGAGCCCAGGAGAAGATCAAGCGCGCCGATGAGAATCGACTTGCCAGCACCGGTCTCTCCAGTCAGAACGTTAAACCCCTCGCGAAATTCGACTTCGACTTTGTCGATTATAGCCAGGTCAGATATTTTCAGGTACTTCAGCATAGGAATCGTTTGACTACGCAGACAACCTCACACGGTCGGACATGCCCACGTGTTAAGATATGACGCTCACATAGAATTTTCAAGGGTCGCAAATTAAGGGGCGCAACCTGATCATCCGTCTATACCAAGTCCAGCTTCTCCTTCAGGACGTCAAAGTAATCCCTGGCCGTGGATTTAACCATGATGAATGGTAAGGGCGCCCGTACTATTCTAATAGACTGGCCTTCTTCCAGCTCCACCGTCGTGTGCCCGTCCAAGGTCAAGGTCAAATTTTTTCCTTTCTTGAGGACCAACTCCGTCTCCAGATGAGGAGGGATAAGGAGGGGACGTTTAAGGCCCGCATACGGGCATATCGGAGTCAGAAGAATCCCTTCAATCTCAGGATGAACTAGAGGACCGTTGGCAGCGTAGGAGTACGCGCTGGATCCGACGGGCGTAGACACAATGAGGCCGTCTGCTCTAAGTTCGATTTCGCGAGCCGTCCCCATTCTGAGTCCGAGGTCGATCAGACGAGCGATACCCCCCCAATGGATGACCACGTCGTTAAGGACCCTAGCTGTCTTTCCGTCAGGAAGGGTGATCTGCAACAACATCCTTTTCACAAACTCGGCGGTGCCCTCCATCACGGCTTTGAGTTCCGCAATGGCCTCGGCAGGAGACACTTCTGCCATGAATCCAACGCGGCCCAAGTTGATACCGAGGACAGGCATGGACTTGGAATTGAGTAAGGCAGCGGCCCTCAGGATGGTGCCGTCTCCTCCGAGGACCACCAGAAGATCTGCCTCATCTGTCAGCCGTTCTGTGGCATTTGCATTCCACTTCGATGCCAATTCTCGACAAGAGGGTTCAAGCAGAATTTCCTTTCCTGATTGCCGTAAGAAGTTGGCAATTTTTTCGCCCAATAGGAGCGCTCGTTCGTCCGAGCGCTTCAAGACCAATCCTATCCGTTGCATTCAATCCTCGATTATTGAGTCCGGGTGAAATTGCTGCATTGAGTACCACGAATGCGGGCGAAAATCCAGGGAAATGGGGCGGCAGGCCGAAAATGAACCGAATGCTTCTTGCTTGGGCATCGGGATTAAGATACGCTGAATCTATGGATCTGTTCGACAATGCAGGTATGGCCGATTCGAAAAGGCCGCTCGCGGACAGAATGCGTCCCGATGACCTAGCGGACTTCGTGGGCCAGGAAGCCTTACTTGGGCCGGGAAAGATACTCCGTCGGGCCATAGAAGACGATCGTCTGTTCTCAATGCTCTTCTGGGGGCCTCCGGGCTCCGGCAAGACGACTCTTGCCCGCATCATAGCTCACAAATCACAATCTCGGTTCGTGCCGTATTCTGCCGTTACCGCAGGTGTAAAGGAAATAAAGGAAGTTGCAAGCAGGGCTCGGGAAGATCTCACACATGCCGGGGTCAGAACCATTCTGTTCCTTGATGAAATCCACCGGTTTAACAAATCCCAGCAGGACTATCTGCTCCCTCACGTCGAGCATGGGACAGTCATCCTTATCGGCGCCACAACGGAAAACCCAAGCTTTGAAGTCAATTCAGCACTCTTGTCAAGGCTGAGGGTCTTTGTCCTCCAGGCTTTGCCGCCCGAGGCCGTAAGAGAGATTCTTCAGCGGGCCGTCCAGGATCCGGAACGCGGCCTGGGAGAACTCAAACTCGAATGCGATCCGAACGCTGCAGATCTAATAGCGTCCCTGGCCGGGGGAGATGCCAGATCGGCTTTGAATATACTCGAACTGGCTGCTTTGGAAGCTCACAACCACCGTGGCGGAAGAATCGACGCTGAGACGGTACAGGAAGCGGCTCAGAAGCGAAGCCTCTTATACGACAAAGCCGGCGAAGAGCATTACAACCTGATTAGTGCCCTTCACAAATCTCTGAGAGACAGCGACCCTGATGCGGGACTCTATTGGATGGGGCGGATGATCGAAGGGGGCGAAGACCCACTATACATTGCGAGGCGCCTAGTCCGATTTGCAAGTGAAGATGTGGGACTGGCTTCGCCCCGTGCCTTGGAACAGGCCGTAGGAGCCTATCAAGCGTGCCGGTTTATCGGGCTTCCAGAGTGCGCCCTGGCCCTCGCGCAAGCGGTGGTGTTTCTTGCCACCGCGCCGAAATCCAACTCGCTGGAGGCCGCGTATATTGCGGTGAAGGAAGAAATAGGCCGTTCAGGACATCTTCCGGTTCCTTTGCATATCCGCAATGCGCCGACCCGATTGATGAAGCAATTGGGCTACGGCAAGGGATATCGTTACGCTCACGATTTCCCCGACGCAAAAGTGGACCAGGAGCACCTACCTGAGGCCATACAAGGCAAGCGCTTTTACCATCCCACTGACAGAGGCTTCGAGCAGACAATCCGAGAACGGATGGCTAAAGATGAGACCGACACCTAGAGATGATTGCAAGATCTAGGACCTCTTTGAAGAGTGACCGGGGAGGCCCTTTTTGCAAAACGGCCCACCCCGGTCACTCTTCAAAAAGGTCCTAGATCTTGCAATCATCTCTAGGTGTCGGTCTCATCTTTAGCCATCCGTTCTCGGATTGTCTTCTCGAAGCCTCTGCCGGTGGGATGGTAAAAGCG
>JBKQMK010000012.1:0-7875 GCA_052146735.1 Desulfomonilaceae bacterium | reverse complement strand
GCAGCAAACACAGGCTCCCTCCTGGTAATTGAGCGGTTGGACCCGATCTACGCGGATTTCACGATCACTGAGAACGATCTCACTGCCGTACAGCGGAACATGCAAGGCGGAACGCTCAAGGTCGAGGTGCGCTTGCCCGATGAGCCCAGAAAGCCAATGGACGGGAACCTTACTTTCGTGGACAACGCAGTTCAAGACGGGACCGGCACTGTCAAGCTTCGCGCCACGATCCCTAATGGGGATCACTATTTCTGGCCTGGAAGGTTTGTCAAGGTCCGCCTAGTTCTGAGCACGATACAAGGAGCGGTGCTCATTCCCGCGGCCGCTCCCCAGAGGTCTGCCAAGGGACCATTCGTGTACGTGGTTAACGAGGATTCCACCGCGGAATTGCGGCCGGTGAAGCTGGGGCAGCGGCAAGATGAGCTTGTGGTTGTCGATGAAGGGCTCAAACCTGGCGAGCGGGTGGTTGTGAACGGTCAACTCGGGGTAATGCCAGGGGGCAAGGTTCACATCGAGGAGCCCCGCGCGGTGATGAGTTCGCCCGAGGCCGACAGTGAGGACAAGTCATGAACTTTTCGGAACCTTTCATCCGTCGGCCGGTAATGACTGCGGTCTTGACGGTCTCCGTGATCCTTTTCGGTGTGCTCAGCTACTTGCGGCTAGCGGTGAACGACCTGCCTGCGGTGGACTATCCGGTCATCCAGGTAGAGGTGGATTATCCTGGAGCGAGCCCCGACACGATGGCCAACAACATTGCCACTCCGCTTGAGCGCCAGTTCATGCAGATTAACGGATTGGAACTCGTGACCTCCAAGAGCAGTCAAGGACACACGAGCCTCACCCTCCAGTTCGTGTTGGAAAAGAGCATCGATGCGGCCGCCACGGACGTGCAGACGGCCATCACGCAAGCCACCGGCGGCCTCCCGATTGATCTCCCTTCACCGCCGACTTTCTCCAAGACCAATCCTAACGATCAGCCGATCATGTATATCGCTCTCACTACCGACTCGGTCACGCGAGGTCAACTCTACGATTACGCCAACACGCAGGTCGGTGAACGGATAAGTATTCTACCGGGCGTGAGCCGAGTGGCCGTGTACGGCACGAAATCAGCCGTTCGGGTCAAGTCTGACCCGTCCAAGATGTGGGCTCGCGGCATATCCGTGGATGACTTGGCTCTTGCGATCAGGAACGGCACAAGCTACGCGGGCGCAGGCCAGTTTGACAGCTCCGCGGGCACAGTGCTGCTTCGCCCGAAGGGCCAACTGGAAAATGCCCAGGCGTACGGAAACCTGATCGTAAGCTCCCGAAACGGCGCTCCGGTGTATCTTCGGGATGTGGCCCAGGTTGAGGATTCCGTCCAGGATGAGCGGATCAACATGCGGTTCTGGCTCCGAGGCTATCCCGTTCCGTCGGCTACAGTGGTCGTCGCTGTCTTTCGTCAGGCCGGGGCCAACGCAGTGGAGGTAGCAAAGAGCATACGTGATTTGTTGCCGGTGATCAGTGCGGAACTTCCTGGGTCGATACGGGTCACGCCGATTTACGATCGGTCGCGGACCATTGTGAACAGCGTCGATGACGTACAAGCAACCCTCGTCATCGCCTTTGTCCTGGTGGTGATGGTAATCTTTCTATTTCTCGGGCGAGCCACGGACACCACGATCCCCGTCGTAGCGCTACCCCTATCGCTCCTGCTCACATTTATGGCAATGCGAATGCTAGGGTACAGCCTTGACAACCTCTCACTCATGGCGCTCACACTTGCCATAGGGTTCTTGGTTGACGACGCTATCGTGTTCCTGGAGAACACGGTTCGCCGAATGGAGCATCTCGGTGAGAAGGCGTTGCAGGCGGCCATAAATAGCGCTCAGGAAATCAGCTTCACCATTCTTGCAATGACCATTTCGCTGGCAGCGGTGTTCATTCCACTTGTCTTCATGTCCGGGCTGGTTGGCAGGATTTTTCGCGAATTTGCCATCACTATCGTAGTCGCAATCTTTGCTTCCGGCCTTGTGTCACTGACCCTCACACCGCTCATGTGCGCAAGGTTGCTCAAGGACCGGGGCCGCGACGCGAAGAAGACATGGATGGAGCGGGTGGTCGGCGGCGCGGAGAAGCGGGTCCTGGCCTTTTATGGCTCATCGCTCTGGTGGTTCCTGCGACGGCGATGGATCTCCGCACTGATCTGGTTCGTCTGCCTTGCCGGCACAATAGCGCTCTTCATCGCTATTCCAAAGACCTTCCTTCCTGCGGGTGACAGCAGCTTCATTTGGGGAGTCATGATCGCGCTGGAAGGCTCGTCTCCAGAGCAGATGCACACCCTCCAGGATCAGGCCGATGAGGTGATTAGGCAGAATCCCGCTGTGGATGCTACCTTTACAATGACCGGGAACGGCCAGTTCCTATCATCCAACCAGGGGCTGCTGCTCTGCTTTCTCAAGCCGCCCGACGAGCGGGCGCCTATCCAGGGCGTCGCAGGTCAGTTAATGGGCAAGCTGGGAGTTATCCCCGGCGTCTTCCCGTTCTTGCGCCCCTTCCCGGTGCTGGAGATCAGCACGGGCGCGACAAACCGAAACCAGGGGCAGTACGCCTTTTCCGTGTCCGGCGTGAACCCCGATCAAGTATATGACGTGTCCACACGGCTTATGGGGAAGCTGAGGGGGTATCCAGGCTTTCAGACCATCTCCTCGGACTTCTTCAACAACACGCCCAATCTGGACATAGATATCCGCCGCGACCAGGCCAAGACGTATGGGGTATCAGAAACCCGGATTTTGGCGCTTCTGCGGAACGCGTACTCTCAAAATTACCTCTATCTCATCAAAAAACCGGAGGATCAGTACCAGGTTATTCTGGAGGTCGCCGATTCTGAACGCGCGAAGCCCCAGGACCTCTCGCTCTTGTACATCAAGTCCGATGACGGCAAGAACCTTGTGCCGCTCAACGCTCTGGTCAAGTGGAAGACTACCCTTGGTCCTCAGAGCGTTAATCACCTCAACCAATTCCCGAGCGTTACGTTCTACTTCAATCTCAAGCCCGGGGTGGCCATGGGGGAGGCCACGGATTTCATCAGCAAAGCCGCGGAGGGGATCGTGCCGTCGACCATGCGAGCTACCCTGCAAGGCGAGGCGCTGACGTTCCAGAACACGGTCAGAGATTTGACAATTCTGATGGCCCTGGCGGTGTTCGTGATGTACGTGATTCTGGCTATCCTCTATGAGAGCTATGTTCACCCCGTAACTGTGCTCTCGACGCTTCCCACGGCCCTGGTGGGAGGGTTGTTGACCCTGTTTCTGTTCGGGGAGCAGGCATCTCTCTACGCATTCGTGGGCCTGTTCATGCTAATGGGGATCGTCAAGAAAAACGGAATCATGATCGTTGACTTCGCCCGCCAGCGGGTTGAGCGCGGCGAATCGGCCGAACAGGCCATCCACGATGCCAGCATGGACCGGTTCCGGCCCATCATCATGACGACCCTAGCGGCGGTTATCGGCGCTATCCCCATCGCAGTGGGATTCGGGGCCGATGCAGCCTCCCGACGTCCGCTCGGGCTGGTCGTAGTTGGCGGCCTCGTGGTGTCTCAGTTCATCACCCTGTACATCACCCCGGTGATCTACTTATACCTTGAGGAGTTCCAGGAGAAGGTGCTCGATCGCTCGTCTTTCTTCCGATCGGGACACTCGCGCATCCCCGCCACGGAGACGGTCGTTGTAACGCCCAGCACTGCACGGCAGAGACGGAGCGGCACGGGATAATACCAGCGAGGATCCCTTCAGTTTCGGTGATAAGAAAGGTCGTCCCCGGACGTTATTGCGAGGACTGACTGGCTGCCTACAGTCCCGCAAAAGTCCTGCACCGATCGTTTTGAAAAAGAAATCCCGCCTCTCTGTGATCCACAACTAGGCGGGATTTCTATTCGATTGCTGGTGCCGAGGGGCGGAATCGAACCACCGACACAAGGATTTTCAGTCTCAGATAAACTCTGACTTGGCAATAAAAACCCATACTTACCACGGACCCCCGTTGCATTAACACACAACGCATCACAACGATGAACAACCGAAAGACACAAATTTGACACAGCGGATAAATGCCCTCGCATGATGACCCGATAGCACCAATTCGCCCATTTTAAAACACTAATACTGCATCCACATGCCTGTTACTCGCGTGATAGGTAACCTTTCCAGATACCTTCAGTCGTTTACAGGCCGGTTGATGAAGATCTCCACAGCTCTGGTGGAATTAATTCTGAGCGAATTATTGCCATAGGCAAGGGTAGGGGGGTGTGGGCAAAGAGAATTGTGCAACCCCTTTCACGACAAATTACGACTTATCACAACAGCGTCCCTCAGAAGTCCTGCACGAATGTCCTGTTCCTCAATAAGAGGAGCACGTGGACACCGCCGTGAGAGGGCGGCGAACCAGTCAATAATTTCAAGGTCTTTCCCAATAACCCCAACAATTTCAGTCCCTGACAATCCTTTTCGATCCCTTTCGATCCCTGTCAGTCCCTCACGGTGAGAGCAAAATGTGAGCATTGGCTGAAGATCTCTTACCCTGTTCCTGCCCTTGCCCCCCCACAATTCCATTCGACATCTCCTGTTAGACCATCACCCTCCCCGGAGTAACTGCCATGTGAGTCCAACAACTGACATTCTGCGACAATATTAAGGGGAAATATGCTCTGGAACCCTGGAGCACTCATTCTTTCGCTCCGTGGGCTTTGAGGAGTTGTACGATTTCTTGTGGCACCTGGTGAAGCGGGTCTGTAGAAAGGAGGCGTTAGACCTTGCTCCGGTCGTCGTGGACTGGCAGCCCGACTTTGCGACAGACCCCAAGAATGCGCTCCTGGATAGCCAACCTCTCGTCCTTGCCGAAACCTACTACGGTAATCACACTCCATTTGAAAGAACCAGACATTAGGGACACGACAAGGACACTGCGCCCACGGTGGGCGAAGGGAACAACGAGACCAGCCACAACAATGACGAAGGGCCACGCCGAGACGCTACCGACACCACGGGCGAGAACGGGCTCATGCATCCAGTAGGTTGCAGCGAGGCCAACTGCGACAATGAAGGCAGCGAGGACCCAGACACCGTGAAGAGGATCTTTGTGAAGGGTAACGCTCTGTATTTTACTCAGCGGAATTCGTTGAAAGTACCGCCGAAACCACTTAGTAGCTGGGACATACAATGCACGGTCGGACACGGCGAAGGCAAATGGTTCGCTCCACAAGGAGGGGGACTTGTAGGATTCATGAAGAAGGACGGTCTCGCCTTCCTCTGCCTTGATTTCGAATGGCATGGTGGCCTGGCCCCAAGACAATGTTATGTCTGGCCTCTCACAAGGCCCGTCAGATACAAAACCGTCGTCACGTTGATGGAAAAGCTTCTTCTATCCTACCGCTGCAGCGTAACTCTCCCCACACCTGTCAGTCAATCAGAATCTTTTGCGTTTCTGCATACCTAATCACGAATTAATTCATAATCTGCACGAGATTTTGGGGGACAGATCACGCCCAGGACGTCTCTTCCAAGGAATCCACATGGGAACCTTGCTTTGGTAGTCGCTATACTTCTCGCCAAAGTCCGCCAGAAGGTCCGCTTCTTCAAAAGCGGCTCCTACACAGATCCACACGGTCCAAAGGACATTAAAAAGCAGTCGATCCGCAGTCAGATCCGGGCACGACCACAGCATCAGGATCACCAGCAAATAAAGAGGATGGCGAACCCACAGGTATGGACCGCACGCAACGAACTCTTGAAATCGAATTCGCTTGCCGCTCAACTCAGCTCTGATTGGATCAAGACCAAATGTGTCGAATGCCCGTAGCGAAAATATAGTCCAGAAACATCCTGCGAGCGTGATAAATGAGAAGCCTCTCGCAAACCAACGAGCAGGACCCTGAAGCTCATACAGATAGATGGCAGACCCTTGCCAAAACACGATCAGTGCGGTCAACACCAGACCCGATACAATCGTGTAAAGAGCTCCGTGGTAGAGCGGCGGGATGAAGTTGGACAAGCGGTTGCGGAACCCCCTGCGAACCATGCCGCTATGCTGAGCAAAAAAGATGACCGACAGCAAGCCGTCCCAAACGAGCGCCTTCCCTTGTGTCAGTTCCATTTGAACGAGGAGGAGTGGCCCACGATACAGGAAAAGTATGAATATTAGTAAATCGTCATAATTTTTTCCTTTCATTTTACGGTGGTGTGTAGGGACTGTCAGTAGCCGCTAAGAGCCTGCCATGCGGCAAGAGAGTCCATGTAGTCTCTCCAACGGACGATTTTTCGGTTCTTAATTGTGACGATGGAGACAAAACGGTTGTCATAGGCAGCGCCGGTTCTCAGAATCTTGCCATGAACTTGGTACTCCAGAATAACGACGCCATTTTCTTTGTCATAATGAACGGCAAGATTATCGCATTTGTGAACTTTGATGTTGTCGCCATACCCAGAGTATGCGGCTATCAGATTTTTGCGCCCGTGAATTTTCTCCGGCCAACCGGGGAAACGGTAGAGAAACTCGAATTCGGCATCATCGGTGATCGTGTCAAAGTAATGATCGCCATCAACAAAGCCCTTCAATCCTTTCATCATCAGCGCAAAGAATGGGTTGAGCGCTTCGTGTTGAGGGTATTTCGCTTTTGGCATGGACTGCATCCTTTCTTTACTTACTTTTCGTTTGTTGCCTACTGATCTACATGTGAATATATGTCATGCGAAATACCTGATGGCCCCTTTTACTAGGAACGCTATACGTTGATGCTTTCCGATTCGTCAAGTGCTTGACCACCATGAAGAAATGCTCTGTAGAATGGTGGCCGAATAGCAGGCACCTGTCTCTAAGAAGCCTTTATCCCGAGGGAGGCGCAGATCGCCCCCAAGAATCTGGCGGTTTCCTGAGTCAGATGAACATCGGCCTCTCGAAGCATCCTGATGATCTGCTCAACCTTAAAACGATTCCGTTCCATCCTGACCTCCCTATGTGGCCCAGGCCTTACTCTGTACTAAATTAGAACCTGGACCAGTTTTTGGGGGTCAGGCCATCTGTCCGTGAGTCCGAGTGGTTAATTGGACGATAAGGCAGATCGACGATAGCCTGAACTATCACTTTGTTAAGCCATAGCCTCTATCCACCGCTGGTTATCAAACGCACAAGTTTCCGCAATTCCTTAGCATCGGTCTCCGATATTTTGCTTATGGCGAATCCCGCTAGGCAGGTTCCCTCTTCTGAATCGGTAAATGCCCACAGACAGGAGCCCTCGAATTCAAACGAAGAGAACTGACCCAATTCGTCGCCGAGGACAACGAGGGTTTTGGTATCTCCCACGGTAGCCTCAATGCCTGCCACACTCATGCCTTCCTCGGAAACCTCCCGCACCATCCCAAGGGTCTCCGGTCGATCTGCCTCGTAGGCTGGCAGGTCGAAATCGACTTCATGTCTCACCAATTCACTGGTTGCAGGGAATTCAACAGGCTCCATGATGATCGTCTCAGCATCAAGAGCAAGTCTCTTCCCTTCTGCAGCGAGTAGCTTCTTGCTCAACTGCCGAAGCATGCTCTCCGACAGTTCGTACTTTGTCAGGAGGTCGGATTGGCTCATCCCAGCACGGATGTCCGCGAGAATGGCGAGAAGGTTGATCTTACGAGGTACCGGTTGGAGGTCGTTCCCCAAGAGACCTGCTGCGATCAGCTTCTGGTAAAGAGTTTCCAAGCCTTTCAGGGAGAGCTGGTATTTCTTACGAAGCGCGGTCTCATCCATCCCTGATCGGATGTCCTGAACAATTTCTTTTGCAGAAAATCTGCGTACTGCCATAGCGTTTCCTGAGCACCTGAGCAGGCAGTTCAGTCTCCCTTTAGAATTCAG
>JBKQMK010000011.1:0-42271 GCA_052146735.1 Desulfomonilaceae bacterium | reverse complement strand
CCGTCATGTGCGGGTTCGGTAGAAATGCCGTCATGTCGGTGGCGGGCCAGGTGATCGACGCTGTGAAAAGCGGGGCTATCAAGCACTTCTTTCTCGTAGCAGGATGTGACGGTGCCAAGCCGGGCCGCAACTACTACACCGAGTTTGTGGAGAAGGTTCCCAAGGATTGCGTTGTCTTGACACTTGCTTGTGGCAAGTTCCGGTTTTTCGATAAGGATCTTGGAGACATCGGGGGCATCCCGCGGCTCCTGGATGTGGGACAGTGCAATGACTCATATTCTGCCATCCAGATCGCGGTTGCGCTTTCCAAGGCATTTAACGTCGGCGTAAACGAACTGCCGCTTTCCATGGTGCTTTCGTGGTACGAGCAGAAGGCGGTGGCTATTCTGCTGACTCTTCTCCATCTCGGAATCAAGGGTATTCGCCTTGGGCCGAGCCTTCCGGCTTTCATCACTCCTAACGTGCTGGAAGTGCTGGTGAAGAACTTCGATATCAAACCCATCACCACTCCGGACGAGGACCTGAAGGCGATTCTGGGATAAATTTCGCGGTGCGGGGCCGCACCGCCCGCTGCACAGCCGTTGCCGCAATTGGGCGGACGGAAAGAGAGAAAAATCATGAAATGCCCGGGACAAGACCCACGCTACTGGAAGTTTGACGCCATCTTTGATGCCCAGTGCCCCAACTGCGGTCAAGCTGTTGAATTCTTCAAAGATGAGACGAGGCGCAGGTGCAAGAAATGCGGGCATCAAGTGCTTAATCCCAAGATGGACTTCGGCTGCGCAGCCCATTGCAAGTTCGCGGAGCATTGCTTTGGAGAGCTTCCGCCCGAGTTGTTGAAGGAGAAGGAGAATCTTTTGAAGGATCGGGTGGCTGTAGAGATGAAGCTATATTTCAAACAGGATTTCAAACGGATCGGTCATGCAGCCAGAGTGGCCCGCTACGCGGATCGACTCGTCCAAGAGGAAAAGGGTGACCCTGCCGTAGCTCTTTCCGCCGCTTACCTGCACGACATCGGTATCAAGAAGGCCGAGGAGAATCATCAGAGCACCGAAGCGCGTTATCAGGAGGAAGAAGGGCCTGCCGTGGCGCGCGAGATCCTCACGAAACTCGATGCCGCTGAAACGATGATTGACGAAGTTTGTGACATAGTCGGCCACCATCATCATCCCCGCCAGGAGGAAACCGTCAACTTCAAGGTGGTCTACGATGCTGATGTGCTGGTCAATCTTGAAGAAATCCAGAAGAAAGCGCCGATGGCGCCCGAAAAGCTCAGAAAGCTTGTTGATTCCAAATTCCTTACCGAGAGTGGTCGCGAGCTGGCCCGCAGTGTACTGCTGAACGGGGCGAGCGCGAGGGCTGTTGGTTAGTGAATCGGTTTTGTGACGACTGTCACCATCGTGAGTTCTTGCAAGGCTGGCACCCACTGACGCCCCTCTCTGCCGACATAGGCCGGAGAGGGGCCTTGACGAGGACAAGAGGGCTTCTGCGGCCCCTTTTATCAGATAGAGAATCCCGAGAGAGACGTTTGCAGGAGATTATGAAATGAAAGCGAAACGCAAGATTATAGAAATAAACGAAGAGCTTTGTGACGGCTGCGGCCAGTGTATGATTTCATGCGCGGAAGGCGCCCTCGAACTGGTGGAAGGCAAAGCCAGGCTCGTGGCAGAAAAGTACTGTGACGGCCTCGGCGCCTGCCTGGGCGAATGCCCCACAGGCGCCCTCAAAGTCATTGAAAGAGAAGCCGAGGACTTTGACGAGGAAGCGGTCGAAGAGCACCTGAAGACGGCGGAAGAGGATCAAAAACAGGTGTCCCAGACTATGGCGTGCGGTTGCCCGTCCGCGACAATCCAAAGCTTCGCTCAGCCCACTTCTTGTCAGCAGGCCAACCAACCAGTATCACAGGTAGGCACTGCTTCCGCCCTCTCACATTGGCCCGTCCAAATAAGGCTGGCCCCGCCCACCGCCCCCTTCCTTAAGAACGCAGACCTTCTTGTCGCAGCGGACTGCACACCGGTGGCTTACCCCAACTTCCATCGAGATTTCCTCCAGGGTAAGGCGATAATGGTCGGCTGCCCAAAGTTCGACGACGCTCAGGCTTATATCGAGAAGTTTGCGCAAATTTTCAGCAATGCTTCCATCAAGAGTGTCACGGTGGTTGTCATGGAAGTCCCATGCTGCGCCGGCTTGCCCATGATAGTTAAGAGAGGAATGCAATTGGCGGGCAAGAGCGTCCCGATGGAACAGATCGTCATCAGCGCCAGGGGGGAGGTCTTGAAAAAGGAGAGGCTGGTTGCGTGACGCCACGTTTCCGAAGGTATTCAAAACAGAAGCTTCCGCCAGCCCATATTAACCCCTAAATAAGTCGGACAATTGTCAGGACCGCCCCACAATTACAATATGGCGGTCTACAGGGCAATTACGGTCCTTGATACCGAAGGCCGCTTATAGCATGAGCCGAAAGTCTTGACCTATTCCTACGTCCGGAATCCTGCGTTCCGCGCGCTTGCGCCCAAAGACTGGGCAGACGCACCGAGGTTGTCTCAAGACCCTTGTCAGGAGAAAAATCGTGTCACGCGAGATGGACTGGAGACCACTTCCTCCGGATTCCAAAGGAACGAGTCCCACCTCCCGGCACCGAGCCTATGCCACAACCACTGCCTAAGCGAGCGACAGGTTCCAGGCCCCTTGTTGCTTCGCGACCCGGATGTATTACGTCCACGCCACCCAAGCTGCGCTAACCTAAGAACAGGCGCCACGTAACTCCACCTACTTGATGACGACCCACTCTCCTCTGGCGCGAGATGGATGAGACAGGCGTTTCTGCGTATCGCTATGCTGCCTAGTGTCAACACACATCAGGCTCTGCCTGCCGAACGCCATCTGATCTTTTTCTAACCCCGGGAGTCTTAATTCGGAGGTGTGTCTACGGGAAGGAGCGAGGTAATGAAAGCTACCGAACAATTAAGGAATGAGCATGAAGGAATAAAGATAATGATGCACATATTGGAAAAGCTTTCCGGGAAACTGGAAGAAGGAGAGGACGTCGATCCGGAGCATCTGGAAAAGATAATAGAGTTCTTTAGAGTTTTTGCGGACAAATGCCATCACGGAAAAGAGGAAGACCTCCTGTTCCCGGCGATGGAAGCGGTCGCCATCCCGAGAGAAGGGGGCCCTATCGGGGTCATGCTTCTCGAGCATGACAAGGGCCGAGGCTATATACAGGGGATGGCCGAAGCCGTGTCCAAATACAGGAGAGGTGACCGAAAAGCCGCACCTGTCATCGCATCCAACGCGCGCAATTACATAGCGTTGTTGACTCAACATATTGAGAAAGAAAATGCAGTCCTGTTCCCGATGGCCGATTCTCATCTTTCCGAGGAAAAGCAAGCGTCAATGTTTGAAGAGTTCGAGAAGATAGAAGAGGAGAAGATCGGTGTGGGCAAGCACGAAGAATTTCATCAACTTCTCGATAACCTGTCAGCGGTCTATTTGAAATAACGTTGTGGTCCGAGAGTTAAGGCAAAGGGGTCCAATCTGCACTAGAGCTGGGATAGTATGAGGAGTTTGATTGATCGAGGCTTCTCTTTGGTGATTGATTTAGGAGGAGAAATTTCCAGGATACGGCTACGGCGTAGTAATTAAGTGTGATGGTTCACACATTTTCTGACATTTGTGCTATAAGCAATTGCTTAAAATGGTCCTGGATGGCTTGACTGAGAGTTGGCGCTTCGAGATTATCGCGCAATAGAATGGGTTAAACCGGTAGGTTGGGTAACGATATGACCGTGCGTAGGGTACCTCAAAATGAAGTTCTTGAGGACATAAGATCTGGAATGGACGAGACCGCAATTCGCAAGAAGTATAACCTCTCCGCCAAAGGGGTGAAGAGACTCTACGAAAAGTTGATCGAAGCCAAGGTCTTGGGGCCTGACCTCAAGCCCGTTTCCCGCAGGGTCAACCTATTGGAATTTGTCGCGGACATCCGTGCGGGGATGAGCAATCCCGACATCATGGAAAAGTACAAATTGTCGGAGGATATGCTTCGGCAGGTGAGCAAGAAACTTCTCGATGCGCGGATGACAAGATCCGTTGCCGACGGGCCGGAGACCACCATAGAAGACCGTCCTGATTTTCTTGCAACTCGTGAGTTTGTGAGACATGAAGTCGATTTTGAACTGCCGATATATGAAGCAGGTCGGCCCGAGTTGCACGGCCTAGTGCGAGACATCTCCGAAGAGGGCGTCGGGGTGGCGGGCATTGAAGCTAAAGTGGGGGATCTCAAGACCCTCGTCATCCTCGGGGACGAATTCGGTGAGTTCTCCTCCTTTGAATTCGAGGCCTACTGTCGCTGGTGTTATGCCGAAGAGGCGGACGGAACTTGTCTGACCGGATTTGCCATCAGCAAGATATCGAAGAATGATTTCCAACAGTTGAAAATGCTTGTCCGTTTGGTCAGACTTTTTTAATTGTTGGAAACACTGAGGATACTTGTCAGGTCGGTAACATTGTCCACATTTGCCGATCTAGCGAATCTGTCGTCGATCAAACCCTCAATGTCACTGTGTTCCAAGAGTTTGAACCTGACCATCTGGTCGGCCAAGAACTGCATCTCGTCAGCCTTGGGGACAAACTCGTCGTATACTATTCTGTTTGGAGGGGTCTCCAGAGCGTATTCCACAAGCTCAGCGGGTTGGTTCCAGTATTTGGAGGCAATTTTTGCTGCGTCTTTCGGATGACTCCGGGCCCAGTAGCCTGATCGAGCAGCGCCTTGAACCAACATTTTGACCCTTTCAGGATATTTTTTCACGTAATCCTCTTTTACCAGGAGGAGATTACAGATGAATTTCGGCCACACCTGTTCAACATAGTAGAGCACCTTCGATTCACCTGCACGTATAGTTTTGGCTGCAAAAGGTTCACCGACGAAATACGCGTCCAACGATCCGGTAGCCAGGGCCGATGGCATGTCCGGCGGATTCATTTCCACAATGTTGAGATTTGGACCGGTAACTCCGTATTTTTCTGCCAACAGTCGTGCGCACACATTGTGACCCGAATATCGCTGTGGCACCGCAATGGTCTTACCGGCCAGGTCCGCAAAAGAACTGACCGTCAGGTCTTTCCTGTAAACGAGCGTACTTTCGTGACGGTTGCCGATGTATATTAGCTTGACACCGGCGCCCTGCTGGTGAAGCACTATGGACAGCGGCGCAATAATGAACGCGGCCTGTATGTGGCTGTTGCGAAGAGCTTCGCCCATTTCGGCAAAGGACGAAAATTTTAGGGCCTCGAATCGAAGTCCCTCTCGGCCCTCACTCACATAGTCAAGAATTGGAGCTGCCAGATTAGTGATAACGGGCATATAGCCCATCCGGATCACCTGGCCGGTGTCGCTCTCAAAATTCAAAGCGTAATGCAACCAGGAGATCAGTACCAGCCACCCAACCGCAATGAAGCCGATCTTCCAGCCGGTGGATAGGCCAAGTATGCGACCCGGTCTAAAGTGCATAGTGGACTCCCAGTTCCTGGTAAACTTCTCGTCGTAGGTCCTCTAACTGAGAATCACAAACAAAATCACGGGGGTGAGGGGATTCCAACTTGGTATCTAGTTTCACCCTCGCGGGCCGGTCGGTCAAAAGGACCACGCGATCGGCCATCATGAGCGCTTCCTCTATGTCGTGGGTAATGAAGATTATGGTCTTGCGGATAAGTTGGTGCATATTAATTACTTCTTCCCTCATCTTGAGACGAGTGAGGAAGTCCAACCCAGCAAAAGGCTCGTCCATAAACAGGACTTCAGGGTTGACCACGAGCGCTCTGGCCAGTTCCGCACGGCGCTGCATGCCCCCCGACAATTGGTGCGGGTAGTGATGCTCGAAGCCCGTCAGATTCACCACGTCTATATATTCCTGAACCAAATCGGCCATCTTGACCTTGTCATCCATGTGTCGCAGCCCCAGGCAGACGTTTTCGCGTACAGTCATCCAGGGGAAAAGGCTGTTGTGCTGGAAGACGAAAATATTATCCGAACTGGGCCCAGCTACTTCCTTTCGGTCAATTAGCACCGTTCCCGAAGACCACCTTTCAAAACCGGCCATGATGTTGGCCAGCGTAGATTTGCCACAACCTGAAGGACCCAGCACGCAGACCAATTCGCCGTCCTGAAATTCGAGGTTGATGCGGTCGAGCACTTCCAACCGTTCGCCTGGGTGTGTGTTAGGGTCGGAATTCAGCAGCCGCCTTGCTCGACGACGCTCTATGAAAACCTTGCAGAGATCCTTGACGAGCACATGTCCCATCTTATACCGAGCCCCAGGAAACCGACTTGATTCTCTTCAGTTGGTTGATAATCCTATCCAGGCAAATACCGATCACACCGATAGCGATCATGGCGTCCATGACGTAATCCATGCGAAGCGCATTTCGCGAATCTAGAATCAAATAGCCTAGACCGGATTTCACTGCAATCATCTCCGCTGCCACCACGACGAGCCAGGCAATGCCCAAGCTTATGCGCAGCGCGGGCAGGATACTCGGCAGGATCGCGGGAAAGATAAGTCTTGTCCCCATTTCGAGCTTTGTAAAATTGAAGTTTGCCGCGACCTGAAAGTAAAGGGAGTTGATACGATTAACAGCGGTAATGGTGGAGACGAGCAACGGGAAGAAACTTGATAGAAAAATAAGAAACACTGCCGGCTTGTCGCCGATCCCAAACCAGAGGACGGCCAGCGGGATCCACGCAAGAGGCGAAATTGGCCTCAGAAACTGAATCATGGAATTGAAGAGAACTTGTCCGGTTTTCCACCAGCCCAGAATTATGCCCAGGGGAATGCCCACCATAACGGCAAGGTAGAATCCTGCCGTTACACGGAATAGACTGGCCACCGAATGTTTGAGGAGGGTCCCGTTCAGGATAAGTTCCCACATTCCGCGTGCGGCCCCGCTAGGCCCTGGGAATACCGAAGGACTCCAACCACTGTATCGCGCCAGCCCCTCCCAGCAGGCTCCTGCCGCGAGGAAAACCAAAAGGGGGAGGAACAGCCTCCTGAGTCGATCGTAATCCATAGTCGATCCTCACGAGGTCAACGTGGTCCGAATCTCCAAATCTGAACACTCCGATTGGTCAGCCGCTAACGTTCGGTTGCAGAATATACTAATCATAACTGTTTGAAAGTGATCAAGAGTAGTTCCTAGGTCTGAGCACCCAAACCTTATTTAATACCAGTTCCTCCGCAATTCCGGAATCTAAAATAATTGTATTTGTGTTCTGGCGCCGAAATCTGGGTTCCTCTTCGCTCTGTTGCAAGCATCTAGCCTATGTCCATCCCCCTCCATTGAAGAACTAACTTGAACTTTTTGCTTGACGTAAGGTTCAAGCGTTGCTACGGAACCCGCAACCGAAACATGCAGTTCACGGCTGAATGCTTTGAACCTATTTCGGAAATCAATCATGTCTGGGGCAATTCTCCCGACTGATCCCGGGGCGCCGAAACCCTGGAGAAGAGGAGAGCGTAAGTGAAAAAAACCTTGATCGCCGCCATAGTGCTCGTGCTGGCCTTGACACTGATCGCAACAGCTTCTGAAAAGATTGCTGGAATCGCTGATCAGATGATTGTGGACAGGTCTACGCGCAGCAAGGTGCTCAACGACTATACACTTCTCACACGGGATACCATTCAACGCGCCTGGACTACTCCAACAATGTTAAACACACCGGGGGCGCTCAAAGGACGAATCAGCGTCAACTACATCATAACCAGGAGCGGTGCCCTGGAAGCGCTGGAACTCGTCAAGAGCTCGGGCAACCCGGACATGGATAGCACGCTCTTGCTGGCCATCCGCTCGGCAGCTCCATTCCCGCCTTTTCCGGACGAAATCGCCGCGCGCAGACTCTTGATACGCGCCAACTTCATTGTAGCCGACGTGCCGACACTACCAGTTACAACGGTCGAACATGCAGTTCAAAACGGCCAATCCTCCGCGTCCCCTACCACTGACCAAGACTCCAAGAAATTCATTTGGGGCGCCCCAGCGGGGACAGCCGGAGAAAAAACGCCACCAACGGAAAACGAGGCCCCGGCCGCGCCACCCCAGAAGAAATATCACTGGGGTATAGATCTGCAGCCGCCGAGTCGTTAATCGCTTTTCAAGGGGGGCTGGGGGAAACTTTTTCGGAAAGTTTCCCCCAGCAATTAACCGTAACCTCGCTCCGATCACATATCCTAAACGCCGCCCGTCTCTTCTTACTTTTCCACGCCGACTCTTTAAGAACAAGCGCTTTGCTTACCGTATACAGTCAATCTTGCAGAGGTAGAGGTTGTCATTGAGAGCGCAGCGAAGCAATCTCCGTTCTGCGGTGCTGGGGATTGCTTCGCCGCTTCGCTCCTCGCAATCACAGATGAGCGAAATTTTCCCGCATGACCGAACGATTCCTCCCCTTCCTCTCATTTGAGGTTGCGCTTGCCGCCTCCTCGTTATATAGAACGAGGTATTCAACGGTCCATTAGAAGTCATTTTGTTCGTCCAGGAGTTGGTTTCAGCTGTACGCGCCGCTTCATTGGACGATAAAACCGTAAACCAACCGACCTGTAACATGCTTGCAAGGTGAACCATGGCTGTAAATCAAAAGTTGTTGGAAATACTGGTATGCCCCAAGTGCAAAGGGGACCTGGTTCTCACTGAGGCCGGCGATGGGCTCATTTGCAATGCCTGCCGCCTGAAGTATGAGATCAAGGATGACATACCGATAATGCTGATAGACGAGGCCATTCCCCTGGATCAAGGAGCGCAAGCACCGAGATAAAAAGGGTGAAGAAGCTTCCACTAATTTGGATATTTTCAGCCTAGGCTACATCGGAGGGTAGGATGGCTGCGGGAACGGAGAAGAACGGCCGCCCCAATGTAGACGTCTTTGTGGAGTATCTGATTTACCTCGTATTCCGCTTCGCGGAGGAAGTCATCTGCCAGATCCGCGAAGACCGAAACGCTTTGGCGGTGGGCCGCTTCTTTGGCCGCCTCATGTTCATGCTGGGCGGGGATCGCAGGCAGACTGCTCTGGAAAACCTCACCATTGCATTTGGAAAAGAGCGCGGCCCACGGGAGATACGTCTGATTGCTCGCAAAAATTTTGAGCATCTCGGGATGCTGGGGGTAGAGTTTTTCAGAATCAGGCGTTGGTCCGAGGAAAAGTTGGCTGAAAAACTGATAGTTGAGGGTAAGGATAACTTTGATTTGGCTTGGTTGCCCGGTGGGAAAGGTATTTTGTATATCACCGCTCACTTCGGCAGTTTTGAAGTTCTCGCTGCGATGAGCAGGTTTATGGGCATCAAGGGCAACCTCGTGGTGACCCCGGCTCCCAACAGATTTGTCAACGAACACATGTTCTTCCGTCGAGGGGGAGATGAGAGTGGGTTGAATATCCTGCCCCATCGCGGTATCGTTCACCAGGTCGTGCGTTGTCTGCGTGAAGGCGAAATGGCGGTGGTGCTGGCGGACCAAAGGGGCGATGATGCTCGGCCGGTTTGGGTGGATTACTTTGGAACAAAGGTCTTGGCCAATGGTGTCTTTGCACGGTTCGCTGCATCAGGGGATGCCTACGTCTTCCCAATTGTTGCCGTTAGGACGCATGATGGCAGATATCGCTGTGTTTATGGGGATGAGATACCTATCCAAAGGACGCATGACAAAGATGATGATCTGATGGTAAACAGCCAGCGTTTCCATCAGGTGTTCGAGTCCTGGCTGCGGGAACATCCCGAACAGGGTTTTTGGATGCATCGGAAATTCAAGAGAAAGAGTGGACAACGCAAGAGAAAAGAAGCTCCTGTCGCGGTCCCCACCCATCAAATGCAATATGACGTCTAAAGTGAGCCCTCCGGCGCTTCCTTCCCGTATCGTCGTCAGAGGAACAAACTGGGTGGGCGACACTGTGATGAGTGTCCCCGCGATCAAGGAGTTGAGACGAATTTTCCCCTCGACCAGGATCACCCTTTGGGTGCCTTCCAGGCTGGCGCCCTTGGTGAGCGCCACTGGGATTCCCGATGACGTGATTTGCTTCGACGGAAATTCGGGAAGCCCGATGCAAAGGCCGTTCCGGATGAGAGGGAAACTTACCTCAGGCAAATTCGATATGTCAGTGCTCTTGCAGAATGCCTTCGAGAGCGCATTCAGCTCTTGGATGGCCGGTATACCTCTCAGGGCGGGCTATCCTACTGACCTTCGCGGTCCTCTTCTCAACATTAGAATCCCTCTGACCAGACAGGTCAGGCGTAAACATCAGGTCTTCTATTATCTTGCCATAACAAAGTTCCTGGAAGTGTATTTCCGGGACCGCGATAATTCGTCGAAGGGGCCTCCGGATTGTTCTATTCCTATCAAGGAAGAGAATTGCACCAGGGCCCGAGATCTCATTGCCTCGCGTGGCACAGGGCTTGATCGGCCCATCTTTTGTCTTTGCCCAGGATCTGTCAATTCTGAGGCAAAACGCTGGCCCGGCGAAAGTTTCGCTCGGTTGGCGGACCTTCTCATCGACCGTATTGGAGCGCAGGTAGTATTTCTGGGTGCGCCCCAGGAAAAAGGTCTTGTTGAAGGAATCATGTCTCTTATGAGGAATTCAGGCTCCCTTGATCTTGTGGGGGCTGACATGATGACTTCAATGGGTGTCATGAACCTTTCAGCGCTGGTGATTTCCAACGACACGGGAAGCGCCCACTTGGCCGTGGCGTCATCCGCTCGTGTCGTAACTATCTTTGGATCGACCAACCCCGGTGCCACTGCTCCGTATGGACCTAATACCTACGTCATACAAGGCCATGCCCCATGCGCTCCTTGCCGCCATTTCCGCTGTCCTTTACAGGCACATCCTTGCATGAACAGCGTTGAACCTGAAGCAGTCCTTCGGAAGGTTGAGGAAATCCTATCGGGATTCCCGCGTGTGGGTGCATGACGCTGCGACGCGAATATGGAACTTGAAACGCAGCCTTTTATTAGCGTAATAATTCCCACCTTCAATCGACTCGATCTCTTGAAGGAAACCGTTGAGTCTGTAAGAAACCAGACTTTCAATGATTTCGAGATAGTGGTGGTAAATGACGGGTCCACGGATGGCACCGGCGAGTGGCTGCGGGCTCAAGAGGATCTTCGCTCGGTGGAACAAGAAAACAGCGGGATCGCAACGTCGAGAAACAACGGCGCTGCTGTAGCAAGAGGCGCCTGGCTCGCTTTCTTGGATCACGACGACCTGTGGGCACGTGAAAAGCTTAGAGTGCAGGTGGACTTCCTGAGAGAGAATTCTGATGTCGCGTTGATAGCGGCTCGTCACGTCAGGTTAGGCAAAAAGTACCGCAAACCGCGGCAGCCGACTTGGATCAAGGGAGACCTCCTGGTCAAGGAGTTCAGCGAGAGCTTCATTCACACCTCTTCCGTTATGATACGCAGAGACGTATTCAATGAAATCAGGGGCTTCCCCCCGCGCTATCGTTTCGCTGATGAATTCCACGTGTGGTTGAAGATAGCAGCCGCCTATCCTATGGCTTACGTGGACGAGCCCTTGGTGTTCATCCGGTTTTACGAGGCGAATACAAGCCACAACCGCCTCGGAGTCCGTTCCGACACGTATGACATACTATTGAAACAGTATAATCCCGCTCGCATCCCTGTGCCGATCTTCATGAGAACGCTCTCGGATCACGACATCTCCTTTGGCAGGGCACACCTTAAAGCGGGCAATATGGCTGAAGCGCTGAAATGGTTTCGGCGCTCAGTTAAGAGAACGCCTTTCCGGTTGAGAAGCTGGCGATATTACCTTCGGTATTCCATAGCTCGCGCCCTTCATGCGAAGCCTAGTGGAGGAAGCTGAATCCGGCGTATTTGCCACAACATGCGTTTCTCGGCCGACGCGGACATGGTGAGAGTGTTGAACGTCTCTCTTGAAATCAATCCTGAAGCCTCAATAAACCTGAATCGCAGCGGACACGACTTGGCCGACTTTGTGCGGCAGGCTGTGGAGGAACACGGCCGCCTCATTCGCTCAAAGAGTGGAGCAATTCGAAAGGACGCCCCTGAGAGCGCTGTGACCCTGGTCGATCTGCCGGGATTTCCAGCGGTTTGTGTAAAGGAGTTCCGCTGGAGAGGCTGGCTTCATGCGTTGAAAGGGCTTTTTCGGCCTACACAAGGCCTGCGAACGTACCGTAACGGCGGCCGATTGGCCCTAA
The DNA here is from genome assembly GCA_052146735.1 of Desulfomonilaceae bacterium. GTDB lineage: Bacteria > Desulfobacterota > Desulfomonilia > Desulfomonilales > Desulfomonilaceae > CAWBBA01. The sequence goes on along the minus strand of JBKQMK010000011.1, from coordinate 30,056 downwards.
TGGGCATCAGTTGCGCAGGCCCTCTGGCACTGGTTAGAAAGAGCATCTTCGGAATTGTGAGCCTGGAATGGGTGATCATGGAAGTAATCCCAGGGGCACTGGAACTGGACCGTTACATTGTGAAGCGAATCGCGCTCGGGTGGACACCGGATGAGAAGAGGGGATTGGCCCGGCTCCTCGGGCGCTTCGTCGGATCGATTCATTCGCGGGGAGTCTTCCATTCAGACTTGAAGACCTGCAATATAGTGGTGTCCGGGCAAGGCACTTCACCGAAGGCTGCCCCGGACCTGGCGACACCTAGTGCCAGCCCTTTGGCTTCCCCATCGAACACCGTTAATTTCGCATTGCTGGATTATGATGATGTCACCTTTTCCCGTGAAGTCAGCGACAAAAAACGCATAAAAAACTTGGTCCAGATATTTCTGTCTACTCCTGTCGCGGTAAAAGCCGCCCAACGATTGCTGTTCCTCGATGAATACGCTCTGCATGCGGGACTGAGTCGCGGTCGGAAGCGCGAGATCGCCCGGGAAGTCGTCAAAGCCGCCCGGGGAAAAGACGTTCTCTACGTGGGATTCGACGGTGATGTCTGTGAGAAATGGTACTGAATTGATTAGACTTTTGGTGCAATAGATAGCGGTCCCGCGAAATTGGTTACCCAACAATGATGAGGGGTTTCGGCTCTCCCTTGACAAGCTTGTCTCCCACCGAGGTGCCACATCTGGCGCACAGGTATTCGTACTTTTCTCCCTCAGGAAGTACCAGGAGGAGGCGTTCCCGCACGGGCATAGATCTGCGGCACGTCGGACAATACAGCTCCGTCGCCCTAAATCCCTCAAATTGCTTTTGCTTTGGTGTGCCGGCACGTTGGGGTACGCCCAATTTTCGTGTCACAAATTTCTGCATGGTGCCTCCTGAAGTGGATCTGACAGGTCACTCCCGGCTCGTTAAAATCGAAACTCGAAATTAAATAAAAGTTAGCAACGAATGCTCACAACGTCAATTCATGGTGGAGTGACACCACGGAAGATTCAACCGTTTTGTAAATGCTATTATTGACATAATCTCCATTTGTCTGCTATAATATTACTAAAATTAGATCAGGTTATAATAACGTGGGCCGTGCGATCCCGGCCTCACTCTTAGGAGGGATGTAATGAAACGAATATTCCTGGTTCTAGTGCTTATGACTATGGCCTCGGCGCCGGCTTTTTCATTCTCAATAGTCCCCGCACAGTTTTCATTCGGTCTTAACCGTGACTCAGCGTGTTTGAACCAGTGCGTGAACGCGCCGTGCGATTTCCCTCCTGTCCTCAACCCTTGTGCCGTCCCTTGCCGGCCTCCTGGAATTCAGCCCCAGGCGGTCCCATGCGCCTTTGATACAGCCTGCCCTGCCGTCCGACTCCCCTGCCACGGTGTGTCCTACGGCGACAATCCTTATCCCTTGTTCCGAGTCCGGTAGTCTGCTAAAATCTTCTTAAAGAGGGAGGCGCTGTCCCGTGCGTAGAAGAGTGCCCGCCCCCCCTTACGGGGAACCAAGCCTGCTTTCATTTGTGCGGCCCACGCAAGAGTTTTGTGGGTTCAGTCCCGAGTTTCGATCGCTTCTGTGTACGGATTTGCCTTGATGGCAAGGCAGTTTGTATCGTATGAAATAAGCAGGAGTTCCAGTGGCCTAAATTGCGTGAATGTCGGTAGCTCATTTGTTTTGATGAGAGGTTGTGGAAATCATGTCGGTTTTGTCTCGCACGGGAGTGTTGTTAGTTATAGCGGGGGTCCTGGCCTGCGCTCCTTGGGGTTGGACTTCCCAAGCCTCTGCCAAAGATTCAATTGTTAAAGAACTCCTCCTAAGTCTTGCTTATCCACCGGAAGCTCAGCAGCCGGAGCCAACGGCGTACGCAGATATCGAAAAGCTCCTTTCGGAACCTCTGGAAGGTGTCGAAGACCGCAGCGATGTTTCTTCTCCCGTCGCGTGGAAGTTTCCGTTCAGGGAAGACCATCTTCGCAAGCAAAAAGAGAGTGCCGAAAAGGTTTCCGAAGCATTTTTACCAGGCGCAAGGTCGTTGGGCTCCATGCCTGAACGTTGGACCCGCCTGGCGTCCCTTCATCCCATAGTCCCAGCCGCCAGAAGACTGGGAGCGACGATATTGGATTCCGGAGAAAGATTTTCATCAGCGGGTCGTCTCGTCGGGGATCCTGTGTCACTCTTTTCCAGCTTTGAGGTCCAGGTAAGTAAGTCCAATTACACCTTGAAACTCTACGGAATTAAAAATGGTGGGGATAGGACTCTACTTTTCGAATGTAGGACAGGACTTGGATCACCGGAGTTTCCGACCCCACGCGGTTCTTATTACTTGGTGAGAATCTTTGACGATCATCCGATATGGATCCCACCACCCGGCCGAGACTGGGCTTATGGACAAGCTCCCAGCCGCTCCGCTTATGGTGGCCACATGATGCCGCTGTTCAGGAAGTCCCCGATCAAAGGCGATGGCAAGGTGAACGAACCCGTGACCACCTTGGATAGCATTGCGCCCAGCATGAATTTGGCCGATACGGGTACGTATCGCGTACATGGAACCGACTCCCCCTGGAGCATAGGTTCCAGCCAGTCTCACGGATGCGTTCGGTTGCTCAATAAAGATGCAAAACGGTTATCTGACACGTTGAAGATGTACGTCGGGACCACAACAAGGGACGAGTCCCCCAACGGGCCGTACATCAATCTGGCACGCACGGTAAGGCTTGTTCTCCACTAGATCTGAATGATTACGGGTTCTTGGCCGAAATCATTCTATTTTCTTCCCATCTTCCGCCGAATCTCACTAAATGGGTAGCGTACCGCTAGGGGACGACCGTGCGGGCATACGTCCGGCGACCCGGTGCGGTCCAAGTCGTGCAGCAGCGTTCTTATTTCTTCCACCTGCATGATCATGGTCTCCTTGACTGCGGCTTGACAGGCCATGCTCTTTAGGACTTCCTCTCTGAACCGGGCCGTGTCACCTCGAAGCCCGGTATTCAGCATCACATCGACAAGTTGGCTGAACAGTTCTTCCAGATCAGCGTTTCCGAGCCACTCGGGGACTCCCTTTACCACAAACTCCCGTTCGCCGAATTCCTCGATTCGGAAGCCTGCGTCTTGCAACAGATCCAGATGCGCGGCCAAAGCTCGGGCTTCGACAGCGGAATATTGCAGAATCTTTGGAATGAGAAGATCTTGGCATGCGGGTCTCGATGCAACCTTCTCCGTTCTCATGAGCTCATCAAATATGAGCCGTTCGTGAGCGGCATGGTGGTCCAGTATGACAAGCTCATCATCACTGTGAAGCACCAGGAATGAATTCGGCAGCCTGCCGACTACCCCGAGCGAGGAAAACTTGCCACCCTCATGGTTAAGGGGGGCTGTGACGTGAACAGGGCCAGGGTCAACCCACGGCTGTTCCTGATGTTCAAATTCCGGCGCCGTACCTGATGGCTCTCTTTGGCCCTGAATGTGGCGGGCCAGAGGAGTTAGCGGAGGCCGTGGAAAAAATGGTTCAATTGGACCCGACGGCGGATTAAACGGCGCCCCCATCAACGCCTGATGGATACCATCGAGGATGAGCTGTGAGATTTGCAACGGGCTGACAAAGCGAACCTCGGCCTTTTGAGGATGAACGTTAACATCGACCAGGTCGGGGGGGAGTTCGACAAACAGTATGGCCAGCGGATACCGCCCGCGTTCCATGAGGTTTGAAAAGGCACGTGTAACTGCCGCGTTGACCAGACGGTCACGAACCGACCGACCATTGACGAAGGTGAGGACCGATCTCATGTTGGAGCGTGCATAAGGGGGCCGGGCTACATAACCTTGAAGACGGGCGTTTCCAACACTATGATCCACTGAAACCAGGTTCTCCCGCACATCTTTTGAATAGAGGGTGTGGATGCGTTCGAATGTGGACTGCACCGCGGGTGCGTCTATTTTGGACCTGCCGTCCTCCGAATATGTGAACCCAACAGCCGGGAAAGCTAAAGCAAGTTTGATTAGCAGTTCCTGAATGTGGGCGGCCTCAACCCCGGATCCCTTTAAGAATTTTCTTCGGACGGGCACATTGAAAAACAGATTTCGGACCTCGACCGCAGTTCCTCTTCCCATTCCAACCCGCTCGGATTTGCGAAGCACCCCTCCTTCTATCAGGACTTCAGTGCCCGCGGTATCTGATTCATCCCGGGTCAAAAGTTTGAGTCTTGATATAGACGCGATGCTCGCCAGCGCTTCCCCGCGGAATCCCATGGTGGCAATGCCCACAAGGTCCGTTTCAGACTTTAATTTGGAAGTGGCATGTCTTTCCAGCGCGAGAAAGGCATCGTCGTGACTCATGCCCGTTCCGTTGTCTCGCACCCGAATGAGTTTTCTGCCGCCATTTTCAATCTCCACATTGACGGAAGACGCCTGAGCGTCAATGCTGTTTTCTACCAGCTCCTTTACTACCGAAACCGGACGCTCGATTACCTCGCCGGCAGCAATTCGGTTGATGACACTTTCTGAGAGTATTTTTATGCGAGCTGACATTTTTTGGAAAGGCTGCTACTTGGAATCGAAGAGGCCTTCCTGGGCTTGAGGGAACCCAATTTCCTTGAAGTGCTCGTAAGCTTTCCGGGTGGCCATTCGCCCCCTTGGAGTCCTGTCAACGAACCCCTCTTTCACTAGGTAAGGCTCGTAAACATCTTCGAGTGTATCCCTCTCTTCTCCTACCGAGGCCGCCAGCGTCTCGATTCCTACGGGGCCTCCGCCGAATTTATAAATTATGGTCTCCAGGAACTTGCGGTCCATGTAGTCCAGACCGGAAGCGTCCACATCCAGCATCTCCAGCGCATTCATGGCGACGGCCTTGTCTATCTTGCCTCCACCCCTCACTTGTGCAAAGTCTCTTACTCGTCTGGTCAGACGGTTCGCGACTCGCGGTGTGGCCCGCGAGCGGCTTGCTATTTCCGCTGCTCCCTCTTCATCGATCTCGATCTTGAGGATTGAGGCGGACCTCTTCACTATCGTTTTGAGTTCATCCGGGGAATAAAAGTCCAGGTGGAATATTATTCCAAATCGGTCACGCAGAGGATTTGTCAGGAGACCACTGCGAGTAGTAGCACCCACCAGTGTGAAAGGAGCAAGGTCCAACTTGATGGTCCGGGCGCTTGGCCCTTGGCCTATTATGAGGTCAAGCTTGAAATCTTCCATTGCCGGGTAGAGGATCTCCTCCACTACAGGCGAGAGCCTGTGAATCTCGTCGATGAACAGAACGTCTTTGTTCTCGAGATTTGTCAAAATGGCTGCAAGATCTCCGGGTTTTTCCACAACCGGTCCGGAAGTTGTCCGGATCTGAACTCCCATCTCCCGGGCTATTATGTGGGCCAGAGTGGTCTTACCCAGGCCGGGCGGGCCGTGAAAGAGAATGTGATCAATAGCTTCTCCTCTGGCGGAAGCGGCTTCGATAAAAACAGCAAGATTCTGTTTTACTTTTACTTGTCCCACGTAGTCAGCCAGATGGCGAGGTCGAAGGGTCCGATCCGTGTCGTCATCCTCTGCGATAGGGCATCCGGTGATTATGCGTTCAACGGTCATGCATTCGATCCTCGTAGTTCATAAGTCTCTTTGGCAATAGATACGAAGCAAAGAATGGATTTGCTCATTCAGAGATTGGCTTCTTTAAGGGTAAGAAATCGGATTAGTTTCTGCAATTCACCCGAGCCGCGTTGAGAAATTTGTATGACCTGGAAGCCCGAGCAGCCATCTCCGTCGACCCATCGGCACTTAGCCCGGAAGGCGAACGGCTCGACCTGCGAAAACTTATCAGAAGGGATTGCAAACGTCTTCACTTCATTCACTTTCGCATCTATGCCACTTATCTTCAGACCTTTCTCAGTTATGTCTTTAATCACACCCTTAACTGTTGGCCGTGTCCCTTCGCACAAGTATATTGGAACAGGGAACTCCAGTTCATCTCGCGGCAAAAGGCGCGTGCTGGCGATGGCCACGGTGTCAGCTTCCACGGACACGCGGCCAAAGACTTCCGAGGTCCTCACGGCCTTGACTTCCAAGAGCTTTCTAAATGCACTTTGGAGCCCCTTGGCCGACAGATTGTATTTGCACCTTATTTCGGAATCGCTCATCCCGGAACGGAGGTCATTGACAAAATCTTTGGCTTTGATTTCTCGTTTCGACGACATGGCTCAAGGCTCCTTCCCCAAACACGTTGATTCTATCACAATTGTAGGTCGTCGTCCGTTGGATGATCGTCCGCGTCTCTCGCAAGACTTTCAGTCACTGATGAATTCTCGATCAGACCTGCTCCGGGGCCTACGACCTCCCAGTCGCATTTCGTGAGGTTCGGCTAATCCGCGACGCAAGCACTTGCCTATCACAAAGAGGAACAATAAGAACATCGGCGGAAACCTCGCGGCTGCCTTGGATCTTCTTATGTAAGAGACTGTCATGAGGGTAGGCAGCGTGTATTCCACCTTGGAATAGATCAGTGCAAGATCTAGCCGTTCGGTGCTCCGGATTAGCAGTAAAAATTATAGCTGCCGTTAATCCGTCCATGAGACAGTAACGGCTTTTGGAGAGCTTTTTCGTAGTCCGGGCCGTGAATGCGCTGGAGACAAAAAATAATGGAATTTTATGTATTTTTTTGCCTCAAAATCACTTCCGAAGTAGCCGTATCGGATACTTGGGACAGGCTCGAATTCCTCTGTGATATCAAAGTAACTACCTATATCGAAGGCACGGCTGGCGCAACCCTACTCCTTATCAGAGAGTAGATCTACCCTTGAAGTTGCCGGAATTGATAGCAAAAGAGGCTAGAAAGAGACAAGCCGTGACACAATTAAAGGGGCGGAATCCTGATAGGACTTTAAAGACATCGGTTCTAGAGAATTCTCCAAAACCGAACCATAATGACGCCGCTTTCCTGGTAAGCTCTTCGCGCGAAACTATTACGTCGGATCAATCATTTCCAGGTCCCTCCACTATTTCAAGATCCTCTTCCGACACAATGAAAGGCCTTAGCTGCAAGTCATCCTTGGCGTAAAAACACCACTGGCCTTCTTGTGGGCCCCAGAAGATTTGGGATGATGCTTGCCACCTCATGACTTTACCGACCTGTTCAAGGAGCATAGGGTGACAGGCTTCCTCATTTTTGGGCATAAACTTTGCGTACACAATGTCAAACGCTTTCATTGGGTTCCTCCTCCTGTTTTTCGAATATCTCTTCAAGTTGTTCCGGTGAACTTACACGGAAACTGTAATGAAGAGGCGCCACAACATGAAACGCCGGTAATTGGGGAGGACTCAACGTTTCTTTCTAGAATAACCCTTGCTTGGCGTGGATGCGGTGAGAAAAAAACATGCCAAAATATCGTACCAAATTGTGCGACAAGTGCCAACGTCGCCCCTCCACTCGCGGAGCCCATCATGCCCGGACCACAGGGTCCCGTTGTAGCTGGCACTACGGCGCCGTTGTGGGCGACTACTCGTTCACGGCTCGTGGTAGATTGGCGCTCCAAGTTCCCCAAGACGAAAGAGGTTGAAGACGTGATGCCCATCGTAGTCGAGGATCCGCAAGTCATCCTCCTGATGAAGGTCACCGGTGATTACGTTGTAATGATGCCCGTACTTCTGTTTAGCCATTTCCAGAGGAACATCAAAAGCAACGAACTTCTTGATTCCCTTTGTTGCCAACTTTTCAACGAGGCTGGACTCCGTGAGCGATGCATACGAAGTCAAGATTACAATGGGTCCTGAACCGGTAAAGAAGATGCCTGCCTTCATGACACCCACTCCTTTCTGTGGTTCCAAAGACGTTCGGCTTCCGTCGGTAGGTACTCGGCGTTTTTTCTCACCGGCCGGCCCCGAAGTCTAAAGGCCGGTTTCCATCAAATCTCCACGCCCTTGACACGGTCTCGCTCACAGCGCTTCACAGAACACAGAGCAGTGGTCGTTTGTCGGCATAATGACCGCAGAAGAGCAGAAGCCAGGGAACTCAAAACGGAAAAGGTCTGTCACCCCACTGCATCGAGCGTGTCGAACAGAGACCTGATCTCTCTTTTGATCAATTTGAGTTGGCTCTCCTTTTCTTGTATCTGATTCACAGTGTCCTTCTTGTATACTCGCAGTTCCCCCTTGGAAAGCTTCCCTGAAGTACCGTCCACTTGCACCCCATCCGCGAGAACTTTAACCACCGTATAGACTTCGATTGTTTCTCCGTTTGGGGCCATACTCACGACCTGGTCAGCGAGCTGGATCGTGTGCATGCGACGTCTCCTCTCGAGTGTTGACTCTCATATCGAAAGCCTCATCGAGGCGACACACCGTGGCGGACGACGGTGTGGCTGCGGACAGCACCTGTCAATTCCGATTGCTCTGGAGCGAGCCTGCGCCCAGTGGGTCAAAGAACCATGCCCTCGCTGTGTAATCGCAACTCCGAGAGATCGAGCGGAAACACGGAGGCGTGTCAGCAGCCACTATCCACGGAGCTGCCATTCCACGACGAAGGATTCAACTTCCCGCGACACGTGGGTTTCTCCAAAGTGGAACATCAAGTGAGTTTCAGGATCGAACGAAACCCCACAGTCGGCACACAAGATTTCGGTCCCCGGTTCGGGGAAGCTGGTGAGCGCTACCGTGCATCCGCAATGTGGGCAGCGAGCTTTCATGGTCTGTTCCTCTTCTAAAAGGCGGGTAGGGGCTGCTCCATTATCATACGGCAAGTCCAGCCTCTCCCCCCGGGGGTAGGTTCGGCGGTGGGTCCACCCGTCCGTGAACGAGCATCCAGTCTCAATGCCGCGTCAATTTCTTGCATCGGCCTGCCATTACCATGAACCACTGAACCAGCGGGGCGGTACAGGTGCGTCTAGCAAATAAACAAGCTCCCCCCTCAGGCCTGGAAGGAGGCACTACTCCATCTCTCAGTGAGTGTGTGTGTTCCCCGACAACGTTTGGCTCAATTGAAGTTACATGGTCCCGCCTGGGGTACACATGGTTTTAAAGGATTCAGAGGACCGTCCCGTCTCGCTTGCGCCCAGATCATAGCAATCCTTAAACGCTACTCCCTGAGCACCGCCCGCAGACTCTGCCCCTTTGGCGATCCGACTCCTCACGAGCAGAACAGTTCCAAAGAGTATGACGGCCAGAGCGATGATTACTATGGCGAAAACCAGTTCTGTAGACATGTTACCCCCTTATCCATAAATTTGTCCTTGTACCCTTAGACACATCAGCGGCCGAAAGGATTTCAGATGAGCATAATTTTATGTGGTCCTGCCTCTGCCCAGCGCCAAGCGCACGCGACATAGACCGCCTGTTGGATGCACCGATCCTCGTCAAATTCCAGCAATCTATTGGCGGGAAAGCTATAAGGTAGTGGCTGCAGCCAAGAAGCGAAAATCTTGATGGGAATCGAACGGCAGAGGGGGTGTTTCGAGCGAATTGGGTGAAGGAACGGAAAGATGGGGGTTCCGATGGGCCGCCTTCCCCTCGTTCCTAAGCCGTGACTCGCTCCGGCGGGCGGAACATAAGGCGAGCTGAGACTTTTCAGTGCATATTGCCACATAAGAACTTGAGCAGAACCGAAAGGTATATTAAAAGAATCAATGAGGCCCTTGGAGCTACCATGGACCTTGTTTCAAGCAGGGGCTATCATAACGGGCTGCCAGGGGCCAAAGAAGACCCTAGCAACGTTTAATATCGGCCCTAAATAACTTGTTATTCACAGAGAGGAAAGGCCCCCATGTCTGGTCATAGTAAGTGGAGCACGATAAAACACAAGAAGGGCGCCGCGGATGCCAAGCGCGGCAAGATGTTCTCCAAGCTCATTAAAGAGATCTCAATTGCTGCTCGCATGGGGGGAGGGGACCTGGACGGCAACCCGCGGCTGAGAACAGCGGTCAACACGGCACGGGCCGCCAATATGCCCAAAGAGAATATCGACCGGGCCATAAAAAGGGGCACCGGCGAAATTGAAGGAGTGACTTACGAAGAGATGACCTACGAGGGCTATGGCCCGGGCGGGGTCGCTGTCATAGTGGAAGTCCTCACGGATAATAAGAATAGGACCGTGGCAGAGGTTCGCCATATCTTCGACAAGTACAACGGCAATCTCGGAGAATCCGGCTGTGTTTCATGGATGTTCGATAAGAAGGGTGTTGTGGTTGTTTTGGCAGAGGGTCTCTCTGAGGACGAAGTCATGGAACTTGCAGTAGATGCGGGAGCGCAGGACGTAAAGACCGAAGGCCACGCATTTGAGATAACAGCGGAACCCTTGGATTTCGAGGCCGTTCGCAAGGCGGTCGAAGACAAAGGTTGGAAAGTTGAGTTGGCGGAGATCAGCATGATCCCCCAGAACACTGTGAAGCTGGAGGGGAAGAGGGCTGAACAGATGCTTAAAATGATGGACGCGTTGGATGACAACGAAGACATGCAAAAGGTCTTCGCTAATTTCGACATTTCCGAAGATGAGATGATGAGGATCTCTGCCTGACCTTGCAGAGCAATTTACAAGCTTCGGCTAAGCTTCTACATGATGAGAGAGCGGGCAGGGCATCCAGAAAGCTCTGTTGGGCAGTTTGCATGTAGATTAAACCCGCCTGATCCGTGCCCGTGCTCGGGCCCAAAACAAAACCCTGGAAAGAACGGCCAATCAATAGTATAGAGATCACCGTTAATACGTGGGGCCGAGTACGCATACCTTGCAAACAAGGTTCCATGAGGTTTTGCTTGCGTCCTCCACGGCAATGTTGGGGACCACCCAGGGCTGACTTAGCGGACAAATGGAAAAATGTTGATCATTGGAGTCGATCCAGGAACCACAGCGACGGGCTACGGAATCATCCGGAAAAATGGCGTTCACCCCACGCATGTGGCGAGTGGGGTCATACGAGTTTCTGCCTCTCACGGCCAGTCCAAGCGACTATGGCAAATCTACAGAAAACTGGATGAGGTTGTCCGGGAACATAGGCCCTCGGTCATGGTCGTGGAGTCCTTGTTTCATTCCAACAACAGCCAGAGCTTGATGAAGCTGAGCCAGGTTCGCGGAGTCATCCTGCTTCTGGGTGAGACTCACTCCATGGATATCTTCGAATACAGTCCCATGGAGATCAAGAAAGGGCTTACGGGTTACGGCAGAGCCGAAAAGGTTCAAATGATGTTTATGGTCGGGAAAGTGCTCTCTCTACCGGCTCTCAAGTCTTCAGACCAGGCAGACGCTCTGGCAATGGCCATTTTCCATTCTCATATATCCTTACCTGACAGGGCTGTATCATGATCGCCTCTCTACGCGGAAAGATCGCTTTTAAGGGATTAAACAGAATCATTGTGGATGTCCACGGAGTCGGCTACGAAGTAGCGGTCTCACTTTCAACCATGGAAGCTCTACCTCAAGATGCGGAAGCCTTTCTGAACATACATACTGCTCTGCGGGAGAACGCCCTTGAATTGTACGGCTTCGTGACACAAGAAGAAAAAGCGCTCTTTGAGATGCTCCTGACTGTGGCGGGTATCGGCCCACGAATCTCTCTGAACATTCTCTCCGGTACATCACCTGATGGTTTTCGGCGGGCGGTGCTCGAAGGGGATTTGCATCGGTTGACATCCATACCCGGTATCGGGAAGAAGTCCGCGGAACGGATTGTGCTTGAACTCAAGGAAAAAATTCATAAAATGCCGATGTTTGGAGATGCGGCCTCAGGTAAACTCGCCCCGTCGTCACTGCGAGACGATCTCGTCTCTTCCCTCACGAACCTTGGATATAAAGAACGAATGGCTGAAACGGTCGCCCAGAAAGTGTTGGACGACGCCGGCCCGGAAATGTCACTTCCGTATGCCGTCAAGACAGCCCTCAAAGAATTGATGAAGTGAGGCCCCACCGCGCTAAACACTGCTATAGCCCTTTACAAACTAAATGTCGGTTTGCCCTGGGATCACTTTTTCACGACTGGCAAGGTCCGGAACTGTCACTGCGAGGGCGCAGGCCCGAAGCATTCTCAATTGTGTGCCGTGGAGATTGCTTCGTAGTCCAGTTCCGTGCAATGACAAGGTCAGCAAGTCGGACAAAAAATCCGGCAATCGGTATATGATTGTCGGAACTTCACGCGTCGGTCTATAATCAATTGTGAGAGAAGGTATAATGTTGCCAACGCTGTCCGGCAGGCGTGCTTTTGCTTGACTGCCAATTCTCTTCAGGGGGCTTATCGATGAAATTTGTAGTCATTGGTGGGGACGCGGCGGGCATGAGTGCCGCATCTAAGGCGAAACGGAATGATCCTGCCATCGACATGGTAGTGTTGGAGCAGACAAGCGACGTGTCCTATTCGGCCTGCGGCATGCCATACAATATTGCTGAGCCCGAACGTGACATGAACGATCTCGTTGTCCGGCAGGCCCATGTTTTCAGGGATAAGCAAGGAATAGATCTCAGGCTTGGACATAGAGTGGAACGTATCAATCGAGATCGCAAGACGGTGTCGGGCAGGACTTCAGACGGACAGCTCTTTGAAGTCAGTTACGACAAACTTCTCATTGCTACCGGCGCTCGCCCACGTAAGCTCAATATACCTGGTGAGGATTTGCCGGGCGTCAAGGTCATCAGATCATTGGAAGACGGGCGGCTCATCAAGCAGTTCATGGCTGTTCATCCCGTTGAGAGTGCTCTGATTGTTGGCGCGGGGTATATCGGCCTCGAGATGGCTGAGGCGTTTCACGAGCGCGGCGTGCACGCGGAAATTTGCGATGTGTTGCCGAGATTGCTCCCCTGGCTGCCAAGCGAGATGGGTGACGTCGTCAGGAAAGAACTGGAAGACAAGGGTGTGAGGCTTCATCTGGGCAAGGGCCTATCCCAGATCGAAGAATTCGACAACCGGCTTAGAGTGAGATTGGGCGACGCTGGCCTGGATGCGGACCTGGTGCTCATAGGAGTGGGTGTTGTCCCGAATTCTGAGATTGCCTCCGAGGCCGGGCTTGAACTGGGTGCTCAGAACTCCATAGCGGTGGACAAAACCTTGCGCACGTCCGATCCGGACATCTTCGCAGCGGGAGACTGCGCCGACGCTTTCCATATAGTAACGGGCCAGCGGGTCTGGATACCACTCGCTTTGAGGGCCAACCGAAGCGGCTGGGCTGTTGCAGACAATGTCACAGGCCGGCACATCGAGCTGCCCGGCATTGTGGGCAGCGCGGTATTCAAAGTCCTGGACATGGAGGTGGCCCATGCGGGGCTAAATATTGATGAAGCCAAACGCGCTGGTTTCGATGTGGTCGACGACGTCATCAAGAGCCGTTCCAGAGCACACGGACATCCAGGCAATCAGGACATTTACGTACACCTGGCGGCTGACAAGAAGAGCGGCAAGTTGCTCGGAGGGGACCTGGTAGGCAAAGAAGGTGCTGCCCATCGGGTCGATGCCTTGGCCGTGGCATTGCACGCGGGAATGGCCGTCGAGGAATTTTTTCAATGCGATTTGGCCTATGCTCCGCCATTCTCTCCGGTCTGGGACCCGTTGCTTACAGCGGCAAATCAGTTGTTGAAGAAGATGTAGCTTTTCATATGTTATTTGCGACGCATCAAATTGGCATAAACAGTTACGTACAATGACAAGTCCACCAATGAGTGAATCCGCTCAGCATGCTCCGAGTCCTGATAAGACTGGATTGGTACGTTCCCCATTCTACGGGCTTGTGCCTCTGGATTTTCTCGTACCGGGAGAGATTCATCCGTGTCCGTATCTTCCCGAAAACACTGCCCGAGAGGAAGTGTTTAAGGCGGCCGAATTTCCGCCGGAGCTTTACCACGATTTCATGAATTATGGGTTTCGCAGATCCGGTATGTACTTTTATAGGCCCGCGTGTGAAGCCTGCAATGAGTGTCGGCCGGTTAGGGTGCTTGCAGGGGAGTACCGTCCCACCAAGTCCCACAGACGAATCCTCGGAAAAAACCACGAAGTGGAGGTGAGAATAGCTTCTCCGAGATTTACAAAGGACAAATTCAGGATCTATTCCGACTACTTGGCGAGTCAACACGGTTGCGGGTCGGATTGCTCTGCTGATAGCCTGAGGAGTTTCCTCTACACATCCCCGGTTCGTACAATTGAATTCGAGTATCGGCTGAGGCGGCGGCTGCTGGCTGTGGGAATCGTTGACATCTGCTCCCGGTCGCTGTCCAGCGTGTACGCCTTTTACGACCCGGACTTCTCTTCAAGCAGCTTGGGGACTTTTTCCGCGATCAAAGAGATCCTCTTTTGCCGAGAGCACAACATCCCACATTACTACCTGGGTTTTCTGGTGACAGAGTGCCCCTCTATGAACTACAAGGCACGCTTCAAGCCTCACGAAATTCTGGACAAGTCGTTTCAATGGGTTCGCAGCGCGAATTGGTCGGTTAAACCCGATCTACTGTTTTTGAGCCTTCTTTTCTAAGTCGACTATTTCTTCTACAAGACGTTTGCGAGCGGTCTGGTCATCTTCGAGTTTCAGTGCCATCCGATACCACCTCGCAGCCTTTACGGGGTCTTTTTTTTGCCGATAAATGAACCCCAGATGCTTGATGGCCATAAGATGGTTCGGGTCATGTGCTACTATCGCGGCCAGGTCTTTGATGGCGTCGTCATACTTCCCCAGTTGTTCAAATATGTAAGCGCGGTTCCCCAGAGCCCTGATCATACGCGGATCAAGCTGGATGATCCTGCCAAGATCTTCCAGGGCGTTCTCGTGCTCCCCAGTGTCAAAAAACACGGCTGCGCGATTGATCAGTGCGCCCGTGTTTCCCGGATCGAGGCTGACCGCTTTATTCAAGTCCCTGACAGCCTTTGAAAAGTCTCCTTGCAACCTGTGGATAGTTCCCCGAACAATGTAGGCGTCTACAGCTTCCGGATCGAACTTGATTGCCTTGTCCAAGTCTTGAAGAGCCTTATCCAGACGACCCTCAAGAAGGAATACCTTGCCGCGATTGAATAGTGCGGTCACGTTCCCGCTGGACGCTTTCAGACTCGCATCGAACAATTCAATGGCATGCTTGAGATTTCCAGCGTTGGCCTTTATGACGCCTCGGCGTGCCAACTCCAGGGCCTGATCGCCCGAAGGGTGGGCGGGTTCCTTAGCCCATGAAGAGTTAGCCGTTAGTAACAGTGCTAAAACAATCGCAAGCATGCCTATAGGGCCGGTACCGTTTCTTTTCATGGTCTCTCGTGCTTTCACGGATTAGACTGAACGGGATTCTCGCTGTCGCTGCGCCTCACGGTCTTGCGGGCCGAATCCAGGGGTTCCCTGAAGAACAGGACAAAAAAGTCTTTCGTGTAACCGTCCTCGTATCGTTTGAGCGTGTATTTGGATTGCTCCGGGGAAAGCTTCATTTTTTTCACAAGATTCCCGAAAGAATCTCTGATGTACAAGTTCCCCACTATGTTTTGTGGATTGGCGTCAGCGTGTATTCCTCTTTCGCATCCCGCCAGTACCAGGGCCTTGGCCATGTCCTTGCTTCCAATATGGTGACCAATTGCGAAAACCAGGTTGCCGTCTTTCCTAATTCCGAACGCGCTACGATCAGCCACATACCAGAAGTGTTTGCCATCGTAATTTTTTCCACCACCACCCAGCAGGAAGCCGAGCCCGATTTCAGAGTCCTCCAGGCGCCCGTTCCTCAGGACCGACTGCACGACCATGCCATTCTTCACTATAAGGTGCCTGAGTTGACGAGCGTCACGGACTTTATTTACCGGAATTTCCGAGTGCCATTCTTGAATGTCGGCCGATCCGTCATTGTAAAGAATGAGGGTGGCCATACCGGGGACCATTGGATAGAGCACCTTGCCGCGGAAAATAGCGCCCGCGCCGCTGGAATGGCGTTGCATCCACATGGCATTTGTTATGGCCATGATGCGGGACCTGAGCGGGGCCTCGATTTCGGAAGAAGCCAGACGGGCAGCAGGTTCCTGCGAACCCACGTAGTACTGCATGTACGTCTTACTCATATCCACGACCATCATGTACACGATGGCATTCGGGAAATCCACGCTCGGCCTGTAGAACGTCCTATAGATGATAGGCCTCCCGCGTGCATCCCGGGGAGCTTCGGATGATTCCCACACTCCCTCACCGGGGAGGCCGGGAGATGTATAAAGAGGCTTGATGTTGTCCAGGCGTAGTTGGTCTAGCGGATCACGGGAGAGCAGATCAAATTCGCCGGCAACCGGGACTGATACGGTGTCGGCTCCCTGACTGCCGGCATCATGCTTCTCCGGATTCTCTGATGGTGTTGCACCATTTTTCCCAGCTTGAGCGAGCAGAGAGATTCCAGAGTATGCTGGAGCAGATTCTTGGCGGGTTAAAGACGATTTGTCGGAAGCCTGGGCAGTCGAAGTCTCGTACTGCGTGTGCTCACGGCCTCCATAAACCGCGGGCGCCCACAAACAGACGACCGCTACCGCGATGGCCACCAATATTCGTTCGCGCAATTCAGCCACCCTCAAACAAAAGTTACTTCAACATAAATCCCCGAGACAATTCATAGGGGCATTTTATTTCTATACTCTAAAATGCTCTAAATTTCAATAATAATCAAGAACTGAAAGAGCGATGTGGCTCTAGAGGCCGTCGGTGAACTCGGAATCTGATGCAAAAAGCTTGTGCTCTAGCCGGATGGGATTCCCGTCAAGGCAACAGAACTTGGGAGTTCTAAACCTACATAAGAAGTCGCTTAGGATAGGAGCCAGGTGTGCCCGATATCGACCAGAGTGAATAGAACCGCTTCAGACAGGATTCGTTGGGTCAGGAACATTGAACCGCATTAGGATAGCTTCTAGGGCGGTCCCGCCGATGGCACGGGCCTTTTCAGAGATCGTGTTACAGTACGACGGGTTTCCCCGCGGGTCTATGTCGCCTATCTTCAGGCGCCGACTCACAGGGGTGCCGGATCTTATCAGTCCGCGGATCACTCCGTTCAGACTTGCCTTCACAGGTTGGCCCGCTACCTGACCGATAAGCTCCCCTTCTTGCACCAGGCTTCCGATATGCCGATCGGATTCAAAGATGCCGTCCGACGGCGATCTGAGAACCCTCAGAGTAGTGTGGCCCTGGATATCCCCGGGAGTGCCTGTGTCGGCCGCAGCTTCTCCTTGCAAGATCAAACGACCCAAATCGTGCCCCCTGTTGGTCTCTACGACGCAATGGGCATCCTTCCCTGCGCAGAAACCAGGTCCGAAAGCTATGACCAGGGGCGCGTCGTTCATAGTTGTGCCGAGATTCTTTTTTGCCAGGATTGCGTCCAAGAGCACATCGGGCTTGAAGGCTGCCCTGGAAGAGGCGGCAGGATCTACTAAAATAGGTATGCGCTGCTCCTGCCAGAGCGTCGCGATTTGATCCAGGGTCTGGATTGCCTTAGCTTCTACGCCCTCGACACCCCAACTCCTCTCATGCAGCGCCTCGCTAAAGCTGACCATGCGCCTCACTGTCAACGGCTTATCAATTTCAGTCATGAGAAGCTTGCGGAAGCCTGCGCTATGAAGGCGGCACGCGGTTCCGGTGGCCATTTCGCCGGCTCCGCGGATGAGTATTTTCAGGCCGGCGAGAGAGGAGGGCATCCGAGCGGCTCTTCCTTACGAACAGAATTCTTCAAGCGCCTTGAGTATGGTCTCTTTAGGCACGACGCCATAGAAGGCGTTCTTTATCTCACCATCTCTAATGATGAAGATGGCCGGTATCTTGTTGATTCCGAATCGACGAGGGATCAGATTCTTGTCGGTATTGATCTTGCCTACCGTGGCGCAGCCGTCTAGATCTTTGGCCACTTCCAGGAGTATCGGTTCCAGCATTCGGCACGGGAAGCACCATTCAGCATAGAAGTCCACCAGGATGGTACGTTTCTTCGAGGCTTCCACAACATCCTTCTCAAAGTTTTCATCGGTGAAGCTTTGGATGTAAGAAATCGCTTGCGGCTGAACAATTCCCCTTTGTTGGTATACGGACCATAGTATTATCAATCCGCCCACTAGAAGGAAGGCTACGGCCGTAACTATTATTATCCCCGTTTTATTCATGCTGCCTCCGCCATCTATTACCTCTACTGTGTAATTTACTCCCCCCGGGGTGCAATGAAAAGCATTATCTCAATTATTCTTTACATGAGATCGATAGGGTCAACGTCCACGACGATCTTGAGACCATGACCTTTCAAGTAACCTTCCGAGATAAGCGCTTTGACCAGGGACCTCACGGAACCTCGTGCGGCGGCTTTGAAGAGGAGTTGCCATCGGAATCGGCCCACTATCTTTTTTCGCGGAGATGGGGCCGGCCCCATAATCATTACTTCTCTTGATTCACCCTTCAGTAGCCTGGCCGCTCGACCGATCTTTATAGCTTTCTTTTCGACCCTCGTCTCGTTATTCCCTTCCACCCTTACGAGGATAAGGTGTCCGTAGGGAGGATAGAGCAGTTCCCGGCGCAGCTCCGACTCCCGTTCAAAAAAGCTTTCATACGCGTGGGATGCTGCGCATTGGATGGCATCGTGACCCGGGTCGAAGGTCTGAAGGATTACTCGGCCGGAATCTTTCTCTCGGCCGGTACGGCCGGCGACCTGGGTGAGCATCTGGAAAGTCCTCTCCGCTGCTCTGAAATCCGGGAAGTGCAAGGAGAGATCCCCACAGAGCACCCCCACCAGCGAGATGCCTGGAAAGTCATGACCTTTGACGATCATCTGGGTCCCCGTGAGGATGTCGATCTCCTTTCTTCTGAAACGGTCCAATATGCCCTCGAGATCCTCCCTTCGGCGTGTGGTGTCCCGATCGAGCCTCTCGATGCGCGCGTCGGGGAATACCGCGGCCAGCTCTTCTTCTACTTTCTGAGTCCCTACGCCGCCGAAAAAGAGTTTCCCGCCCGAACATTGCGGACACAAAGGAGGTGCGGCCTGGGAAAATCCGCAGACATGGCATCGGAGATCCCGCGCTCTCTTGTGATGCGTTAGGCTGATATCACAATTCGGGCATTTGAAGACGTTTCCGCAGGAACGACACTGGGCAAAGGTATCGAAGCCTCTTCTGTTGAGGAAAAGCACTACTTGTTCTTTGCTGGCAAGAACCTTCTCCATGGCATCTATTAGGATAGGTGTAAGGAAAGCCCCTTGGTTTCCTTTACCCTTGGTCCCCTTGAGGTCCACCAGTTCCACCGCGGGAAGCGCCCCTCCATGATGCCGGGACGGGAGGTCCACGCGGGTGATTTTTCCACGCTGTGCGTTAACATAGGTTTCGAAGGAGGGGGTCGCGCTCCCGAGGATCACACATGCATTTTCGAGTTTCGCTCTGGCCAGCGCCATGTCACGAGCATTGTATGGACAACTGTCCTCCTGTTTATACGACGGGTCGTGCTCTTCATCCACGACGATCAGGCCGAGGTCTCGCATTGGCAAAAAAATGCCGGATCGGGCTCCTATTGCAACGGTCACGTTGCCCGCTTGTACACGTCGCCATTCGTCAAGTCTCTGGGCAGGTGTCAATCCGCTGTGAAATATCCCCACACCCCCGCCTATGCGCCTCAAGAAGCGGCGGGCCAGTTGAGGCGTCAGCGCTATCTCCGGTACGAGCACCAGTGCCCGTTTGCCTTTCTTCAGGACCTCACGGATGACTCTGAGATAGACCTCCGTCTTTCCAGATCCGGTAACGCCAAAGAGGAGAAAAGGCTGAAATCCGCCTTGCAAAACTGCGTCACCGATGCGCGTAACAGCTGAACTCTGGTCCGGGGTAAGTTCGGGGAGCTGTTCAGCAGAGGAAACAGGTGTCCCTGCAGGGTCAAGCAGTTCAGGAAGCTTTTTTTTCCGCAAGCTGAGTCTGGGACGAGCGATCCGCTCCTCAATTCGGATCCATCTTTTCTCAAGAGCTTCTTTGAGACCATCGGTCCCTATAAGGTCATCAAGTTCGCTTTGGGCCATCACACCCGCCCTGAGGAGCTTTGCAGGAAGGGTTTGACGCTGACTGTTTCCCGGGTGGTCGGACGATGCTCGACCTTCCGGAGTCAGGATTGCCCAAGGACGCGATTTTCTGTCCGAGCCCGGCGGAAGCGCTGTCTTCAGCACCAGCCCAGCGGGAAGCATGTAGTAGTCTGCGATCCAGCGAATGAACAGCCACAGCGCAGGAGTCAAGTAAGGCGCTTCTTCAGGGATGTCCACAACATCCTTGATTTCTTGGCTGCCTGGGTCAGAGGCTCCGGTTCCGACGACAAAACCGGCCCGTATCTTATTTCTAAAAGGCACTAGGACTCGGCGGCCTATCTCCACGCGAGGCATGAGCCTTGAAGGGACTCTATAGGTAAAGGGACCCTCCAGCGGGAGCGGGATTGCCACGTCTATTAGATTACTTGGATCACTCATCGATCAACCAGCGCCGGAGGATTCTCAGCAATGCGGTAAGCCAATTCGCTGACGGAGAGGGGCAAGGTATATTGAAGCACAATGAAAATGCCGTCAAATAGGATGGCGGCTTGTGTAAAGGCACGACATGCAATGCCCCTACCGTGAGCCGATTCGGCAGCCAATGTGTCATTTTCAACGCGTGCCCGTATAGAATGATATGTGCCGTCATGTGAAAGTCTTCTGGGTGTTTCGCCGGGCCAAAGAGACTTAGCAGAGGCGGCTGTCATTGACAAGAGCTGTTTGGAAAGGCAGGTTATTGTGGAGGCGGATTCTCACACGAGCTGACTTTGCTTAATCCCATGATCGGACCATCAGGAATGCCGAGATCTTGGTTTGCACTTCTTTGCTGCTTGTTCGTGGCAGCCCCCTTTCTGTTCGTCACGTTTCCCCCTATCACGGATCTACCTCAGCAGTCCGCTCAGATACGCCTATTCCTGGAAGCATTGCATGACCCTTCAGGCAGTCCGTACAAGATACAGTGGTTCACGCCGTACAGCCTGTCCTATTTGATGCTGGGAATCTCTTGGGCCTTTTTCGGAGGCCAAAACGCGGGCCGAATCGCGATGCTCGCCATAGCCATACTGTGGGTAATTTCAATTCATCTTACAGCATCCAGGCGTGACCGATCCACGGCTGCGGCTACCCTGGCGTGTCTATTCATTTTAAACCACATGGTTTACTGGGGCTTCTACAGCTTTGAAATTGGCTGGCCTGCTTTCCTCATCTGGTTTTCTCTCAATGCTGAAGGTTCGTCTGAGCGGTTTTCCTTGCGGGATGCCATACTGTGGCTTGGCTGCGCTCTTCTCCTATACACTAGTCATGTGCTCTGGTTTATGGCAGGGGTGGCATGGCTGGCGCTGAGAGGCATAGTTTTCCGGCGGCCTGTGAAAGAGACCTTGATCAGGCTGGCTTATGTGGCCCCTCTCGTTGTCGTGGCGTGGATTTGGTATCCATCCTTCGCGGGTTCTTCTATGGCCACACCTCCCCTGTGGGCTTTAGGCCCGATTTCGCGTCTCTCTTTCTCGTGGCTTTCAGATGCCGCCTTGGGCGGAATCAAAGGTCCTACCGAGTCGTTCTTTTTTACAGCGGCGCTTGCATGGGTCCTTGTCTCAGTAGTGCAGCACCGAAAGAACCTCAAGAGCGCACTGGACATGGAGCTTCTTCTTGCAGCGTGCCTTTTCTTTGTTTTGGCCCTGCTCCTACCGGACAAGTACATGAACACAATCCGGTTCGGCCAGAGATGGATGCCGCCGGCGATGATCATGTTGCTTTTGGCCGTACCAGCG
This sequence comes from Desulfomonilaceae bacterium, assembly GCA_052146735.1. Lineage (GTDB taxonomy): Bacteria > Desulfobacterota > Desulfomonilia > Desulfomonilales > Desulfomonilaceae > CAWBBA01. The sequence continues at coordinate 8,356 of JBKQMK010000011.1, read as the reverse complement.
CCGATTGTCAGGCCGCTTCTCCGGCAGGTGGCAGCGCTCATTTTAGTGGCTGCCTTTTCGGTCACCACGACCGCCGCATGGGTGAGGTTCGAAAAGCGAGAACTGTCCGGCCTCAAGGAAGCCTTGGCATCGCTTCCGAGTTCCCCGAAAGTGTTAGGACTGGACCTGGTTCAGAAAAGCGATCTGATCACGGGGCACCCCTTTATCCAAGTTTTTGCCTATTCTCAGGTACTAAAAGGAGGGACGCTGAATTTTTCGTTTGCGGAGTTTTCCCCATGCCTAGTCGTCTTCAAGAAGGAGTTTGCAAAGCCCTGGACTCACGGCCTGGAGTGGTTCCCCGGGCTGGTGCAAGAATCGGATCTACAGTATTTTGACTACGTTCTCATAAATGGAACTGATCAAATTCATGCGGCCTCCATGGCCCAGTCACGGCTTACCCCTGTCACGAAGGAAGGCCGGTGGCGTCTGTATCGTGTCAAAGCTCCGCAAAAATAAATTGCCGATCGAAAACGTCGCGACGCAACCGTGCATCGGGGATTCGGTTTCCACGTTCTGATAAGTGGCCGACAGGGACGGGACGCCGGCACTACGATGAGCCCTGTAGGACCTGCCTCCGTGCCGGTCACCAAATGCTATGGCGACCATTGATCAAACTTACGTCTTGGTCCCTGCATACTTGAAGGCAGCGTCGGCCGCGGCAATGCCGGACAAGATCGCCCAGGGGGTTAGAAGATAAACGAAAGTTCCTCCACGGCCGGCAAGCGCGAGATTGTCGATTCCAGTGTCGAACTGCTGCTGCGTTTCTCCTGTCACGTAGGGCTTTTGGAGACACCTTGCGATCAATGCGGTATTGGTCTTGTTGAAATCAGGGTAGGCGTACTCCCGCTTCTCGACGCTCAATCCGATGATTTCACGGCCTCGAATTGAGAAGGTCCTGTCCAGAAAAGTGCGGGTCAACTGTTTCCAATACTGCTCGGGCCTGTCAAATTCCGGGTCGTTTTCTTTGAGAGAAACCTCAAGACACAGTCCTGTAGAGTCGGCCGGCGCATGGTTCTTCCCCAGGACTTTCATTTCTGACATTCTGTAAAAAGGTACTGCCGAATCGGGTATCCAGGTCCATTCGGTTTTCAGCAAGCTGGGCCGAGCAATCCTGACATAAACCAGCACAAGGTTGAGATACGTGATGTCTTGGAGAGCCTTCAGGCAACTGTCGCCGCGAATCATCGTCGCGAGCCGATTCAACGGCGCGGTACTTACCACGAAGTCAGGCTCGACCAGCCGTCCACCCGCTTCCAAGCTCACGATCCGTCGATTCTCCACGTTCACGCCAATAACCGGACAATCACAATGTATCCTGAAACCCGGAACGGGTTGGGCAAGACGGTCGGGGACTATCCGTGCTCCAATGCTCCCCGAATAACCCGGAGCGTCAGGGATCCCTCCGGCCCCATCGTTCCGCGCCGGCTCAGCAGGTAAGGCATTTCGCCACAGGATGTTGCCGATGTCTGTCTCCACATCCTTAAAAATCCGTTGCAGATGGGCCCACACCCAGTCCATTTCCAGTTTGCTGTGCATCCTGGACGCGAAATAGCGCGGGTCGAGTTGGTTCATCGGTGACTTGCACCACTTCTCTATGAGCGGCTTGAAAATTTCGTCATTGACTCTGCGGCCATAAGCGGCAGCAGCAATATCTTCCAAATTTGACGTTTGAACTTTCTGTCCGCCCAAAGTGTTCTTTGCAAGGGTGGTAAACATGTCGAAAAGATACCCTTGGGTAACCAGTTCGAGCGGGAAATTCAGAACGTTTCCTCCCAGAAGGAATGATTCAGAGAAGGTCGCAGGCGCAAGGTCATGAAGCTTGAACGGAGCTAACTGCCTAATGCTGTTGTGGAAGACATGAGGTCCAAGATCGAAAGTGAACCCATCAATCACCAGTGTTGAACACAAACCGCCGTACGCCGGGCTCTTCTCAAATAGGTCTACCTCCCAGCCCTTTTCTGCGAGGCGACGTCCAGCGGCCAACCCTGACACTCCTCCCCCGATTATGACCGCACGTCCTCCTTGGAAGTATGAATTGGAGACGGTATGGAGTACTTCACGGGCATTAGCGGGAGAACTCAAAGCCAAGGCGGCAAGCGTTGTGAGGGTGTTCTTGATAAATGTGCGGCGGTCCATGATCTTGATGGGAGCCAATAAACCACTCTGTCAGTTAGTACGAGTATCTGTCATCGCTTGCCTGACGTCAAGGTCCTTCCGCGGTCCAAGGACCTGTGTTATAGTGATAATTCGGCATCTTGCCGGCGCAATGGCTCCAAGAATTCTTGGCGAAACGATAGGCCCAAGCTAAGATATCCCAAATCAGCACAAACAGCCCGCGAGTCACGTGGTATGTATGAAGCAGTGACGGAACATCCTGCCTCGGCACAAGTTTCTTATTCGGACAGCGAGTCCTCGGGCTCAGCACGCTACCCGCGGCCTTCCGCCATGCGCATCAAGATCGTTCTCCTGGCCTCGCTTCTTGTGGCTCATATTCTGATTTCATTACTGGTGATTGTGCCGGGTTATCTGAGCATTGACGAGTCTCTCTATCACATGATGTCGAAAAGCTTCTCCGAGACCGGAGGACTGGAAATCTGGACGGGCTATCGTGAATTTCCCTCCAGGGAACTTGCCCACGAGTTTATACGAGTCTACTTTGGCAGGCCGGTTTCGCAATATCCGTACCTTTTTCCGATTATAACATTGCCCTTTTACCGCCTTGCCGGTTTTTACGGCCTTTTTCTATTCAACTCCCTCGCGTTTATTGGACTGGTGGCGATTGTATTTGCGACTGCGTCGAGGTTATTCCGTGACAAACATCTTGCGCTCAATTCCTGCCTCATTCTGATTCTGGCCACCTATGCGTGGGAGTACTCCCAGGCTGCATGGCCGCATGCAACATCCACCCTTTTTGTAACCGGAGCGTTCTATTTAAGTATACGTGCCTATTTTGCCGACGCTTTAAAACCACGCCTACTCTTTGCATTCGCGGCGGGATTAACGGCAGGATTTGCCCCCGGCATCCGGATGGACGCTTTTCTCGTATTACCTTGCTTGCTGTTGCCTTTTCTCTTTGCCAGGCCTTGGCGTCCGCTTGAAACGGCTGTTGTTTTGGCTGGGGCACTACCTGGTATATGCATCCTTGCGGTGACGAATTACATCAAGTTCGGGGTAGTGAGTCCGTTTTCATATGGTACGGGATTCGGTGGGTACACCCCATCGGTTCCCATAGAGCTTCTCGCTCTTGTCGGAGGCATCTTCTCCGGCGCATGGATGTTGTCGCGCACGCCGGTTGTGGAGTTAATGAAAAGTCGGAAAAGCCTTTTCATAGGGCTGGCAATAGCGATTGCGGTCGCTGCGGTGCTGGTCCCTGTGACACAAAAGATGATTGTAAGAGTCTTATCCGGGGCTTACATGATGCTTGTGGACCTACGAATTCATGACATGAGCATTCAAGAGCCGGCTCTTGACAGAACTCCAGGCGGTGCCCTTGTCTACATAGGTGGGCTCAAGAAGTCCTTGTTACAGAGCCTCCCTTACCTGGTCATTCTCGTAATTCCCCTCTTGGCCCTAAAGCGGCGCGGCCGGGATTTTCCAGGACTGGCAATGCTTTTCTTGATGCCCGTTGCAACAGCGGTTTTTTTTGCGTATGTGCGTGATCATGGCGGCCTGTGTCTCAATCTTCGTTTTTTTGTCGTAGCCTTGCCGTTCACGTCGATTCTCGCGGCATACGCCATTCGGGACTTGCAGCAAAGGTGGAGCATACATGTCAGCGCGGTTACCTGGGTGGCTGTTGCCGTTGTGACGGCTGCGATATATTTCCTCTTGACCTTGGAATTCCCCGCAGGCCTTAATGACCTGGAATTTCCGCTGCTGGGGTTGCCGCTCCTTGTGGCAGGCTTTCTCCTTGTGTTGATCATCGCGGGGGAGCTCATAAATGTCGAAGGGGTGCGGTTGCTCCGGGCAACAGCTTGGGTCTTTCTGATCGGGGCTATGGTCTGGTCAGGCCTGGTGGCCTTTTTTTACGATTATCCCATGCATCGCAAACAGCGCGCGACAAACTATGAAGTCGCCGAAAAGGTGCTTCCACTGATCCCTCCGGATTCCATGTTCTTTACGGCTCCGTACATAGACCCGTTCATGAGACTGATCGAGAAGGACAGGGTTCGCATAGGCTTGCCGGGTCAAGACCAGTTCAAGGATTTTCCCAATCTGGTGGATTTTCACCTGAAGGCGGGTAGAAGAGTCTTTGCAGCTTTTCCCGTAGCTTTCTGGGAACAACTGAAAGCAGGACCCCTGCGTTCTTACGCCATATCCCCTGTCTTTTTGTTCCCTGGCTCCTTTGTGGGAGAGATATCCGATTCTCAGCGCTCTGGGAGATAACTGAATGCCGGCACATGAAACACAAATAGAAGTCTCTGCCGTCATGCCATGCCTAAACGAAGAGGAAACCATAGCCAAGTGCATAGAAAAGGCCCTGAATTGTTTCGCGATTCTAGGTGTTCGCGGGGAAGTCGTCGTTGGCGATAACTGTTCGACAGATCGTTCCGCTGAGATTGCCAGGTCTCTAGGAGCCCGAGTGGTGCAGGAACCTGTTATGGGCTATGGGGCGGCCCTGACCGCGGCCATAAGAGCTTCTCGGGGCAAATTCATAATCATGGCGGACTGCGACGACTCCTATGACTGGAGCGCCATGGGACCCTTCATAGAGAAACTACGGGAAGGGTACGACCTGGTCGTGGGAAATCGCCTGAAAGGCAACATCCTCCCTGGAGCCATGCCACCGCTTCACCGTTTTTTCGGCAACCCCTTCCTTTCAGGAACCATGAACCTCTTTTTCAGGACCGGCGTTGGCGACGCATATTGCGGGATTCGAGGATTCACAAGGGAAGCGTTCGACAGGATGGATCTACAGGCCATAGGCATGGAATTCGCCATTGAAATGGTCGTGAAAGCATCCAACAAGAGAATGAAGATCACCCAAATCCCCGTGACGCTCAATCCCGACGGCCGATCGCGGCCTCCACACCTGAGGTCATTCCGGGACGGCTGGCGAACGTTACGGCTGTTGCTTTTTTATGCGCCCGATTACCTGTATCTTATTCCAGGGTCGGTTTTGTTTATTCTCGGGGTGATTCTTCAAGCCTTACTCCTGAGGGGAGAAATCTTTATCAAAGGCTTCTATTTCGGGGTCCACTGGCTCGCTCTCGGCTGCCTATTTTCCCTCCTGGGTTTTCAGATACTCTCATTAGGGGCGTTTGCTAAGACCTTTGCAATGAATGAATCATTCGAGATGAGCGGCCGAATTTTTGGCAAGATGTTGGGTTGGTTCACGCTTGAGGCGGGAATCGTTGTCGGCGCACTGATGATCTGGTTGGGATTGCTTGCGGACGTGGCCATTCTTGTCACGTGGCTGACCAGGGATATGGGATATCTGGGCTCTACGCATGCTGTCTTTGTGGCGACCACGCTGATTGCTCTTGGGTTTCAGGTTGTCTTCTCCTCTTTTTTCCTGGGGATGTTCAAGCTTAACGCGTCCAAGCCCCCGAGATGCGGCGGACCGACATGAAGGTTTTGGTCATAAATGAGCCCTACGTAAAAGGGTTCAACAGAACCCAGCGCTGGGCGGCTAGAACCAGAGGCCGTGTCCTCAGGGCCCCCGACTGGCTGGCGTACGCTACCGCAGTTCTCGAAGACGCGGGGATTGAAACCAAACTCTTCGATTTCCCCGCGCTGGACTGGGAAAAACAGGACCTCAGAAGGCTAGTCAAGGCGGAAGCCCCTGATTTTGTGGTTCTGGATTCGACCACTCCGTCCATTTATTCCGACATTGAGTGTGCCCGTATTTGCAAAGAAGAGAGCCGAGCTGCGGTTATTATGGTCGGGCCTCATGCCTCCGCGCTTCCCGAGGAGACACTGATACTGGCTGACGGGACGGTCGATGTCATTTGTATTGGAGAATACGATTACACAGTGTGTGAAGTGGTGCGGGGTTTTTCCAATCTCAAAGAAGTCGGAGGGATCTGTTACTTCCAGGACGGCAACCCAATCGTCACCGAGGCCCGTCCGCTGATACAAGACCTCGATCTATTGCCGTTTCCGGCTTGGCATCATCTCGATCTGATGAAATACTTCGACGGGTCAAAGCTGTATCCATACATTGACATCTTTTCAGGACGCGGTTGCCCGCACAAATGCATGTTTTGTCTCTGGCCTCAGGTGATGCACGGAAGGAAAATACGGCTACGATCACCTAGCAGAGTGGTGGATGAGATCGAATACGACATCAAATTGTGTCCCCAGGTAGTACGGGGAGGAGAATTCTTCTTCGAAGACGACACATTCACCCTCGTCAAATCTAACGCAATGGCCATCTGCGAGGAGATTCTGAAGCGCGGCCTCAAAATAACTTTTTCAGTCAACGCGAGGACAGACACTGCCGACGAAGAGCTGTTTCAGATCCTCAAAAGGGCCGGTTGCCGAGAACTGCTGGTCGGGTTTGAATCCGGGGACGGAGACATGCTGTCTCGAATGGAAAAAAGAGAGACGCCGGACGAGGCGAGGCGGTTTATGGAGCTTACGCGAAAAGCAGGCATAGATGTACACGGCTGTTTTGTGCTGGGGCTTCCAGGAGAAACTGAACAAACCATCCAAAAGACCATAGAGTTTGCGCTCGATCTGGGGCTTCACACCGTCCAGTTTTCCGGCGCGGTCCCTTTTCCGGGCACACGATATTTCGACTATTGCAAGGAACACGGCTTGCTTAAAACAGACCGCTGGGACGGTTGGCTGGAAGACGGGGAACAGGCCGCAGTGATAGACTACCCGGGACTGGGCAAAGAGTGCATAAAGGAGGCTGTGGATCGCGGTCTCAAAAAGTTTTATTTTCGCCCGACGTATATGATCAAGTTTCTACTCAGCACAAAGAGCAAATCGGATCTGTACCGGAAACTGCGTGGCGCTAAGAATTTTCTCTCGTACCTTTGGGCTGAGAAGCGCAGGAAAGTATAACCCATGAGAAGAGTATCTGAAGCTTCCATGCCGACATCCCGTATGCTGCATCCCCGGTATTGTGGGACATGAGCCTCGCTCCTAGAATCTCTGTTGTCATTCCTGTTCACAATTGCAAGGACACAATTGTTAAGTGCCTGGATTCACTGAGGAGCCTCGATCACCCCAACTTTGAAGCGATCATCGTGGACGACGGCTCAACTGACGAGACGGCCGAGATTTGCGAGTCCTTTCCGGGAGTAAAGGTCATCAGGCTGGAGAAGAGTGGGCCCTCGCGGGCAAGAAATATCGGTATAGAAGCCGCTCGAGGAGAATTTGTGGCCTTTACCGACGGCGACTGCCTCGTCGACGAACGCTGGTTGAGAGAATTGGAAAAGGGATTTTCAGGGCCGCTGATTGCAGGGGTGGGGGGCGATCAGAAAAGCCCCGAGGATGACACCGAAGTCGGGAAGCTGATTCAGCGATTTCTCAAAACCATTGGCTTCGTGACGGGGTATATCAAGACCGATGCGACTATGAAAGAGACCGAACACAATCCGTCGTGCAACTCCATGTATCGGAAGGGAGTGTTAAAAGCGGTCGGCGGCTTTGATGAAGCCTTGTGGCCGGGAGAGGACGTGGAACTGGACCTGAAGATTACGACGCAGGGCCACACTCTGATCTACAATCCCAAGGCCATGGTTTACCATTACCGGCCTAAGAATTATGCAGACTTTGGTCGCATGATGCTGCGATACGGGGCCTGCCAATGGTATCTGGTGAGAAAATACGGATTTTTTCGACGGATACAGTACGTCCCTCTGTTGACGATCCTTGGACTCGGATTCGCTATTGCGGCTCTGGCATGGCACCCCGCAATTTGGCCGATAGTCCTTTTGCCGTGGCCGTTCTTGTTCGGCTGGTTTTACTCCAAGACCCTCAGCATCAAAACGGCTCTGCAATTCGTCTATCTGATGGTGATCACGTTGACAAACTGGCATTGGGGATTCTTCACCGGGTGGGCCAGGTTTGCCGTGCGCCGCGCATAAAAGCCCTGAAGGCTCCCGACCTGCCTTATTCGTCATTCCAGCTTTGGGGAGAATGACGGATGAACTAGGAGACTAATGATTTCCTTCCGTGCCATAAAGCTCTATGCCTGCATCGTGCTGGGTGCTGTCGTGCTCCTGACCTTCCTGCCCGCTGTGGGCAATGACTTTGTCGATTGGGACGACTACTCCTTTGTAACCGCAAACTACCATATACAGTCTATTTCACTCGATTCTTTGCGCTGGATGCTGACCACTTTTTACCAGGGGGCATGGCACCC
>JBKQMK010000010.1:0-3663 GCA_052146735.1 Desulfomonilaceae bacterium | reverse complement strand
AGTTCTCGTGGAGGAGATTGTCTCCCGTATAGCCGCGGAGATGCACCTCACTGAAAGGCCTTCCATCGATAGCTCCACAATGGCTACCCTTGCACGCTATGATTGGCCTGGAAACGTGAGGGAATTACGGAATGTCCTCGAACGGGCACTAATGCTATGGGATACCGGGGATCTTGAGCTATTACCGCCGATCCGCGGCGTGCTTTCGGGAGACTGGTCTTATCCTGTGCCGGCATCGCCAAAGAAAACCCTCCATGAGTTAACCGAGGATTTCCGAAGAGCGCTTTGCTTAGAAATGATCAGACGATACGGCAACAACAAGAAGGAAGCCGCCCAGGCACTTGGAATATCAAGGTTTTCGATATACCGGTACATTGGTTCTTGACTAGTGTTAGTAGATTGTGACACACAAATTCGGTATGTCGTAATTCTGTGACACGAAAATTCGTTGCTGAAAGTCGCGTCACAATAGACTAACACGGCTTGGCACGCCGTTCAAAAAACTACCTTCAATCTCAACACCTCTATTTAAAAAAACCTCGTAAAATTGAATTGTTATCTGTTTTAGAAATTCCCGCGGGAATTTGGCACCAGTCTTGCCTCTATTGAGGGCAATCAACCAAAAGGAGGCATCACAATGAAAAAACTGCTGTCAATGATGGGTCTTGGAGCGCTTGTCCTGACCGCTTCGTTCGTCTCCGCGGATCCGAGGGACGCTATAAGAAACCCTCCTAGCGACTTGCGAGGGATCTGGCGGTGTCAACAGGAAGACCAGGCCAAACTGGATAAAAGCTTTAAAGCGTTCGAGGATGAATGTGCCAAGATTCTGCAGCCTGTGGTTGACAGAAGACGGTAATCACCTCGGTCCTTTTGAGCGAATGTGCCGGGAGGCCTATCGGGAAGCTCGATGACCCCCCCGTACCGATAAAGCGACCATTGGAGAGAGAGGCCTTATTCCCACCTCTCTCCAATGAATTGACACGGGGATTGTCGCTCCGCTTTCGGGTGGAGCAAGACACTCATGTTGAGGGGGAACGTAACATGGAAGAGTTTGGTGAGCTTTTTGGTTTTGTAGATCTGGCCGGCGTTCTGGTCATCGCAGTCATCTTGTTGGCGCCGTCGCTATATAGTTCCTATGAGAATTGGAAGATAAGACGGGGTTTAAAAGGAGAGAATCCGATGTCAAAGATTAGCGAAATCAGGGAAGCCATGGCCACGAAGTTAGATCAATGGGAAGCCATGGCCATAACAGAAACCTTGTTGCAGGAAACAAGGGAGCAAGCTCTGCACCAATTCGAAGCACGCAAAAAACGCCTTAGCGACTCTTTGGAGAAGTTTGAGTCAGAACTGACGAAAGCCAAAGTCATAACTCGGGAAATTCAGGCCAAGTTTGAACACTTGCGAGTCCAATTAGCTTTAGGCAAAGCCGAAACGAGAGATTCATTTGAGGCCCAGGAGAAGAGGATCCGACACGCAATTAGCGCACTCGAAGCCGCTGTTGAGCAGCAATTGGAGGCTTCAGACCAAGCCATTCATGAATTCTTGAGAAAGGCTGCCAATGAATTCATCGTAGCTGCTATCAAGTTGGAGGCCGAGGTGGAATTCTTGGCAATTCAATTTGAAGTGAAGAGGGATGCATCCTGGGCCGGGTTTACCCGTGAGAAGAAAGCGCTGATCCTCCAAATCAATCGCTATAAAGATCAACTTGAAGAAAAAAAGCAAATGGCCAGGGACAGAGTTGCAACCTTTGAGGGGGAACTGTCGGATGGCATGTCACAGATCAAGTATGCATTCAAGAATCTTTTGGATTGAGAGGAAACTTAAGGAGAAGGTTGCGGCGTTCGGCCCACCTTCTCCGCCAGAGGCAGGATTTCAAGAATGAAGCCACCTAGAATGAGAATTTGCTCCGAGGTTACTGCCATGAGTACATCGCAGGGATCGTCCATAATTACATGTTTTATCGTTGCACTCGTACTGCTTTCCGCGTGTGGCCAGCGGCAACAACCTCCAGCACCCCGCGTGCAGGAAGTAGCAGCGATAACTCTCCAACCCCAGGAACTCGAGCTAACGACTGAATTTCCTGGTCGCACTTCTGCATACCTGGTTGCAGAGATTCGACCCCAGGTAAGTGGTATTATTCAACAAATCTTGTTTACAAAAGGATCACGAGTCAAAGCACGTCAGGTGTTGTACGAAATTGATCCCGCGCCCTTTCAAGCAGCGCTCGACGGTGCTAAGGCCAACCTTGAGAAATCAGAAGCTAATCTGGTCACGGCTCAGCTCAAGTTTGAGCGTTATAAGAGATTAAATGGAGAAAATTCGATTGGACAGCAGGACTATGATTGTGAAGAGATGAGACTGAGACAGGCCAAAGCAGATGCGCTCTATTGCAAGGCCGCTGTGAAAATTGCCGGCATCAATCTCGACCATACCCGCATTACTGAGCCGATTACCGGTCATATCGGCAAATCCAACGTAACGACCGGTGCTTTCGTTGCGGCAGATCAGAACCTAGCATTGGCAACCATACAGCGGCTGGACCTTATTTACGTGGATGTGCCCCAATCCACCTATGAACTCCAGCGATTGAAGCTTCGACTGGAAGAAGGCCGCCTCAACCAAAATGGACGCCGTAGCGAGGTCAGGCTGCTCCTGGAAAACGGTACGGAATATCCACTCAAAGGGATGTTTCAGTTTCGCGACATCACCGTGGATGCGACTACGGGATCCGTCATCTTGAGGGTTGTCGTCCCGAATCCCGAAGGAGTTCTCCTACCGGGAATGTTTGTTCGAGCGGTAGTGAAAGAAGGCTCAAATGAGCAGGCTATTCTTATTCCGCAATCGGCAGTGTCACGGGATCCAAAGGGTAACCCGTATACACTCGTAGTGGACACCGAAGAGAGGGTTCAACAGCAGGCGCTCACCGTCGGTCGCTCCATCGGTAGCAACTGGGTCGTTTCGTCAGGTCTGAGATCCGGTGACCGAGTGATCATGGAAGAGATACAGAAAGTTCGTCCGGGCGATTCTGTGAAGGTCGTTCGTTTCATTGCAGTCCGGAAATCTGATGTGGAACCTGGCTCAAACCCAAAGGATTGGCAAGATGTCCGTCGAACAACAAATTGATTCTCTTGTTAAAGCTGGTTGGATTATCCTCAACAATAACTTCAGCGAAGTTGCATTTGAAAAATGGAGAAAAGAGGCGTTGAAATGCCTTACATCCCTTTGTGGGCCCGACCACCCATACACCGAGTATTTCAAAAATATAATATTTGAGGAAAAGATTCGAAGGATGCTTGTGGGTGTATGCGTGCTTGAAGCGGCCCAAGCTTCACACCTGGAGTAATGGTTCTATTTTTTGCTAATGCCCTTACCGACGGTTATCCGCAGAGGGTCACGAGTCAATCATTTGTGCCATGCACTATTGTGTGACCACGAATGAAAGATCTGTCCTGGAGTGAAGTTCCATTTTGCCGCTTTTGCGGCACGGCAGTAGCCGCCATAATATCAGCTGTTTTTATCTTCAACCTACTGACGTATGAGGTGTACCCCTCTGTCAAGACAAAAAATGGACTTTTTTAAGGTGATAAAGTACTCCTTGGTACTGGGTGAATGTTGTCCCGTGTTTCCGGGTGAGTACGTCTCACGGTATAGAGTTGGTGCGGG
>JBKQMK010000009.1:0-13225 GCA_052146735.1 Desulfomonilaceae bacterium | reverse complement strand
GAGAGCCAGCGTTTTTTGCGGCCAATGTCCGTCGCCCTTGCATTAATTGCAGCGTTATTTGCTCTTTGCCCGCCTCTATCCGCGGCTGAAGAAGAAGACCTATCGAGGGATCTTGCCAATCCGTTCTCCAGCTTGTGGAGCATCGTAAACCAGGTAAACTTCAACCAGTTGAAAGGGGGCGCATTCAGGGACTCTCAGACTCAATTCAACTGGAACTTTCAGCCGGTGATGCCCATCCCATTCAACGGCCAGTACAATCTGATCAACAGGATGGTCATCCCCTATTACAAGACTCCCTACGTCGATTCGAACGGCGATATTCAGTATGCATTCGGCTTCGGAGACACAATTTGGGCCAGTCTCCTGGCTCTGAACAAAGCCGAAGGGTGGATTTATGGACTGGGCGTTACATTGCAGGCTCCTACAGCCTCTTCCAACCGTTTGGGCCAAGGAGTGTGGCAGGCGGGACCTGCGGCCGGCCTTTTTTATGTTAGTAAGCAATTTGTAGCCGGACTTTTTCCCCAGCATTGGCATTCTGTGGGGGGAACGGATGCTCTGCATCCCGCCACGCGTTTCACTAATCTCCAATATGGCGTCTCCTACTTGCCGACTCCCGAGTTAACGATCGCCTCCTCGGCCAACATTCTCATAGATTGGACGAAAGATGAGGCAAATCGGTGGACTGTTCCTTTGGCCATCGGAGCTAGTTACTTGGTCCACTTGGGGAAATTGCCCGTCCAAATCGGTGTCAGTTATCAATGGGTGGTACAACATCCTGCGGACATTGAACATCAAGACTCAATCGTCAGGCTTACATTCACCCCAATCATTCCGTCGCCTTTTGCCAAAAAGGAATAATCCCAGGTGGCGGATGGGTGATTAACCCGGCAAAGGAGGTATGGGACCATGAGGAACCGATCAGGGGCGCTAGCCACATTCGTGATGGCAATACTATTGGCCATTTGTGTTGCCAATTCGTATGCCTGCATGTCATTTCGAGTTACCGCAAAAGATGGAAACATCATGATTGGGCGGACAATGGAGTTCGGAGTCGACAGTCACTGGAAGATCGCTGTGATCCCCCGCAACATGCAGTTCACGAGTCCGGCTCCAGGCGGGAAAAATGGTCTGACCTGGAAGAATAAATACGGATATCTTGCAGTAGTGGGCTTTGGAATGGATGACATGGTCGCCGACGGGATGAACGAAGCAGGCCTCTCATTCGGCGGTCTCTGGTACGACCCGGTGAAATATCAAGACATAGCGCCGGGGGAAGAATCTCGCGCGCTTGCTCAAACAATGTCCGGGGCATGGATACTGGGCAACTTCGCCACGATTGATGAATTGAAGCAGGCCGTGGCCGAAATCAAAATCTTCGGCTACGTAGTCCCCGCATTGGGCATGGCCCCTCCTGCTCACGGAATTATTTACGATGCGAGCGGCAAGTCTGTCGTCATGGAATTCGGAAACGGAAAGGTTGAACTATACGACAACCCCCTGGGAATTTTGACGAATGCTCCTGACTTTCCATGGCATGTCAACCACTTGCGCCAGTATATCGGGATGAGTAACGAGAATCCAAAGCCCAAGGAGATGGCCGGACAAAAATTCATTCCTACCGGCCACGGGACCGGCATGATCGGATTGCCGGGCGATCTGACGCCCCCCAGCCGGTTCGTACGTCTGGGAGTGACCACATATTTCGCAGACCAGCCCGAAAACGCAGATAAAGCTCTCAATCTGAGCCAGCACATTGTCAACGCATTTAACATCGTGAGCGGTATGGTTGTGGAGAGGTCCCCGCAAGGGAAGGTTGTGGCGAAAGAGACAACTCAGTGGGCTTCATTCAGGGATCTGACGAACAAGATATTCTACTTTCAAACATACGAGAATGTGGATCTGCGCAAGGTTGATCTCAAGAAGTTAGATTTCACCGGTGACAAGCCCAAATTCATAGATATGTACGGCTATGCCCAGTCAGTAAAAGATGTGACGAGTACGGCCAAGTAAAGTCGAGTGGCTACAAATGCGGGCGAATCGCGTACCGCATTCTAACGGATCAGCTTAACCTGGATTATTACGCAAGAGAGAAGGTGGTCAAGGTGTACAACGGTCGTGGCGACGTTGAGAACCGGATCAAAGAGAGCAAGACCGCGGCATAACTCCGGCGAAAGGAATAAATTAAGAAATGAGAGTTTCAATTTACTCTAGATCTTTGCGCTTGCTGGCAGCCGCCATAATCCTCATGAGCGTTTTTTCAAATCGTGCAGCGATGGCCGGCGAAAAATAAGCTCCAGAAGTACCCAAGGGAAAGACCGTCTATGACGCTCCTGATCCGCTGCCACCCGGCAAGCACGGCGATCTGATCTGGGCGACCGAGATCAGAACCGAGATTCCGGGTGCGCGTGCGTGGAAAGTACTCTACCATTCGACGGACATCAACGATACGGCGGTTGCCGTCTCCGGCATGGTCATCGCTCCGGTCGGCAAGGCACCGGTCAACGGTCGCCCCGTTGTATCCTATGAGCACAGCACCACCGGAATTGCCCGAAACTGTGCACCCCCCATGATCGACAATCCTGCCAAGGATGCATCTTTCTATACGTTGCCCGATAGTCCTGACCGGATGAATGCAGGCATTCCCGGCCTGACGCAAATGATTGCAGCGGGCTATGTCGTGGCGGCTACCGACTATAACGGTTTGGGTGCCCCAGGCTTTCACCAGTACATGATTGGTCCACCTGCGGCTCGCAACGTGCTGGACGGTGCCGTTACAGCTCAGCATATCCCGCAGGCCGGCGCAGGCAAGCGGGCGGTGGTCTTGGGCTGGTCGCAGGGGGTTGCTCCGTTACTAAGTGCAGAGGAGCACTTGGAGGACGAACGGCGGCGTTTAAGGCAAGTGATACAGCATTACCGAGAGAAACGTAAGCAAGCGCCCCATCTCTGTGAAAAACTAAAGCAAGAAATAGGGCAAGAATTTGAAAAGTGAATTGATTGAGCCCGAAGGCCCGCGAGGTGCTCCATTTGATCTCATTTTTGAATTAAGTCGAGTCTTGGCGGGGCCGCTGACTCTTCAAAAAACATTGTGCTCGATTGTTTCCTGTGTTAGGTTTGGCCTATCCTTGCTAAAGATTTTAGTTCAAACTACCTGGTTTTCCCGGCGCATCCTGTAAAAACGGCCGCGGGTGACCTTTGAATTGGGGAAACTTACCGCTGCCCTAAGAGTTTGTCGATTCCTGCGCTTGTTTGTTGGGAGGGTATGGGTGATGAAAAAGATTCTTCTGCTTGCCTTTGTATTGGGGGCGGTGTTTCCCGCAGTCCTACTAGGCCAAAATATCTCTCCAAGCCTAATTCCCACGGGTCTTCCCACCTTGCCGCCAATGGGGGAAGATTCTACCGCCGGCACTTTTCTGAGTAGCCTTCCGCTGATCAAGGGACTGAAACAGGGAAAGGTCCTGCTCAACCCCTTTGTGCAAATCGGCTACCAGCACATTGGGGCCAATATGAGCATTCCCATTCAGTCTGACACCGGTACTCCGGCCGGACAGCTTCAGATAGGCACGATTGATGTGGCCTTGAACAACTTTGACTTCTGGTCCGGATCCGTGGGGCTCAATGTAGTGACTGCTCCATTTACCCTGTTCGGATCCGTCGGCGGTTTCTCCCCTCATGCATTCACCTTATCGGGCCAAATCCCGATTTCGCTTGGCGGCTTCGGCGGAATACCCGTGTTCCAGCAGACAGCGTCGAACTTCGAGTTTTGGACAGTTCAGGGAGGAGCGGCCTACGAATTTAAAGGAGGCTATTCTATTCTCGCTGGATTCATGTGGTCTCACATGGAAGTCGAATTTGGACCTCCTTCCAGTGGCTCGGTGCCCTCGTCGAATCAGACCATTCGGGCCGATATGTTGATGAAAATAGGAGTGCCTTTTATAGGCATTCAGGCTATGCAACCAGGTTACTACCGGGCTGCCTTACTTTACAGTCCGCTCGCCTGGTCTCAAGGTGCGCTGGACTTCAGGTCTTCCCAAACGACATTGGTGGATCTAAGATATTCCCTGAACCAGCCGGGCCAGTTTCTTGCAGTCATTGCCGAGTATTTCTTTCCGATGAAACCTCCCGCCATGCTCAGCGCCTGGTTCAATGGCAGCCTTGTCAACATAAGGGGAACCTCGGATCTGGAGTTCACTTCAGCCGGTCCGGCCGACTTCCGGACAAAAGATGTTCTGGTAACTAACACGCAAACCTCCATTGGAGGCGGAATCCCTTTGGGGGTTGCATTCTGAGGAAGCATCTGCTCAGGGTGAAAGTAGCAATTTGGCTGGTGTTCAACTATTTGCCGGGAACACTGAAGATACCTCGGCGTGGCCTTCAGGTCTAGAGGCTCTTTCGATTAGGGCGGCCGGTGAAAACAAAGTTATCAGTCTTCTTGCCGGGCTTTAGATAGAGAACCATAACGTGTTGCGTAAACTTTGGTTATTTCCGCGCCTAGAAAGAAGACTTGAGCCGAATAATAGACCCATGCGAGTAAAATAAAGAGAGACCCCGCCGCACCGTATACCGATCCTAGAATACTTACGCGTAGGTACATTCCAAAAACCGATTTGCCCAGCAGAAACAAAACTGTTGTTATTATGGCCCCCACCAACACGTCTTTCCATTCGATGTTTGCATCCGGCACCAGCTTGTAAGTGGTCGCCAGCAAAAGAGGAACCATTCCGAATTGTACAAGTATTTGCAGCCAGCGCAGGACTTCTCGCGGGATCGGAAGAGTTTTCATGAACAAGCCGTTTATAGTTGCGAGCACAGCGCTTGTCACAACCGATACCAGCAGCAGAATTCCTATCCCAACCACAAACACAAACGATATTGCCCTTGATCGAATGATGCCCAACAGGCCCTGCCGCTCACGTAGCGCCACCCTCCATATCACGTTGAGTGCGGACTGAAGTTCGACAAATACAGCAGTGGCGGCCACCAAAGCTCCCAGAATGCCTATCAGCGGCAGGTGGCTTCCCCTGAGTTCCGCACTGAAACGCGCCACCAGGCTGAAAACGTAATCGGCCGCTTCCGGGTTGATCAGCCTCCCGATCCCGGCTGTCAGCTCCGACTCCGCCCTCGAGTCTCCGATAACCACTCCCGCCACACTCAATCCAATGAGCATCGCCGGAGTGATTGAGAACGTCGTATAGAAGGCCAGTGATGCAGCCATTCTTAAGCCATGATCTTCCAAGAACGAGTAAAAAGTCTCCCTCATAAAGGTCCAAATTTCGATTGTTCCGTTTAACGATTTCTTGATCGCGTGTGGTAACGACATCGCATGGATCCTTGAAAATTGTCCCCCGGGCCCGGTGACATGAAGAGAGCGGACGCGGCATAGTGTAACAAACGTGGGGCACTTTTGGGAGGAGGACTTCTTCTTCAGTGCCTGTCAAGTATGCAGCAGACTCTATCCCTAGCCCTCACGTGTCTTGACATCGGATCTACCCCTGTCTTACAATCACCATCCATAAAGAGGCGGCTTAGCCAAGTGGTAAGGCGACGGTCTGCAAAACCGTTATACGGCGGTTCAAATCCGCCAGCCGCCTCCAAAATATGGGCGCTTCAAAAGTCGGCAAAGCGAAATTGCCGGCTTTTCTGGTTCTTGGAGTGAATTTATCTGTTAGAAAAGCCCTTGAGTGGCCCTGACAGAGGGCAGAGCAATAACAACCGCTACTCGTGGATCTTAATGGTTTGGAGTTGCTTCCAGGTCTGCTCCGAGTACCAGATATCAACCATCTCATCGCGGTATCGTAGGTCCATCCGCTTCATCTCTTCGCCGACGCTATATCGGAGGAGCTTCTTGATGCTCTCGAACGCAGGGCTGTACCTGCGCGCAAATTCTTGGGCGGCTACTGCTGCGCTTTCAGCCAGGTCCTTTTGAGACACGACCTGATCGATCAATCCCAACCCTTTCGCCTTCTCAGCCGAATACATTGCGCCAGTGTACGCGACTATTTCAGCGTTCCGCGGGCCTGTGCAATACTTGAGCATTCCAGCGCTGCCCGGAAACAGCGACGAGCCGAACTTGATCTCATTCAGGCTTATTCTGGCTTTACCCGACACCATGACCCGGTAGTCGCATGCAGTGGCAAGCATGCACCCGCCAGCAACCGTGTGACCGTTCAGAGCAGCAATCACCGGCTTCGGATACATAAATATATGCGTATAAAGATCGGCGAATTTCGTCACGAACCGGATGAAATCATCTTTGGCATATTGGAGAAACTCCGGGATATCGAGGCCGAAGGAAAAAAAATTTCCTTTACCGCTTAAAACTACCGCCTTGACGTCGATGTCCGCCGCCAGTTCCTCAAAACAGCCCTTCAGCTCCTCCGTAAAGGCTTCGTTGATGGCATTCACTTTCCCTCGGCTTAGGACCACTTTGGCAACATGTTGATCAATGGACGTCTCGACAAATTTCATGGGTGAGATCCCTCCTCGTTTCTGAGAACCGACATTTCGACCCGCTCTCCGGCACCGAAAGATAACCTAAAGTATAATAGAAGACAACTCCGTGCCCGGCGGGACGATTTCAGGACTTCGAATGATGCATCCGCTGTTGACATCTGCGATAAATTAATTTATAATTCAAGTAAATGTATCTTGATGCTCCTCTTGCACTTCATATAACAGGTAGGACGTGACGATATGCCAGAGCAAACGACAGACAAAAATGAAAACTTAACCAATCCGAGACTGCATCTACTCTCCAAAGAGCTGGAAGATGCCACCAACGAGTTCCTTTTCAAGATGTCGGAACTTGAGAAACTCCTTCCTCTCATTGATGAATAGGCCGATCGCAACCTCGTTCGAGTGAAGCATCTTCACACAATCACCCCAGATCGTACCGACGAGAGATTTTTCCGTTTTGATACCCTGTTGTATCGGGCCGCCCTTAGTTGCCCCAAGGACATGTAGGGGCGGACACGCTGGGACGCTCTCAAAATGCCCCCCGGAGAGATTCGTGGCGTAGGGGTGCCGCTCGGAAACGGTCTCAAAATAGTCGTTGGGAACACTCTCACCGTAGGGGCGCTTCGAGAAGCGTCCTGATTTTGGACGGTTCACGAACCGCGCCGTACAAGCCCCGCATCGTTTCTTAGCCAAATTTCCGGTCTTGAGACAGTTTCCGCAGATCTGCCATTAGATCTACCTCGCACATTTCTGTACAGGAGCCAATCTCAGGGAACCCTGCTCAAATTTGGTTTCTTGAGGTCCTCTTAACTGAAGTGTCGCTCCAAGGGGACCCCGGCTTACCATTCAATCGTGGGGCCCACCTCATCCTGGCAGGCGCAGCAAATTGCGCCATTTTGGGCCAGGAATTCATGAAGAGAGGTGCATGCGCAATCTAGGGCTAGTTCGGCAGTGTTGTTCGTATGGGACATGTGAGCAAGAATCACCGTCTGAAGCTCGTCGGTGACAATGCGTTGCAACAGCTCGGCGCTTTCGGGGTTGGACAGGTGCCCGAGGCGACCTCGGACCCGTTGCTTCAACTCCCAGGGATACGGTCCATCTCTCAACATTACGGGGTCGTGGTTGCTTTCCAGGACAACCACTTGCAACCCGGTCAACAGGTTCGCGACCAACCCGGTGGGTGTTCCCAGGTCTGTCGCTATGCCTACGCCGGCCGTGCCCACGGAAATTCGGAACCCTACAGGATCTGCGCAATCGTGGGGCACCGAAAAAGGATGGACGCGAAATCCGGCTATGCCGAATACCCGGCCTGTTTCAAAGATCTTCAATTCGTGGATCTTACCTACGTGGCCTTCTATAGCTTCCCATGTGCCTCGATTCATCCATACGGGAAGCTTGAACTTCCGGGAAAGCACCCCTACCCCTTTAATGTGATCGGAGTGGCCATGCGATACAAGTATTCCGTCGAGTGACGCGGGATCGAACCCCACCTCGTCCAGCCTCTCCACAATCTGCTTCCCGGAAAGACCCGCATCCACCAGCAGCGCCGACCCGTTGCTTTGAATCAAGAACGAGTTTCCGGAACTGCCGCTGGCAAGAGGGGTGATCTGCATCTTTTTGTTCCCTTTATCCTCGCATTGGAGTCATATTGGGGCGGGAACTTAACTCCGTGGAGCACCGGTGTCAACCCCTTTGTCCGGCCACCCGATCATTCTTCGGTCAGAGCGAAATCGCAGTGGTTAGACATGGGGGATTGCTTCGCTTCGCTCTCAATGACAGGCAGCAAAGTGTCATTGCAAGCGAAGCGAAGCAACCTCATCCGCCGCCGTAGGGTCGAGGGATCTCAGTTCCCGAATACAAGTTGAGCGTGGCGGCCAGCCCGTCATTGTCCGTAACCAAGAAGTTTGCCCGTTACTATCGCAATAAACACCAGGCACACCAACCACGCCTGGAGCAATGGACCAAACTTGGCCGGCGCATCAGTGAGAAGGTCGTTAACCGGCGACGAGATCTTCTCCGCGGGCACTGCTGCCACCAACGATGAGACCAGGTCCGGAAAGGGTCGAATCGTGTTGGTGATGATTACCGGCCCCCCTTCCTCCCGCTGAAGGATGAGGAACAACTTACTGCCTGACCGCACTGCATCCAACGATTGGATCTCAGGCCATTCCAGGTGCACTGATCGGAGAAACTTAGAGATGGTGATGCCCGTCGTGTCGACAGCTATCTTTCTCGCTAATATCTCGGCCCCCAGATAAAAGAACGGCGAAAGCAGCAAAAGCAGCAGCAACCCTCTTGGCGTAGGTCCTTCCAGCACCAGCAGGAAGGCTCCGAACCCCATTGCCAACGCCACCGGGGTGATCATTCGGGGGTCTACTCGATAAATCTTGCTATCCATTTTTTGTTCCTTCCGGCGGACATCTTCACTTGTGACACCCGATGGCGTATGATAGCATTCAATTCTTTTGGAATGGAGGCTTTTTTGGAAACCTCTGAAACACCCAGAGGGGAGGATTGCCCATGACGGTAAACAAAACTATCAAGTCAACGCTTCTCATATTGGCTATTCTTGCTGCGGCTCTCTTGCCGGCCCAGACTCTTTTGGGAGAGAACACTGCCAAGTCCCCGGATTATAAAGAGCTGAGGCTCTTCCGAGAGGTCATGGGAATCGTTCAGAAACACTATGTCAAGGACGTTTCAGATAAAGACCTCGTTCAGGGGGCCATTAACGGTATGCTTCAGTCTTTGGACCCCCATTCTCAGTACTTAAACGAGGAGATGTTTAAGGAACTCCAAGTTGAGACCAAAGGAGAATTTGGTGGGCTGGGGATCGAGATTACCCTTGAAAGCGGCATATTGACGATTGTGTCCCCCATCGAAGACACTCCCGCATATAAGGTGGGCCTAAAACCCGGAGACAAGATCATAAAGATCGACGGTGAGACCACCAAGAATATCACCCTGCTCAAGGCGGTAAAACAGATGAGAGGGCGTCCTGGAACCAAGGTCACGCTGACGATCATGCGGGAGGGGTTCAAGGAGTTCAAGGATTACTCGCTTGAGCGTGCTATCATCCATGTGCATTCCGTAAAGACCCAGAATCTCGAGAAGGGTTATCCCTACGTGAGGATTGCCAGCTTCCAGGAGAGCACTGACACGGATCTGACCAACGCCATTAAAGAGATGGGGGAAGACGAGACCATTAAGGGAATGGTGCTGGATTTGCGAAATAATCCCGGCGGCCTGCTTGATCAAGCCTGGAAAGTTGCGAATCTCTTCTTGGAAAAGGGTGCGTTGATCGTTTATACCGATGGCCGGGCCAAGGATCAGCAAATGGAATTCAAGGCCACCAGGACAGGGAAACACTATAAGTTCAGAATTGCGGTACTGATAAATGAAGGGAGCGCCAGCGCCTCGGAGATTGTGGCCGGAGCGTTGCAGGATCACGACCGTGCGGTCATTTTCGGGACTAAATCCTTTGGGAAGGCTTCGGTTCAGACCATTATTCCACTGGACAGTAAGTCGGGATTAAGACTAACGACCGCGTACTACTACACTCCTAAGGGACGTCACATTCAGAAGACCGGCATTGTCCCTGATGTGGACTTAAAAGAGGAAGTGAAAAAACAACAGGAACAGGAAGCCGAAGAAGAGGCCAAGCCTGAGAATAAAAAGAAACCTAAACAGAGCCGATTGATGCGTGAAAAAGCCGACCCCAAAACCGATCCTGTCCTCAAGAAGGCATTGGACTGGTTGAAATCGGACGTTACAGTAAAACAGTATAAGATGGAGAACGCCAACAAACCTATGCCGGATACGGCTTCGATTTCAAAGTAGTCGAGCGGCCTTAGCCGGACCCGGCTCACGATATCCCCTCACTAACTCCTGCGCTTCAGGAGGGGACTCTTCGCAAGGAAGGGTTCCCCCCTGACACGAGCGCAGAAAGTGATGAGAGTTTCCTGCGGCGAATGCAGCGTTCGCAATGCGGATGGCTGTTGGCAACTGACGGGAGATAACATGACTGAGTACAAGGTCTCTTCTCCGAACGCAGAGTTGCTCGGCGGCATGCTTTACTCGCTTTGGACTGCTTTTCCAGAGGGCTTCCAAGAAGTGATCAAGAAAGTCCTCGCAAAACATGGTGTTGTAGATGTCGTCCCTGAAAACTGGTACCGTCTGCAGCCAGTCTTGGATTCCCTGAAGGAAATTGAAGAGAGCTTTGGGCATTTCCTGCTCAGGGGGGTAGGCGAGCAAGCGGCTGTACGTGCTCCAATACCGCCTGAAATAAACTCTCTGCAGGCGGTTCTATTTTCCCTGAATCCGACTCTGCACAAATTCCATCGAGGCGGGAATGTGGGCGGTTACGAGGTTAAGGAAGAAAAAACGAGTCAAGGACTTACCCGCTATCACGTTATTGCTTCGACGCCGTATCCATGTTCGCTGACCAGCGGTTATTTGGATGGATTCGCCAAACGGTTCGGAGCCGCGGAATGGAAAGAAGTGCTCGTGAGACACGATGAAGAGGGCCCTTGCCGGAGAAAAGGCTCTGAAACTTGCACGTATCTCATCACGTGCTGGTGAAGAAATTCCGCGGGCGGAGGAGTGAAAAGCGGAACCTCCGAATCGCGCGGTCTGAAGCCAAGTTTCAGACCTGGAGAAAGTAGCCACTTATGTGGATAGTCCACCGATTCCCACCTTTGAGCCCTCAGAGTCCTTTTCCACAGTTTTGAATACCTCAGCATTCGATCAACACGAGATCAAGTTCCGTTCCGTCTCCGTTATGGATTACGGCGCAGACTCGTCATCCCACAGTCTGGGAAGATTGTACAGGTACTGCTTCAGTGCCTCCTGTCTTGCGGCCCCGGTGGAGTGCACCACTGCCTGCCATCTTTCCTGTTGTCTTTGTTGTTGCATCACCTTGTGCTGAAGCGAATCCCGATTTTGATCTCTGGCCACCGCAAATGGAATTGAAATTGCGGAAACCATCAACGTGCATACCAATGTATATATTAGTTTTTTCATCGTACTGTACGTATCCCCTGTGCAGCGACAGAATTCAGAAAGCCCGTAAGCCACACCAGCCCGCAAGAGCGTAGGACTTTTGATCAAGGCCGACGTAACACTCCTTCCCCTTTTCAATACGATTGTTCTGCACATTCGGGAAGTCAAGACATGGGCGAGTCTTGATTTACCGGGTCACCTGGGAATAGCAGCCCGGCTAACCTTCAATATCCTTTGCAGTCGATTGGTTTTCCTGGTGCCCAGGCTCGCGCCTGAGCACCCTTGAATCCGAGCTCTCCCCGGAAAGGCCGTCACAGCAGACTACTAATTCCAAATGTGTATTGCAGCGCGGCTATCTGAGAGACGGAGCCTCCCTTGTTGCGTTGCCGAGCAGAGCCTTGCAACGAGGAAAAACAAGGCTCAACGGCGACGACTTCTGATGTAATCTCTATCATCGCCACTGGTATCAGGATATGCCCATGATCTCGCGTTTTTTCGCACCACGTCTGTACAGCCATTCCTGGACCTCCGCCAAGTACGAGTAAACAACAGGAGTCAAATAGAGCGTGACCACCTGAGATAGGAGCAGGCCCCCGACTACAGCGAGGCCCAACGGCTACCTCGAATCCCCGCCCGCGCCGTACCCCACTGCAACGGGCGTCATACCCGCGATGGCAGCGATGGTAGTCATCATTATGGGTCGGAAACGCACCAAAGAGCCTTCAATGGCAGCGTCGACCGGAGACTTCCCTTCGTGCTGTGCCTCCAGAGCAAAGTCAACCACCATAATTGCATTCTTCTTGACTATCCCGATTAGCATGAATAGGCCGACAAAGCCGTACAAGTCCAGCTCCAGACCGAAGAGCCACAACGTCAACAAGCCGCCGAAAGCGGCCGAAGGCAATCCCGCTATGATGGTCAAGGGGTGAAGAAAACTCTCATACAAACAGGCCAGAATCATATAAATTATCGCGATGGCTACAATGAGCAGCACTGTGAGGCTTCTTATAGACGTCTCAAAGGCTTCAGCCGTGCCGCCAAATTTGAACATGATGCTGTCAGGCAACATCTGTTGGGCCGTGGCTCGCAAAGCCTCCGTGGCCTGCCCGAGAGAGAACCCTGCGGCGGTGTCAAATGACACGGTCACGGACGGTATCTGGCCGTAATGGTTGACGGTAAGCGGCCCGACATGGGGTGATATCTCCGATACGACATCCAGTCGCACCATGTCACCATTGCGGGTCTTCAGGTAGAGGGAAGAGAGTTGGTCCGTATGATGCTGGAAGTCTTTTTCAATCTGCAAGACGACCTTGTACGTGTCCGTGGTTCCGTAAATGTTTGATATTTCGCGTTCTCCGTACGCCGAGTACGCGGACTGCTCTATTTCTTCAGCGGTGATCCCCAGGGTGCTGGCTTTATCTCTGTAAATGTTGATGAAAGCTTCCGGGTTTTCTATGTACAGGTTTGAATTGACGCCGCTGATCTGAGGTGTATTGAACATGGCGTACGTAAATTTCCGGGCATTGCGGAATAGGGTCTTCGTGTCCGCGGACTGCATGATGAACAGATAAGGACTGGCGGAGATTTCGGTGCTGATCTCGATGAGAGGGGGGACTGAATAAAAAGCGAGCAGACCTGGGACGGAGTTGACGACGGGCATGAGTTCGGCCATTACCTTCTGGGCTGTAGCTTTTCTAGGAGGTCTGTCTTCAAGGAACGCAATGGTGAAGCCCTGATTGCGCTGGGGATACCCCGCTACGTTCAGAACCGACCT
>JBKQMK010000008.1:0-5849 GCA_052146735.1 Desulfomonilaceae bacterium | reverse complement strand
ATCCTCAGTAGCAAACCTCTGTTGGAACTCCAGTAAATCCAATGACTGCTGCTGCATCTCTCCTCGCCCTCCCATTTGACATCGGGGGCCTTGTAATACATTTGCGGATCAAAGGCAACAATCCTTTACGCAATAGCCCTCCATCTTTTTGTGGGTATCTTGATTGCTAAAACAGATTTCATTCCAAAGTTAAAGGGCAAGATTGGATTATCGGCACCTTTGGATCCGCACTATCAGAGTATGATAAAGTATCACAAATGGATGGACGGAAACATACCTGACAACTCCGTTGTTTTCCTTGGGGATAGCATCACTCAAGGCTTGGCTGTCGCAGCGGTGGCACCATATTCGATCAATTATGGAATTGGAGGAGAAACTACCGCCCAGTTGTTGGATGCAGTCCCGTATTACAAATCTCTACGTAGAGCGAAAACATTGGTACTGGCAATTGGTATCAACGATATTGCCCAAGGAAAGCAAAATGGATTGAACGAGCGTTATAAAAGAATCATCGCTGCTATCCCTCACGAGGTTCCTTTGATATGGAGTTCAGTCATGCCTGTCAAGGTCGCCCGCTGGATGAAAATGAACGAGTCAGATGTTAGCGACGCTAATCGCACAATAAAATCACTGTGCGAAAGGCGTGGTAATTGCGTTTTTGTAGATACCCATAAATTTCTTACGGACTCAAACAACCAAATCATTCTGCGCTATTTTCTCGACGATGGTGTTCACCTTAGTCCTGAAGGCTACAGGCAGTGGATAGCAGCCTTAAAAGAAGCCATGAGGAACTCATACTGATTTCCTTTAACTAAGGACATAACGCCAGGACATTATGCCCGCCCGCGGCAGCCACCTCGACGGCTCTCTTTGCGTATTCCTGCCCCCGTACCTCTCTGAAATCGACATGGTAAACGCCGTAACGAGCGGGCTTGACGTCAGTGCGAGGTTTTGCAGGTTCGAGCGCCACGCGGTCCGTCAAGAATCCGGTAGCAGCCAGTAGGCTCGGCACGCCGAGTACTTCTATACCTTCCACTACTGCGGCCTCCGACGCGTTCACCTCCGGCGGGATGAGACCCTTGAATCCGAGGTCTCTGGCAGCAAGCCCAAGAGACAGAGCGCCGCGTACGGATTTTATGCGGCCGTCAAGCGCTAGCTCACCAACCACGATGTAATCTTTGAGCTTCTCCGAGGGGAGCAGATTCAGTGCCGCGAGTATCCCGAGCGCTATGGGGAGGTCGAAGCCGGAACCCTCTTTCCTCAGGTCCGCGGGCGCGAGGTTGACTGTGATTCGACGGGCAGGGAAGGGGTACCCGCTGTTGACAATGGCAGACTTGACACGTGCAGCGCTCTCTTTGACTGCATTGTCAGGCAAACCCACCACGGCAACCGATGGGAGGCCCTGGTAAACGTCTACCTCCACTTCAACAGGATAGGCGTCGATTCCTACCGGGGACCCTGAATGTACCCTTGCAAGCACCGTGACACCTCCTCGTTTCAGATTGGTGGTTGGATCGTATCAGAATTGCAGGGGCAAGTCTTTCTGTATATCGACGTGGTTGCAGGGATTGCCAAAAAAAAACACGGCCGATCGTGAGTGGGATCTTTTGAAATTCGTAGCCGTCGGCTTCCGGAAGCTGTCTCAGAATGATCTTAGGAGAAATTCTTGCCGTACGGGTGCTTCGAGAAGTGCCCTGATTTCGGGCGATTCCTGAACCGTCCCTGCGAAATCTCCGTCATCGCCGCCACGAATTACCAGTTTTGAGACCGTTTCCCCGGGCCGGCGAACTGCTCGCACATAAATCAACCACCCCGTAGGCGTGGCCACGTCTTCTTGAGGCAATACATGGGTATATATTGGGTAGTAATTCTACCGTAAAAGTACCATATTCCCATGTGTCCAAATAATCATCTATCAACAGGTGTTTATAACTGATTCGGCTCCAGTAACAACTTTGTGACAAACCTAAGAGATTTGGGAACTTTGATGCTTGTCTATGAAATAATTAACTATTTTCCAGTGTCCCGACTTAACGCAGTTTGCTTCCGAGGCAGTGTTATCCAAGCCATCGGTGAGTTATCCACCGGGTTACCAGCAAGTTATCCACAGGATCTGTGAGATTTCGATTAAGGCTCTGTGAGGGCCGCTCATGCCTTCGTTCGACATCTCAGTCCCCAGACAGCCTGCCTCCATGTCATTGGGATTGAGCGGACGGGGTATTGTTCACCACTGAATGAATATCGTTCAGAATTTTGGTTTTATACTTGTGAATGGAAGCTTCGTTGGACATGACCATATCCAATTGGCGCGTATGAATGATCAAGTAGCCAAGAATCCGGAGTCGTTCCTTCATGACCTCTTCACTTTCTCCTTCGAGCCTCGCAAAGAGGCTATCTTGCTTGACCTCCACTCTGAAGCCGAATTCTTCCACTATCCGCCCTATGAAGATTGCTCGTCTTACTCTGCGCGCGTGATCCGCGGCGCCACCCTTGAAGCTAAAACTCGCGTAATTCTCAAGAGGTCTGTCGCTCACAAGCGCTTCTACAGTGGAAAAATGGAAGCCGAACCTGGAGGTGAGGCTACAAAAATTCTTGGAAATCATGAAATAGTTTCGAGCCGCGTAAGGCGATTTCATGGTCGGATCCAGGGCAGGGTTTGCAGTTGCCTGCATCAGGACCGACATGAAGCCCTTCGTATCTACCGGCGGTGGGCCCTCCCACGGAACCGCGACTACGCCTTCCCACAGGGCCAACATAGGAATCGAGACTATATTGTCCAAGTTAACGTATTTCCCTTCCACATCTTCCTTGAAGCCGTCATCCAAATTGATTATCCACCACTGCATGGGCACATGGCAGACCAACTGTTTACTGGAACGCTCGGAAAAATGGTGTTCCTTGCCGAAATTGAACATTTCGTGAACTGACTTCTCATGGCAAAAACGAGTGATGTCGTGGAGAGTAAGGCACTTCTTGGGATGAAACTCGTGCGAATCCGGATCCAAGAGGTTCAACGCCACGATGTGTGAAGTCACACGCTGAAGGATTTCATAGACGGGGCTGCCTGCCATCAAGTTCTTTTTCTTCTCCTGCATAACCAACAGAGATTCCACGCGGCCCTCGTAAATTGTCAGCCCGTCCGCGTCCACCGTCACCAGATCGCAGTTCTTCAAATTCTTTGTGGCTGCGGGAACTCCAAACAGCGCGGGTACGCCGAATTCTCTCGCTACGTTTGCCAGATGTCCGGCAACGCCCCCGAGTTCAGTGACCACTGCTACGGCCCGACTCAAGAGGGGAGCCCATCGCGGGAGTGATTGGGAGGTGACCAGCACCGCCCCATCAGGGAACCTCAGCTTGTCAATGGCATTCTTGACAACGAAGACCTGTCCGGAGGCTATGCCTGGTGCGGCTGTTACGCCGCCGCGCGCTATCACAGGACCGGCTTCCCTATCTTGGTCGGACGCAGGGCGGACACGCCTTTTGCTATCCATTTGCTGGAGCGGCCGACACTGCAGAATGTATATCGCGCCCTCAGGCGTTACGGCCCATTCGATATCCTGAGGCGCCCCGTAATGTTCATCCAGCCTGACAGCCATTGAGGCTAGTTCCAGAATCTGCTGGTCATTTATGGACTGAGCCGCGCTCTTTTCTCCGGTCAACTCCATACGGCATACGCCTTCATCAGGATAACAGACAAATTCCCGTTCTTTGATGTTGACATCTTTTTGCACAATAGCGGCTGAACCGTCCGTGGACACGACAAAGACATCCGGGGCCACGCTGCCGTCCACAACTGCCTTGGCCAGCCCCCATACCGAGTTGATAGTGACCGAGTGATCCCTTATGTTCAGGGGGTTTCGGGAGTACATGACACCCCCTGCCATCGCATTTAACATCGTCATGCAGCCTACGCACATGGCTACATCCTCGTCAGGGATCCCTCTGCTCAACCGATACGTTATCGCCGGCAGTCCATACTTGCTCGCGACTACTTCTTTGTAAGCATGGCCAAGGTTTTCAGCACTTATATTTAATTCGGTTCGGAATTGCCCGGCAAACGATGTCCCCGCCGTATCTTCGCCAAGGGCACTGCTCCTCAATGAAACCTTCACATTCTGCCCGCACTCGCGCTCCAATTCTCCATAGGCCTCCTTGATGGCCTGCTCTACGTCTTCGGGGACCGAAGATCGAATGATAAGCTGCTGAATATCCGCACTCAGCCTGTACAGGTCATCTATCTTGTCCGCGTTTGATGCCTGGATGCGGCGATCAATTTCGGCTTGAAGGTCGTTGTGTTCGACAAACCTTTGAAAGGCAAAAGCAGAAATCACAAACCCGTCCGGGACGGGCAAGTGGATTTGGTTTCTTATTTCGGCCACGTTCGCCATTTTGTTCCCCACCTGGTCGGCCATGTTCCTGTCGATGGCCTCAAGCGGAATGACCAGGCGGTCCCCTTTGGGGATTTTTTTTTGTGCCAATGTCTTGTTGATCGCATCCTGGATGAGCCTGAAGCGCTCGTACAGATCGGTGTATTTGCCCGGGGCAAGTGCGTCCAGGTGCTTGATGATTCGGAACACGTTGACGGAAACGGCTGTAGAGCTGGACCTGACGAAAGACATCCCGAAAGGCTGATTGCCCTCCAATGCCTTCTCGAGTTCGCTCATGATTTCAAGGGCTTTGTTATTGGCGGTGAGTAAAAGTTTGAAGTTGTGATAGCGGCCGGTGAAAGCAGCGCGCAGCTCCTGGACATTCGGGTAAGTGTCCCGGCCTGCACGCCTTCTTCCAAATATAGTCCGCAAGAATTGAGTCAACTTGGTCATGACTATCCCGTACGTCAGAAACCTCTGTCATCCAAATCCTTGCACCAACGGGCTCGGCTGCTTGTGTCGGGCCATTTTATACGGGGACGCATCGAAATTGAGACAAGCAATAGGCCAATAGTAGGGGCACGGCATGGCGTGCCCCTACTACGCGATTCGTCGTTTCACTTTAGGGCTATTTTCAACGTACCAGTACGCTCACACTCCTCATAGTCCCAGTTCTAAACCTCTTTCTTGGCCCCGGCTTTCATCTCAAGGCCTATGCCTTCAAAGAGAAACAATATCGCGATTCCCCACCAGAGAGTATATATGACATAAAAGACGAGCGAGAACGTCAATATGCCTCCCTTAGAACGCGCGCTTTGAGGCGATATCTGGAAAAAATTATACCCGACCTCTAGCCCCTTTTTCACAACGTCACTCAAAAATGCGGCCTGCTTGAAGTTCTCCGGCCTTCCCAACTTCTTCAACTCCAGATCCATGGGCTTGAAAGAGCTCCACCATGCATAGAGTGCCTCTTTACCTTCTATGCCGCACCTCACCTTCACGTCCGAGTCCCGGTTGTAAAACATGTCGTCGGAATCTTTAAGAGCCGCGCCCATTACCTTTCCCAGATCGCCTTTAATTTTGAATTGGCCGGCATCTCCGCTCACTTCGCAACCTGCTGTTGTGAATACCTTTTTGGCTTTGTCCGCTGCTTCCTGATTCTTGAGTTTGATAGTGACATCGAAAGGCTGGCCGTTGAACGCAGCGCTCTTCTTGATCAGATCAGGGATGTAATAGGTCGAATCTTTGGCAATCGAATTGAACAGCTTATCTGCCGCTACGAAGGTGTTATGGCCCTCGAAAAGGGGCAGGAACATGGCGACGAGTACTATCAGAAAACTGATGGCCAGGAGGGTTCCCTTTGCGAACTCCTTTTTATTTTTTATCAGCATCTTGTCAGACCTCCCCTCTCAGTTGTCTCGTGTTCCCCAAAAATTTCAATATCACCCAAAAGGCGAATATTCCTATGACCAAAAAGAAGAC
>JBKQMK010000007.1:0-4691 GCA_052146735.1 Desulfomonilaceae bacterium | reverse complement strand
CAAGGTGAGCCGGCAAGGGGGTCTAGTGGAGAATCGTCGGAGGTTAGCATGACCGTTGTAACAAAAATGAAACAGCACAATAATCTTGAGAAATTCTTGTTGGGCAACGAAGCCCTGGCTAGGGGCGCTCTTGAGGCGGGAATCAGCTTTGCGGCCGGCTATCCGGGCACGCCCTCTTCAGAAATAATAGAGACTCTCGCCAAGTCGGCGAAAGAGTTGAACCTGTACGTCGAATGGTCCACCAACGAGAAAGTTGCAGTGGAGGGAGCAGCAGCGGCCGCCATTGCCGGTTTGAGAACCCTGGTTGCGATGAAGAACGCCGGCCTGAGCGTGGCTCTGGACTTTCTGACACACTTGAGCCTTACCGGACTGGGAGACCGACACGGCGCTATGGTCGCGGTCGTCTGCGACGACCCCGACGCGCATTCGAGTGGTGACGAGACCGACTCTCGATGGCTGGCCAAGTTTGCTTCTGCGCCTCTCATGGAACCGAGCACCGTGCAAGAGGCTCATCAGATGATTCAGGCCGCGTATGAGCTGTCAGAGAAACGCCAATGCTACGTCATGTTAAGGAGTTACACGCGGCTATCTCATGCCAGCAGCGTGGTGAAAATGGGTGTGGTTCCGCCGAGCCTTCGCAAGGCTTACACGGATCCCTCTTCGTGCCTGACGCCCTACCTTGCAAAGCCCAAGCATGATGCAGTCTTGGAAAAACTCCAACAGATTGAAAAAGAATTCGATGCTTCGCCGTTTAACGAGTATTTAGGCCCCAAGAGGTCGAAGTTGGTAATTGTCTGCAGCGGGAGTGGTGTGACGAGCGCAACCGAGGCGATTGAACTGCTGGGACTAGAAAAATCGATAGGCATTTTGAAGCTCGGCACTTTGTGGCCCTTCCCAAAGTCATTTGTTCAACAGCACTTGAAAAATATTGGGGAGATTCTGGTTGTGGAGGAGGTAGACCCGTTCCTGGAATTTCACATCAAGGAAGCCCTTTACGAGGTAAAGACAGAGAACCAGACAGTGTACGGCAAGCTTTCAGCCCATATTCCCAGTCACGGGGAAATTGATCCTGATAGGATTGTGCAGGCCCTATGCGCCATATTGAAAATGGACTACCAAGCTAGGACCTCAGAATACAGCCAAGCGGCCCAGTCTGCCGTAGATGATCTATTGGTCAGCCGTGGCCTGAGTTGGTGCCCGGGGTGTCCCCACCGCGGTAGTTTCTGGGCCCTCGGTAAAGCATTGAAAGGCGACAAGCGCGACGTGTACGTAACCGGTGATATTGGGTGCTACACATTGGACGTTTTCCCGGAGGGCAAGTGCCAGATGAATCTGCTACATGCTATGGGCTCCGGAGTTGGATTGGCGGCAGGATTAGGGCAACTGAGCAAGTTCGGATACGATCAGCCCGTCATATCCATTTGCGGGGACTCGACGTTTTTCCACGCGGCACTCCCGGGACTGATCAACGCAATCTACAACAAATCCAATATGGTTTTTGTTATCTTGGACAATCAGGCCACAGCCATGACCGGGTTTCAGGCTCATCCTGGTGTTGGGTACAACGCTATGGGTGAACCGGCCAATCGTATAGACATCGAAACCTTATGCCGGGCGCTCGGCGCAAGCGTTACGGTATCGGATGCGTTCGATATCAAGGGTACTACGGCGAAAATCCGCGAACTCTTGAAAGTGAACGCAGGTGTCCGCATCCTTATACTCCGCAGGGTCTGTGAACTTCTCCGAATGAAGAGAGAGAAAAAGAAGCCGCTTCTAGTAAAAGTGGATGCCCAGAAGTGTAAAGGCGAAAAGTGTGCCATTTGCTACAGCTCGTTTCGGTGTCCTGCGTTTATACAGGATGCTGGTACGGGCAAGGCTTCAATCAGAGAGGACGCATGTCCGGGCTGTGGAGTCTGCATAAGTATTTGTCCGTCGAAAGCTATCACACAGGAGGTTCCTGAATCATGACCATCTATGCCGACCCGCTGAATCTAATTGTATGTGGAGTGGGTGGACAAGGGAATATCCTGATATCCAGAATGATCGGAAGGATACTTTCGCGCAAAGGCTATTACGTCACCATCGGTGAGACCTTTGGTGCGGCGCAGCGCGGAGGCGCGGTACATAGTAGCATGCGAATTTCTAAGAAGCGCTACTATGGTCCGCTCATTCCCAGAGGCAAAGCACATATCATCGCAAGCTTGGAGCCCTTGGAAACGTTGAGGATACTTGCTGCTTACGGTAATGAAAACGTAATGACGGTCACGAACACCCAACCCGTGTACCCGGTGGCCGTCCTGTCGCGCAGAAGGGAATATCCCGACATGGTAATGCTTAAGAAGACTGTCGAGCGCCTATCTCAAGCGGCTTGGCTGGTGAATGTGACCCAAATGGCTCTGGATCTAGGGGCCCCGATCATAGCTAACATTATTTTGCTCGGGGGCTTGCTCGGAATCGGGAAGGTGCCCCTGTCCAGCGCAGAAGTCGAAGAAGAAATCAGGTCAACTTTCCCGGCTCCCGCGGCGGAACTCAATCTCACTGCGTTAGAAATGGGAAGAAAAGCAATCTTGTCTTTAGCTCCAGCTTCTAAAATTGGCGCGACTTTGCGTAAGCCCCACGCATGAGTCTTCTCGCGAACTCTTCCCGCCAGGCTTTTTTGAGCAAGAAAAGTGAGGAGCCCTACCGATGTCCCTCAGCAAAGCAGCCGTGGCATCTCTGCGCGGTGAGTTTCCTGCCCTGAAAAGCACTCTTCACGGGCGTCCCATAGTCTTTTTCGATGGCCCTGGCGGAACCCAAGTCCATGAATCCGTGGTCGAGGCCATGAAAACTTACCTTACCTCATCTAACAGCAATGCTCACGGAGCATTTGCATTCAGTCGACGTACGGATGAGGCCACCCATGAAGCCCGTAGGGCCCTAGGCGACTTTCTCAACGCATCCAGACCTGAAGAAATTGTTTTCGGACCGAACATGACCACTCTGACCTTCCGCGTTAGCCAGGCTATCGGCGCAACCTTGGGACCAGGGGACGAGGTTATCGTAACCCGCCTCGACCATGACGCGAACATATCGCCCTGGATGGCGCTCCAAAGTAGAGGCGTAAGAATCCATCACGTGGACTTTGATCCTGTTGATTGCACCCTGAATTTGGAGGATCTGGACCGGTTTCTCAATGACCGCATCAAATTGGTGGCCGTGGGATACGCTTCCAATGCGGTAGGAACGATTAACGATGTCAAGCGCATAACCGACAGGGCGCACGAGGCGGGTGCTTTGGTGTTCATCGATGCGGTTCACTATGCGCCTCACGGCCCGATCGATGTGGATCATCTGGGGTGCGATTTTCTCGTTTGTTCGCCTTATAAGTTTTTCGGACCGCACCTGGGGGTGCTCTATGCTCGACACGACTTGCTTGAAGCATTGCCGGCGCTCAAAGTGGCGCCGGCGAGCCCGGTTCCGCCAGAAAAGTTTGAGACGGGCACAAACAATTTTGAAGGGATTGTGGGAGCTGGTGCGGCAGTAAATTACCTGGCGTCGGTTGGAACTCGGTTCGGATCTGACTACGAGTCGGAATATCTCGGTTTTCAGGGCCGTCGAAAAAACCTGAAGCTCGGCATGCACGCGATACGCTCCTATGAAAGGCAATTGTGCGGAAAACTCTTGGCGGGCCTGAAGGCTAATTCACGAACCCGAATTTACGGCGTGGTCGACTCTCCACGGCTGGACCAACGAGTGCCAACTGTCGGATTTACTGTGCAGGGGCAGACTGCGAGAGCCGTGGCATCTAAGCTCGGTGAAAAGGGGATTTTCGTCTGGGATGGGCATTTCTATGCAGTGAATGCCATCGAGCGTCTTGGGCTGCACCAGCACGGTGGACTGGTAAGGGTGGGACTCTGCCACTACAACTCAGAAGAAGAAGTTGAGACCTTGCTCCAAGCGCTTGACGAGGTGTCCCACGATTAACTTGCCCTGTGATATAAGGGCCAGTTTCTGTGGACGGTACTGTTTGAAAAACATGCTGAAAGAAGACCGAAGCAGTCGGCTCGACACCGAGACGAATTCCGGAACTCACAGATAGATGTGGTGCCACGACTCATTTGCCGTGCGTGACAGCGATTTTCTCGAACATCATCACAAGCCCGATGGCAAGTGAATAGAGTGAATCAATAATCAGGTTTTCTTCCGCTGTGTCGTCGAAGAATACATTCAGCGATGAATCCATGCCGTCGGCCGGCTTCCAATAACAAATGAGCATCGGTATTTTGGGCAGAGGATGCAGAATCACTGCAATATCTGAATCAAAGGCATTGGGCGCAGGTTTCGCATTAAATATGTGGATCATGTGCTCAAACAGATCTGTGTGAGTGTCAGCCACCTGTTTCAACGGCTTTTCACACCGCTGTCCGAAAAGGCGAGCCCAAGTGGCTCCATTCTTGAGTTCACGCATTGGAACCCAGTTTCCTGACACAGGCTTGCCCGAGCAAGATGTCACATAGTTGAGAAGAGGTATTGTGACCCATCCATGCACGTGGCACTCAGAGGTGACTTTCCCCTGGGAATCAACTTGGAAGTCCTTGCCAAGGCACTTGATCGTCAGTCTTTCTCCCGAAAAAGAAGCCTGCAATCTCTCAGCGGCAGCACTCAGATCCACGCCGGCTATTTTCCGTCCCAACTGTTCCAGCGCTTGTTCC
>JBKQMK010000006.1:0-3125 GCA_052146735.1 Desulfomonilaceae bacterium | reverse complement strand
ACGGTAGACCGGCGGCGCTGATTTTCCTGACGGACATCACCGAACGCGTTCGCATGGAACAAGCTCTGAAGCGAAGTGAAGAACGGTACCGAGCTCTGGCTGAGAATTCACTCACGGGCATCTGCGTGCACCAAGACGGGCTGCACGTGTATGTGAACGAGCGGTACGCCAAAGGCCTTGGTTACTCGGCCGCAGAACTGATCGGCAAACCCTTGCTGGAAGTTGTAGCTCAGCAGGATCGCGAAATGGTTTGGCAAAGATGTCTCGACAGACTTGCGGGGAAGAGAGTTCCCAGCCAATATCAATTGAGATCCTTGAACAAGGATGGCAGCGTCAGATGGATGGAAGTGTGGGCCACGGTGATAGAGCACAACGGAAGCCCGGCAATCCTTGCTAATATATTTGACATCAGCGAGCGTAAGGCTGCTGAGGAAGCCCTTCGAGATTCGGAAAAGAAATATCGAACAATTTTGGAGACCATTGCAGATGGCTACCATGAGGTCGATCTCGCTGGCAATCTCACCCTCGTCAATGATTCCATGTGCGAAATATTCGGCTACCCCAGAGAAGAATTGTTGGGTGTCAATTTCAGAAAGCTAATGGACGAAGACAACGCCAAAAGTATTTTTAAGGCATATAATCAAGTCTACAGAACCGGTAAGCCCAACCCAGGATTCAACTACCAAAACCTCAGGAAAGACGGATCCAGAAGAGATGTTTCTGTATCTATATCTCTGATCAAGGACACAGATGGCCAACCGCGCGGATTCCGGGGCATAATGCGTGATGTGACTGAGCGGAACAAGCTTCAGGAGCAGCTCTATCAAGCCGCAAAGATGGAGGCGATAGGTACCCTGGCGGGTGGCCTTGCGCACGACTTTAATAATCTCCTCCAGATTGTGCTCGGTTACGCGGATTTGATTGTAACAGGCAAGGAAAAGCATGAGAAGGACTACCAACGGGCTCGGTCAATACATGACGCAGCGATGAGGGGACGCGATCTAGTTAATGGAATACTCACATTCAGTAAGAAAGTTGAGACTAAACCCAGACCCATTGACTTGAATCACGAACTGACCCAAGCCGATCACCTATTGGCTCGAACAATTCCGAAAATGATAGAAATTGAGCTGCACTTGGCAGATGACCTGCGCTCAATTAATGCAGATCCCACCCAGATTGAGCAAATTCTTCTCAACTTGGCGGTGAACGCAGCACATGCAATGCCCGAAGGCGGCAAATTGACTTTTGAAACGCAAAACGTGAGGCTGGACGAAGAATATTGTACGACGCACCTGGAAACCAAACCGGGCGAGTACGTGCTGCTGACCGTATCCGATACCGGGCACGGTATGGAGAAAGAGATCATCGACCATGTCTTTGAACCGTTCTTCACGACTAAGGACCGAGGAGAAGGCACGGGTCTGGGGCTGTCTATGGTCTTCGGCATAGTGAAAAGCCACGACGGTCACATTTCTTGTCATAGCAAACCGGGTGCCGGGACTGTTTTCAAGATCTATTTTCATGCCACAGAAACGAAAATTGCCTGGGATCCCGAGGCGACGCTGATAATGCCGTCATTCGGGACCGAGACCATTTTGTTGGTTGACGATGAGAAAGCCATAAGAGATTTGGGAAAAGAGATTCTAACAGAAGCCGGCTACAAGGTACTTACTGCCAGCACGGGCCTAGAAGCTCTGGACATGTACGCTAAAACTCAAGACGAAATATCTTTGGTCATGCTGGATCTCATAATGCCGGAGATGGGGGGCAAGCAGTGTCTTGAGGAGCTCTTGAAAATCGATCCTGGGGTTAAAGTCATTATCTCTAGCGGATATCCCGCTGAGAGTCTGCCGAGGGCAACTACGGAAGGCGGTGCCGTGGGATTCATTGGGAAGCCCTATAAGATGAAGCAGATGCTCCAGGTAGTTCGCAACGTTTTGGATTCGGACTGACGAACCGGCTAAGAAACCAACGAAGCAGGCAGAGCATTATTTCCAGCCAAAAGGCAACTGAGTCCACTCTACCCCATGCGGTGCTGCGGGCGGGTAACTTACACAGTTGTCGTCGAGCCATCCTTCTGAACACCCCGTTCATCTTCCATGGACTGAAAGCGATTCTCTGATACTAGCCCCGATTTTCTCACCGAATTGGTGCGTGGCTCGCTCCGATCTCTCTACGTTCCGGTCCGACTCTCAGTCACTTCAAATGAAGAATATTCCTCGTTCCCCACAACACCCTCTCAGGCTTAGTGTACGCGATTCTGACGGCTTTTCCGGTCTTATCCAGGAAAGGGGGGGGGGGTATTTCAATACGATCGTCACCGTACTCACCCGCTCCCGGCTGCATCTTCCCCTCTTCTCTATATTTGAGGGTCTGAGGGTAAATCCTTGAGGGGATTGACCTGATCAAAAGAATTACGCCTAAATGCAGGAAAGGAGGGACTAACTATGAACCGAACAGTTGTCACGTTCTTGTTTGCCGTGCTTGTGGCTGCGGCTGAAATATTTATTGAAACAATGAAGAAATCAAAAAAGGCGTGCAAGTGAACCACCCAGCGGCCCCCGCAAGGGGGTCGTCGGGTGAACACTACCGCCGCAATGAAGAGGAGCAAGAGCAATGGGAATTTTGATGGACTGCATCGTGGTTACTGTGGTCGTCCTGCTGATGATCTACGTGGAGCTGGCCGTTCGAGTCATGCTTGGCAGCTGGTAAGAACACCTCGCAGGCGGAAGCGCTCTATATCTAAAGAAAAGCAGAATACATCATGAAAGGAGCACCAATATGGGCACAAATGGCTTTCGAGAAGATGAGCTGGTCAGTCGCCGCGTAAAGGTCGGCAACGAGTGGCAAACAAGAATCTTCCCAATCGTAGCTGGCAGGTTGCGTCTGGCTCATGAGGAAAACCAAAACCTAAACCTCCAAACCGAGATGGTGAGCTGGGACGGGCAATATGCCGTTTTCAAGTGTTGCGCTGTCACGGGGAAAGGGCAGTTCATTGGCTACGGCACAGCCAATAACCAGCGAGATGAACGACTGGCAGAGAGCCTTGTCGAGTTGGCTGAGACACGCAGCATTGCCCGAGCCTTGCGGTTCGCTGGCTATGGCATGGAGTATACCGGCGC
>JBKQMK010000005.1:0-3486 GCA_052146735.1 Desulfomonilaceae bacterium | reverse complement strand
CATTTTGAAACGAGCCGTCTCCCGGTGTCATAATCACGTCCGATCCCATGAGACGCATGACCCGTTTACGTTTAGCTTCCGGAATCTTGGCGACCTTGTGCGCGACGAGATCAAGCTGTTTTCGTATGTGGCCGATTTTTGCGGATGCTTCCTCGTTCTTGTCGGTGATTTTCCCCACAAGTTCTATCATCTTGAAACCATCTGCCACGGTATAGGCATCGACACAGATCAACGGAATTTCTGTATCCACAAACCTTTCGCGAATCTTTGTATGCAATGAGGATAGCAGAATCACGTCGGGTTTGAGTTTCTCGATAAGATCCGGGGACGGATCGAAGAAGCCGCCTACAATGGTCTTGGTATTTGTTTCCCGCGGATAGGTGTCGTGGTACGTAAGCCCAACGATCAGGTCGCCTGCACCGAGGGCAAAGATGGTCTCCGTGGCTCCGGGAACCAGTGAAACCACGCGGCGTGGAGCTTCTTTGATCTGTACGGTTTTGCCACTAGTGTCCGTAACTGTGACCGGAAACAGAGAGCCGGAAGCACAGACGCTCTTTGAAATAAAGAGCCCCGCCAACAGGACAAGAAAGACTTTGAGCGAACGAGACCGAATCGAAGACATATAATTCCTCCCACATAATTCGGTACGAGGCACATGCGTGCAAATCGAGTTCTGGCCGTTTCCGAACAGACATTCTCCATTGACTTGGCCTGTCCATCTCTCGATCTGGCTGGATGAAAAGGAGATCCTAGAGTCCTTTCTTGAAGACAATGGGAACTACATAGCTCACCTGCTCTTTCATCAAAGAGGCTGGTACAGGTGGAAAATGCGAAGAGGCTTTCTCCACGATTTTCAGGGCGGCTTCGTCCAGAAGTCCCGAGTCCGCGTGTGCGACAATGGCAACGTTCGCAAGGGAACCATCTTTGTTGACTGTGAAGCAGACCACTGTTTTCCCGTATGCCATATTTCTGAGAGCGGCCCTCGGGTAGTAGGCTGCCTCATGGATGGCAGAGAGTATCCGGTCCTTATAGCTCTGGGCCTCATCCCCAGCCTTGAGTTCTTCTTTTCTCTCCGGACTCGCTACAGACGGCATAGAAGCTATCGAATCCTGCGAGCTTCTTGAGTCATTGGGATGATCGTCTTTCAGAGAGCGCTCCGGGGGTACCCTTTGATGAGCAGAGGTGAGTTCCTTCGCAGGCTGAGACTCCATAAGCCGGGAATTAGTCTTGGTTTGCTCATGCACCTTTTCCGGCTCCACTTCACTTAGCAGTTCCTTCTTAATCTCTTTCTGAGTTTTCGGGTCTTCGGAATTCGGGTTTCTTCTCGCCAGAGCGCCCATAGAGGCAGGTGAATCGACTGAGGCGGGCGAGGGGGCATCGGGGGTGCTAATTTCACATGCTTCCTTCAGTTTTACCGAAATTGGTTTCTCTGAAATCCCCCCAAACCCAGGAAGCGAAGGGGTAGGAGCCGCAATGAACAAAGAGAGTGCAGCCAAATGTAGTACGGAACCCAAGGCCAAAAACCTGAACCCCTCCGTAACGAGCCGATGCTGAGACAAACCGGCGGAAAAAACGGCGACGAATTCATCATTTTCTAAGACCAGGGTCTGGTCCAATGGACATCCATGCTCTACCTCGGGCTGGACAATCAAATTGGAATCGTCGATTACGGGGTCCCAAAATGTAAGAGCTGGTTCCACATCGCCGAAAGCGGAACCACTGGGCTCCACTTCCCAGTCAAGGTCAGATTCGACATCTGTATGGAAAGCCGTTGCGTCTAAATAGCACGCGTCAAAGACAGGCGATGAATCTTCGGCAAGAAGATCTTCTTCCAGGTATAAAGGAGACCTGCGTTGCAGTCCTAACCAACCTGCAACCGGTCGGCAAAACCTCTGCTGGGGAGGCACTAACGGCGGACTGATTGCGCACGGTGATCTACTGTGCGTGTGCAGGATGCTGTGGAGCCTTTCCATCCGGATACCCTCGCCAGAACATCGAACGTGCTGAAACCGTGCCGCAAAAAACAAAAACCCGAGCCCATCAATGGACTCGGGAATGCACCCAGTTTCCTTTTTCCCAAGTTGTCGGCTGTCGGTCGCAGCACTATCGTCACAGGCAGGTCTTCTGACTCCCGGATCACCCTACTTGCCCGAACCTTCCCACTTGGATACGCCAAGCAGTGGCATTCACGGGCTTTCGTCCTCGGTTACAGCGGCGGGACCGCGCCGGATTTCAACCGGCTTCCCTATTAAG
The DNA here is from genome assembly GCA_052146735.1 of Desulfomonilaceae bacterium. Classification (GTDB taxonomy): domain Bacteria; phylum Desulfobacterota; class Desulfomonilia; order Desulfomonilales; family Desulfomonilaceae; genus CAWBBA01. The sequence continues at coordinate 1,233 of JBKQMK010000005.1, read as the reverse complement.
CTTGAAAAGCACCTGTAATTTCATCATGGTGCCAACGACGCTCAAATGTCAAGTCATCTTCTCAATCTCATAACCGATTCTTCCTCTTCTCTGGAAATGGATATGATGTTCGCTGGAATTTCCGCGTCCTGGAGCGTTAATGGTCGAATCGCCAGGGCACGACATGGGGTCTCTTGCGCAAATTTTGCGGATGTTTCGGCTTCCCGATGACAAGGGGTCCGATTTCCCCCCTTTTTTTTACCGGGTTTGCTCCAACGGACATTTTCGGTAACTGCTCTCGACTCTACAGACTGATGGCACGTGTCGCTGGGGGGAAGAGGTGACTAAGTATTTTATCGTTCAAAATGAACCAGATACCTGCCGTAGAGCGGAAAACGGTTCGTACAATCCTTGACAGGAAAGGGCATCTTCTCTAAGGCTTCTCTGACCTTGAATACCTTGCCCTTGACCTTACCGCACAGCGGGCATTCACAAGACGTGGAAACCTCCACGGAATAATCGGCGTTTTCTTGGAGATATTCCATTAACTGCATCCGGTGCATTTCCTGCAACGTATCAAAGAAGTCCTTCCCTTCGTCTAGTAGAAAATGGGTCATTGCAAAATAAACGTGCTGTAAGCCTCCATAATTCTTCGTTGCCAGCCCTTCAATGACTGCTTCGTTCAGCACCTTCCATACAACGTCATCGTATCTCCATTTGCTTCCGGTCCTCTTTTCAAGGCGTTCCTTGATGTCGTCCAGGGATTTGAACTCAAGATTCGCCATGTGGAGATACCCCGCCAGTTTTCTCTTTCGAGCCGTTTCCCTTTTCGCGGCGTCGAACTGCCGAGCATCTTCGGGCGTCATCAAGGTCTTGATCTTGTTGTGGCTTCGTACAATCATCTCTTTTTTGCACTCAGGACATTTTCTTTTGCTGGCGGGCATCTCGGCAAACTTGTAACCGCAATGAGGACATACCGGGTCAGGTTGTTTGAGGACGGGCCTTTTGTCCCTCGTAGGCTGGACCTCCGGGGCCGGAGTTCAACTGCAAGAGGCTTCACAAGCCCTTCGATAGCCGCATTGATCGCGGCAAGACCTGCCGTACCCGGGTTTGCGGCCCTGGCAGAGATGGCTGAAACGAACGTGATAGATCCCTCAAGACTGAGATAGGGAATTGCTTCGTGGGCCAAGGAGAAGTGCGTCCAAAACTATGCCTCGAACCCTGTTCGTAAATCGGCTTCTGACAGGCTCTGAA
>JBKQMK010000004.1:0-8259 GCA_052146735.1 Desulfomonilaceae bacterium | reverse complement strand
TTATCTTTTTTGACTAATTCTCACGATGCTGTTACTTTACGGCAACAATTCTCCGGCGCGGCCCAGTCGGGCCAAGCCACAGACCAACCGACAGCAAAAGTGCCAAAATTGAGTGTAACCGGGGACTGTTATGATTATCGGAATTCCAAAAGAAATCAAAGAAGATGAATATCGAGTGGGTGTCATCCCTTATGGCGTGCGTGCGCTTACTGAACACGGCCACAGTGTACTTATCGAACAGGGGGCCGGAGACGGTTGCCGGATCTCGGATCAGGAGTACCTGGCCGCGGGCGCACAGATCCTGCCCGACCGGGTCGAGTTGTTTAGCCGGGCCGACATGATCATGAAAGTGAAGGAGCCGTTGAAAGACGAGTACGACCTGCTTCACGAAGGTCAGATTCTGTACGCGTATCTTCATCTGGCCCCCGCTCCCGAGCTTACCGCTGCCCTTCTCGACCGAAAAGTTATTGCCGTCGCGTACGAGACGATCCAGTTGGATGACGGCACTTTGCCCCTGTTAGTCCCCATGAGCGAAGTTGCCGGTCGCATGGCGGTCCAGATCGGGGCGCATTTCCTGGAAAAAACCCAGGGTGGCAGGGGCGTGCTACTGGGCGGTGTGCCTGGCGTAGGTCGCGGCCGCGTGACCATAATCGGAGGAGGCACTGTAGGCCGGGCTGCAACAAAAATCGCAGTGGGTTTTGGCGCGGATGTGTATGTTTTGGATGTGGACCAGCGACGCCTGATGCACTTGGATGACATCTATGGAAATCAAGTCACCCTCCTCATTTCAAATTATGAGAACATCCTGCAGGCTGTGACCAAGTCCCACCTGGTGATCGGATCGGTTCTCATTCCAGGAGCCAGGGCGCCCCGACTCATTACTCGAGAGATGGTCAGCGCCATGAAAGCCGGCAGCGTAATTGTGGACGTCTCAATCGATCAGGGGGGATCCTGCGAGACATCGAGACCGACAACTCATCAACATCCCACATTTGTGGTGGATGAGGTGCTGCACTATGGTGTTCCAAATATGCCCGGCGTGGTGTCGCGCACTTCTACCTTTGCCCTTACCAACATTACTTTGCCCTATGCATTGAAACTCGCGGATCAAGGGATCGAAAAAGCCATTACGGAAGATCACGTTCTCGCGAAGGGAGTCAATCTTTACAAGGGCGCCGTGACCTATGCCAACGTGGCCGAAGCTCTGGGGTACTCGTATACACCTTTGCACGACTTGGCTATGTGCTGAACACGAAGTTAACTTTCTTTGACTGCAATTCGTCGCACTTAACAAGCAATTGATGCGGTTTGCTGATTTCACGGGAGCAAGCGGCCGGAGGGGCTGCTCAGGATATCGGCCCAAAACATATATTGGAGGTGCGACCAATGGAAAAGATCTGGCTCAAATCCTATGCGCCGGGAGTTCCCCCAACTATTGCCCTCCAGGATATAACCCTTCAGGAGGCCCTGACAAGGACAGCCAGCCGATTTCCCCACAGGCCCGCTCTCATCTTCCAAGGAAAGACTTTATCCTTTAAAGAATTGGACGAAATGGTCTCCAGGTTTGCTTCGGCCCTGAAGGCCCTGGGAGTTAAACCAGGCGACAGAGTGGCCCTCCTGTTGCCTAACCTAGTGCAGATTGTTGTAGGGTTCTACGGAGCGTTGCGATTGGGTGCGGTTGTGGTTCCGAACAATCCCCTGTACACCGACCGCGAACTCGAACACCAGTTCAACGACTCCGGATCCCAAACGCTCATCTGCCTGGACATCCTCCTTCCCAGGATGATTAAGCTGAGAGAAAGGACTGGTATCACCAAGATCATCTCGTGTCACATACGGGATTACCTACCTTTTCCACTGAAGCAACTCTTCCCATTTGTGAAAAAAGACCTTCACCTGAAGACCCCTCGAGCAACAGACGTGTTCGAGTTTACAGATCTGTTGAAAAGTCATGAGCCGATTGAGGGAAATCATCAACCCGACATGGAAGAGACTGTGGTGCTCATCTACACGGGCGGCACCACAGGTGTCTCAAAGGGCGTGCGGATGACCCATAGGAATTTTTCCAGTAACTGTCAACAGTTGCGTGCATGGTCCCCGGAATTCCGCGACGGGGAAGAAGTGATACTCGGATGCCTGCCGTTTTTCCATTCTTTCGGCCTTTCCGCGGTAATGAACATCGGGATTTTTTTTGGCTGGTGCAATGTATTGATTGCAAAGCCCGAAGCCAAAGCCATTCTGGAAGCGATTGACAGGTTCAAAGTATCGTTGATTCCCGGGGTACCGACGCTGTTCAACGTGATGATAAATTGTCCGGATATCAAAAAGTATAGCCTAAAATCGGTTAAGGGTTGCTTCTCTGGAGCGGCTCCATTGCCCCTAGAGACCATTCGGGGTTTTAAGGATCTCACCGGCATTTTGATCTCCGAAGCCTACGGCCTCACTGAAACCAGCCCCGCAACTCACTGCATCCCGTTGGGCGGAAAAGAAAAGCCGGGTTGCATAGGGCTTCCGCTCCCGAATACCGATGCAAAACTTGTGGATATCGATGACTACACGCGAGAGATCACGCCCTTCGGGGAACCCGGAGAGCTTTGTGTGAAAGGGCCTCAGGTGACGAAGGGCTATCTTAACCGGCCCGAAGAGACCGCTGCCGCTCTGAAGGATGGATGGCTCCTTACCGGTGATATAGCGACCGTGGACGAAGAAGGGTATTTCACGGTCGTGGATAGAAAAAAGGATATGATCATTTCCGGCGGATTCAACGTGTACCCCCGAGAAGTGGATGAAGTACTATTTGGGCATCCGAAAATACGAGAGGCATGTGCAGTTGGGGTCCCGGATCAGCATTCGGGGGAACGGATCAAGGCCTTTGTAGTTCTCAAGGATGGACAAACTGCTACGGCCGAAGAGATCATAGAGCACTGCAAACAAACTCTTACGAAATACAAAATTCCCAAGTACGTGGAATTCCTTGATGACCTTCCGAAGAGCGCCGTAGGCAAAATCCTACGTAAAGAACTCAGGGCAATGGATCAAGCAAAGGAGAAAAAGAATGGCTAACCTCAGACCCGGCGACAAAGCGCCCCCTTTCAAATTGACGGATCAGGACGGGAAGAGCGTCAAATTGTCCGACTTCAAAGGGAAGAAGGCGTTAGTATACTTTTATCCCAAAGCCGACACACCTGGATGCACTAAACAAGCATGTAATGTGAGAGATGCCGGAACGGACCTAGCAGTCGATGGTGTGGCAGCGGTTGGCATAAGCCCCGACAAGCCTGAAAAACAGAAAAGATTCGATACAAAATACGGACTTGGTTTTCCTCTCCTCTCCGATGTGGACCACTCAGTAGCCAAGGCTTATGGAGCCTGGGGCGCGAAGAAAATGTATGATAAGAGTTACAAGGGTATTATCCGCTCCTCTTTCCTGATCGATGAAAAAGGATTAATTTTACAAGCATGGTACAAGGTCAGTCCTGCAGATACGGCTTCCAATGTCAGCAAAGCACTGGGGACCCCTTCAAAGTGATGGGTCGACTCATAATAATTTTGGTGCGGAAATTTTGTTCATTCGCGAATTGAATGCCTCCGCTTGTAGATTAAATAACAATAAGTACTTTTTCAACAGAAAATGCAAATTTCGCGTTTGAAATACTTTCCGTATCTATATTCTCAACTTAAGTCACCCACCATCTCATAATTGATCACGTGCAGTAGCAAGCCCGAAGATCGTTGACTTTTGCCGGATGTTTGGATATACTTGCGGCGAGCATTTTGGCCTGAAGTGCGGTCATATTTTGGTGTTTGTTTGCTATACGTTGCGGCGAGTCCCTCCGTTAAATCTCGGAAGGGGCCTTAAGGTGTGGGAAATACGTGTTAATTTGTGAGTCACGGGCTGTTAAGAATTCGCTGTGTTCCGGCAAGAGCCCTTTCCGGCGGCCATCGACAACCTTCATGTCGGCCGTCAGATTATTGCTCCTTCTTGCCGCCTGCGGCTTCTTGTTTCCGCAAGCCTTGCCGGCCTCTTCGGAGGCAAAGGTCAAGAGCGAGTCCGGTGGCTACTTTGACTTTCCCACCTGCGTTCGATACGCGCTCGTACATTCGCAAGACTTCCTGAAGAATCGCCTAGAGATACAAATTCTGTCGGCCGATCTTAAAGACGCCCATTCTGAACTTATCCCGACTCTTAATATTGTAACGCGTTATTACTTAGCTACGGCCTCGAATCAGTTGTCAAACCCTTTGAACGTCCAGTTTTTCATAACGAACTGGGACCCTTATCTTGCTCTCTTGAAGATCAAGTCCAGCGGTATCTTGGTAGACATAGGGACCATATCGCATTACGATAAAATTTCGGACAACATTAGCCAGATGGCCAAGATTTTTTACCGTATTCATGTTCTGGAAAAGACCATTAGAGCCCATAAGCAGCTGATGGCTCTGCATCAGAATAAGGTCAGCTACGGTCAAAGCCGACACGAACAGGGAGCCGTGGACCCATTGGAGGTCAGGCTCTGGACGAACAACCTTAGAGGCGAGCGGGTCAAGCTCAAGAGTCTGGAAGCTGAGATGGAGGAGAAGTCAGGGCAGCTCAAAATGATTATGGGCTACCATCCCGACTACTATCTTCCGCTTGACACGCGCGACGCTGCCAATCAGATCCTCGCCGGATTCAACGGTCAATTGGTCACATTTGCGGAAATTCAGGCGGGGAACATGCCCCTGAAGATTTTGGCCAAAAAGGAGCAGCTTCAATCCAACAGAACCACGGGCGCTTACCTTGCACTCATCCCCAAACCTATCTTTGTGCTCGAGGACGTGCAGAATCAGGTAGACCGAACCTCGGGGTTTAACATGGCATTAGGGCTGGATTACACGGTTTGGGATGGTTTTAAGCACGTGCGTGATATCAAGAGACAAAAGATGAAGGCGGAGCAGCTCAAGATAGACCGCGACAAGTTTTCGCAGAGTCTGTATAACCAGTTCAAACGCTTGCGAGGAGAGCTTGACCTCTCGGGAGAGAGAGAAGGGTTTTATCGCGAACAGGCCACACTTGCCGAATTGACCGAGGAAAAAGCATTCCTCCAATATAAGGCTGGAGAACTCACGTACGAACAGTATGTCGAGAAGCGCCTCGAAAAGGTTCAGGCATATGTTGATTCTCTCAGCAGCCTTGAAGGAAGGGTGACGTCTCTGATTGATCTTGCCACCATTGCAGGAGGTTTAAATAAATACAATGCCGGAATTCGATACTGACAAACCCCGGCGGCGGGCAAAGGCGCTTGGTGTTTTTCTGGCGATTTTTGTAGCCATTGCCTCGCTGGTCTTGGTGGCGATCACGCAGGAGCCCAAGAGCGCCGTTTCCAGCCCTGGTCCGGCAAATGCCGCGATTGTGCCCCAGATTGCCGATGCCAAATCCGAAGCCGAGATCCTTTTCCGTGGAAAGAGCTTCGCAGTTGTAAAGCGAAACCTGGTTTTTAATTTCTCGGGTGAGATAGTTGACATCCCTGTCAAGGAAGGCCAAGCGGTTAATAAGGACGACACCCTGGCCACATACAAACTTGACCGCGAGTCGGTGATACGCGTCCAAAATGTGCTTTACCCCGAGCAGGTGCTCTCTCTGAAAAAAACCTTGTACGACCAACAAATTAACCTTGATAAATTAACAAAAGTAAATCTCGCTGTAAAAAGACTGGACTTGGAACGAGCTGAAAAGGAACTCTCAGACCTGCGTGAACTCCAGTCCAAAGGAATGGCTCACACGGAGGCTGTTAAGGCTAGGGACCGACAACTTCAACAGATAAGGAAAGAGACCCTGGAAATCGAGGATTCCATCAAGCAAGCTGAGGCGGGTCTGGCCAAAACTAAGGAAGATCTGCGTTTCTACGAAGCCAAACAGAAAAGAGACCTCGATTTGCTGGAATGGCAGGCCAGCCGCTCGTATTCAGACTCGAATTTGCCTGTGCAGACAGCATTTCTGAAAGCACCTATCGAAGGGAACGTGGTCTGGATATCCCCAGAGATCAGAGTGGATTCGGAGACCAAAGCGGGTTTTCACGCCATGACCCTTGCTCCGATGAACCCGATGGTGGTGCGGTGCAAAGTTCACGAGTTGGACCTGGTAAAGTTGAAACCTGGAGACCGGGGCACCATCGTCTTTGACGCGATGCCGGATAAGAAGTACCCTTGCAAGGTGAGCAGGATACCGTGGATGAGCAGAAATGAGGCCCTGGAAGTGCCTGCGGATTACGACATAGAGTGTCTCCTGGAAAATTCGGATGGAAAGATCAAAGATGGTCTGACTTGCAACGTTAGAGTGAGCATCACAGAATGATTGCCGCCCTTGACCGCCGCATAAGCGCTGGGAATGGGGGGATTTTTAGCTTAATGCCTTGTGTTCTGCACAAATAAGCCGACTCTCGGTCCGGACATTCCACCGGCCGGGTCCCAGCCTCCACGACGTGTTATCTCTTCGAGCGTGTGGCCTTTTTGCTCTCCATGAATCATTTATTTCTTTCCGAGTCCCCTCTCTTGCCCCCGGCAGGAAGCGTCTGCCCGCGTAAGTTCCTCTGTGGATTCGCGTTTCCGTGCCTAAGGTAGCTCCAGGGCAATGACTATGCTTGGACTGATCCTGATAGTTTGGCTTGCCACCACAATTCTCGCCCTTTTTGTCGAGATAGTGCTCGGTCTGGTGAAGATACGGCGGACGACCTCTCATGAGCCGGACGACGCGACCGGGCCTGGCGCTCCGCCTCTCGAAATGATTGTTCCGCTCAAAGGAATTGTCGCGGGTCAAGAGTTGGCATTGGGCTCTCTGTTGGAACAGGATTATCTCAACTATGGGCTGATTTTTGTTCTCGAGAGTGAAGATGATTCTGCGAACTCAGCAGTGGAGAGGCTCCTTGACCGCTATCACCGCGCGCGTAAGGTGATTAGCGGCATAGCCTCTTCGTGCGCTCAGAAGAATCACAACCTTCTGGTCGGACTGAGAAGCCTTAAGCCCGATACGGAAATCCTGGTGTTTTGTGATAGTACTAACATTGCCGACCCTGGCTGGTTGCGCCGCTTTACCAAGCCCTTGCGGAACGGGGATTGCCAAGTAGTCACCACATTCAGGGCTTTCCGTCCTGATCCTGTCTCGTTGGGCGGAGCCTGCCAAGCAATATACGCGTCATTCATCAGGCTCCTTGGGGCAATCAAACCTACACCGTGGGGAGGGGCAACAGCGATTCGGCGTGCCACTTTTGAAAGATTGAACGTGGCTGAGGTATGGTCTAGAGCGGTGGTAGATGATTTGGTTCTGGGTAACGCCTTAGATCGTGCCGGCATAAAGGTGCGGATGGATCCCCACAACCTGCTCAAATCCCCCGTGCAAGAGCAGTCTGTAAACGGATTTTTAAGCTATCTGGATCGTCAGATTCTCTTCCCCAAGTTCACCAACCCAGGGATTTGGGCGGCGACGCTCGTGTTCCACCTGAACTTGACTCTTGCAATCCTTGTGGCCGTCGTAATGGGAGTGCTGTTCCCTGTCGGCCAAGTGGGCGCCCTTTGCGGGTGGTCGTCATATGGCTTTCTCATCGCGGTAGTGATATGTGCTCTTTTGCTCCGATGGACCAACCCTGCCCCTATTCGTGTCGCACCCTGGCTGGTTTCCTTTCTTCCATGTGTTCTGCTGAGTGCGTTCGTATTTGTACGCTCTATTTTCAGGAATTATATTGACTGGCACGGCACAAGATATTGGCCTGGAAAGGGAGGCATCGTATTAAAAATAGATTTCGAGACCGAACGGACGCCTCGTAGTTTATGAACTGGGCCGGCTTCCCTGCTAGGCCGAAGTGATTGGTTTTTATATGCAATACACCAGCAAGGAGGCCGGTGGCTACCACGTGTGAAAGATCGCCCTTCACAACCGAACATTATTTTCACCAATCACTATAAAATAACTTGGGATTGTGTCGCCTCGCCGATAATACCGAACAATGGGCAAATGTCATTTCGGAAAAGGACTTTGGTTGACAAGGGGCCGGGCTGTGTCCAAATGTGAAGAATAGGCCGGTCGGCAGAGGAGCACCCATGCCAAATCCTAAAGACATGAAGAAGAAGACATCCTTCTCCATAATTTATATTTTCCTCGCACTGCTTATCTTTTCGCTGCTTCAGTTGTGGTTGGCCCCTAAAGTGGAAAATGTCTCCTATACGCAATTCAAGAAGTTGATAGCTGATGGAAAGATTAACTCCGTCGTGGTCTCCACCAAATTT
>JBKQMK010000003.1:0-4600 GCA_052146735.1 Desulfomonilaceae bacterium | reverse complement strand
CTACAATCGGCAGAGACTCCAGAAAAAGCTGGACTATCTCTCCCCAGCGGCCTTTGAGAATCGATTCTATCAACTACAGAGGGCAGCCTAGACATTTGGTGTCCACTATTGACGACTGACCTCAATTTCAACTCTATTCGGGTAGAAAATGATTTCTTTAAAGCAAAGTGGATTGAACGCAAGAGGCAGAAGAGGCGTGAGTAATAATAAAATTATGGATCCCAAGAGCAAGAAATGTAAGATACCTTGCCCTTCAACGAGGATGCCGTCATAAATGTCATAAGCAATTTCATAAGCAATGCCATGCCACAGATAGAAAACTGAGCACCATATAATAAGAACGCCACTTACTATTCCACTTACTATTCCGATAGAATACTTAGCGGAAAAAATAACTTCATCTTGCGACGCATCTATTGGTGCATTTTGGATCACAATCATTCCTCTTAAAGCAAGCGCGAATTGTGTGCCACATGTTAACCTGAATCATGCGGCGACCAACCCGCCCATCTGTAGACTTCACTGTCGCCCTCAGCCGAGGCCTAGGTTTTTCCATAATATCGTTTTGCTTCTTCCGTCACTCTGACGATGAACTCCGTCTTCCCCTCGGTGTAGGCCACGCGATCATGCGAGTACGTTGCGGCAAGCCGATTTTTTAGCTGACTGTACTCCTCGGCCACGTCGGGATGCTCGATGAGGTAGTCTCTGAAAAGCAGCCTATCCCAGTGCTCGAAATGGCTTTCAATCATGTGAATATGGTGAGTGCGGTTACCTCTTGAATCCCGCTTGATGAACCATGCATAGAATGGTGGAATATTGCCTGCCCAAGTGGGTCTCCAGAAATACTCGTACCCTTGGGACTCAAGGATTGGGACTATCCTTCTTTTGGTCTCCTGCAGGTCAGTGACTTCCACCAGCATATCGATAATGGGCTTGGCCGCCAGGCCCGGCACAGCGGTGCTCCCGAAATGCTCGATCCTTCCGATCAGCTCACCAGGGAGGCAGGATAGGAGGTTTTCTTTCTCCTGGTGGAACAGGGAGGGCCATCGAGGATCATAGGGCACGACGGCAACATATTCCTGCACTGCTGTCTGTATTCGCGCTTCAAGTAACTCCATTTCGAGCCTCCCCTTTGACCCGATTATATTTATTGGAAGTTGTGCGTAATCGGGGGACATAATACCAATATTGTGTTGACAGGTCAGGTGCTTTTTCATACCACTACTTGATCGTTTGTAGCTCGAGCCGGTTGGTCTTCAGCCATGTGCACCATGGCACGCGGCGTAGTGTTCAGTCGATGGAACCTATTTTCATTCGGCGAGACCTGAACATTTAACACCGGAAAATCCACTGGAAGACGCCGCCGCAAAAAACCCGGTCGCGAACCCAAACATGTTATCTCGCATCAAGATCCATCAGAGGTTTATGTCGAATTATTACCCAGGGGGTCGAGATGAACAAAAAGGTCGCATTCATAATTACTGCTTCCATTCTCGTTTTAGTTGCACAGAATCATCGGGCCTATGCGGCTGACACATCGGCCGAGCTGTTTGCTGCCGTCAAGTCCGGAGAGACAGCGAAAGTTGGACAGTTGTTAGCCGCCGGAGCTGACCCCAACGCCCGACGCCAGGTCGGTCTGACCCCGCTTATATCTTCGGCGCTCGACGGTAGGGCAGATATTGCCAAGCTCTTGCTGGACAAAGGCGCAAACGTTAACGCCAAGAGCGACAATGGAATGACTGCTTTGATGGTCGCTGCATCGAAAGGACACAAGGCGGTGGCTCAACTTCTTCTGGATAACGGCGCGGACGCTAATATCCGAAATGACACATTAGCCTTGAATGCGTTCCAGATGGCTGTCGCGGCGAAGCACAGTGAAGTTGCAGCCTTGCTGCGACCGCACACTGTGGGCGCGCCGAACGCGGTATCCGCATTGTTAGCGACGAAACGGCATTTCGTCATTACTGTTCTGTACCCCTGTCTTTTTGGCATAATGGCGCTCTTTTTCTTGGTGATTGGACTGCGTGGCATTGTGACCAAGAAGCCATTCTTGATCTCGGCGCGGTGGTTGCTTGTTCTCGTGCTGCTTGGATTCACACCAGGGATGTTACAGACCGTAACGCTTCCAACAACCGGTGACGGACCGGGAAGCTTGATGGCTATTCGTTTGATGCTCCCAGCTGTATTGATTGTCGTGCTCGTCTTCCTGTCCTTTACGCTGAGGGGGTACATAGCGTTCGGTGTTACCGACGCATCCTTCCGAGAAGGGCTGCTGGCTTCCTTGAAAAAGCTGAACTTGGATTGCGAAGAGACAATGTCCATCTTGCGGTTGCCTACAATAGGTGCAGATCTTCAGGTCGCTGTCCAGTCCTGGATAGGAACCGCGCAAATAAAGATGAAGCAGCGGCAGTTCCGCAAAGTACTGGGTGATATAGCCAGTAACATGAACGAGTACTACCAAAATTCTGCCGTTTCAAAGATGAACTTAACTTCCTGTATATTTTACGCGGTCATGGGAGTGTTCTTGATTGTGTTCGCGGGTGTGTTCCTGTTCGGTTTCAGCAAAATCCTGTGACTTGCGGAATTCTGGAGACACCATACGTAATTTTCAGTCACGTCATTCGCGAATTCCAATAGAAAGGATACCAAAATGAAATTCCTAGTCGAGCTTGACCATCTCAAGACAGGCCAGCCGTTTACCGAAGAGACCGCTCGCGCCTTCATCGAAGGCATTATTTTCCCGACGCTCGACAAAGCCGAACAGCTTGCTCAACAAGGCCTCATAGTGGCAGGCGGACCAGTAGCCGGACGCATCGCGCTCCGCTTCATCGCTGATGTGGAGACAACCCAGCAGCTTGACCTGCTCGTTTCCAGCCTTCCCTTGTGGGCGGTCTCTGATGCGCGAGTGACTCCGCTTATCGATTTCAGCGACCGTCGCGATCACATCCGGGCGCTCCTTCAACGCATGACGAAACATGAGGCCTAACAGGCGCTCCCGCCTCGCTGGGCCGCGGCTGAGCTTCGGCGTTGGTCTCTCCACGCCTTGAAAGCGAACGAAACGGTGTGCGTGCCAGGTCAAAGGAAGAACTCAAATAAAGAAACAGACAATTGTTATTTTAGCAGGTGATGTGGCAGGTGTTTGCCACTGCAAACACCTGCCACATAAGGGTTGACGGACCACTAGTCCCCTACTCTGGGGGCGAGTCAAGGTTCGCGTGCGGTGTGCCGAGGTATGGGAAAACCGTGAGGATGTCGATGTGCGGCTTGAGGCCGGTGGGGGGAATATCGCCCTTGGAGAGGAAGGCGAGGCGATGATCGATGACGTCGTCAGTAAAAACGCGGCCGTTTGGATACTTCGCGGGCTTCGAAGGATCAAAGCACAGCATGTCGGGCAGAATGCGGTCAGCATCGATCGCGGCGATTGCTTCTTCGCGAGTGTAATTGCCCGTATGCCCCATCAAGTGAACAAACTGATCCGTCCAACGCCTGCGATCGTTGACCGGCTCGCTGGCGTTGTATTCCAATTTGGTGTCGTCGGTATTGAAGAAGCTGCTGACGCTCGGATGGCCAGCGCGATCGACATGAAGCAGCTTGCCGTCCTTGCGCACGCTGCACCGCCCCCAGATCCGGATCTCCGGGTTCGCGCCGAGCTCGCTTGTCGGCAGCTCGATCACTGTCGAGAACACATTGGCTTCCGTATTTGAATCCACGCCGGTCCACGGAGACTTGCCGCCCAGGTGGGGTGCGGTGAAATTTCTGCCGCCCGAGGTATCGAACAGATTCTTGATTCCGTCGTAGTCGAAAAAGAAAGCGTCGCTGCGAGTACCGGCGAAGAACGTGTAGGCGCTGGACTTGACGATGTTGGGGTTGGCGCCGAAGGAGACCTCGGCATCGGCGATGATCTTCGTCCCAACAGCTTCGACCGAGCGGGATTCCGCGCCTTTTGCCACGAAGACGTTCACGGTCTGCATACCGTTTTGCGGTGGCGAGAACACGTAACTGATCGCGATGTCGGTCAGGCAGTCTTCGTCGTTGTCAATGTTGAGGCGGTAGATGGCGTCAGGATGGAGCGCGTCGGCAGTCGGATTTGCATTGAGGATGATCACAGTCCTCGACGGGTCAGTGGGCGACTGGAACGCATAGAGGTCGCAGAGGTCGAGTCTTTGATCCCCGAGAGGTGGACCGAGACTGAGTCCAGTAAAATGGTTCGACATAGTGTTCTCCTTTCGCGATGTTAGGTTGGCGCTTCAGCCAGGGCTCCAGCCCTGTGCTCTCGCGATGGAACGTTTGTTGGTAACCTTGGGGCCGGAAATCGGATTCGAATTCAGTGATCTGACAATTTTTTCCAGTGAAATGGTATCTGAACCTTTTATGCCCGTGTCCTTCAAGAAATTGTTGGGCAAGCTCAACCCCCTTTGTGAAGCTTGCCGCCACGAGGATGCTGTATACCTGCTAGTTCATTCCTGCAATTCCTCTCTAGGAGTCTGTCGGACTGGAAATTGAAGTCATCCATAATTTCCGACCGGTGTTTTCATAAAACTGCTGCAAAGTACCCATTCGGAACAGCTGGAAGGGGAACAGGCCGAAATTCCAACCTTAA
>JBKQMK010000002.1:0-6123 GCA_052146735.1 Desulfomonilaceae bacterium | reverse complement strand
TGAAGGGGGTTTTGGTCGAAACAATCTTGGACGTTCACCCTCCGCTATATTTTCTGGGTCTTAGCTTGTGGAGACAATTTGCCGGCTCAAGCCAAATTGCTCTCAGGGCCCCGTCAGTTGCTTTTTCGTTACTCACACTGATCACTCTGATGGCATTTGCCTATTCAATTCATTTTGAATCGAGAAGAATAAATGCGCTAATTGTAGGTCTTTTATTCTGTTACCTCCCGTATGATATTTTTCTGTCTCGTTTTGCCAGAAGCTGGACGATGATAGTATTCCTGTGCGCCTTGCATTCCCTTCTCTACCTCAGAGCAGCTAACAAATCCGAAACGCGATTATTTGTGTGGAGTTGCGCAGTGGGGCTATTGGCCGTTTATACTCATTATCTCGGGATATTATCAGTTTTTAGCACAATGGCTGCGGCAACGCTCGCTAATCCCAGTCGCCGCAACGTGATTTTTGCAGGCATCTCACTTGCCGCCATAGGTGTAATGTTCGTACCGTGGGCTTTGGTGTTGCCGATTCAAATGCTTGTAAAGGCCGGCTGCCCACATTTTTCAAATGTAGGGAATTCCTCGGCGGAGGCTTTTCTCGGCATAATCAATCCTGGCCGGTATAATCTTGACGACTCGCATCTCCGTTGGGGTCCTCTCTACCTTATGGGTCTCGTGGCCTCACTCGCAGCTATCGGCATCGTATTGGCCCATATTAAGCAGCTACTCAAGGTCTATTGGACCCGTGCCTTATTAATACAGGAGCTCTTACTGATCTTGCTCCTTGCTCTATCTCCTACTCCCTTGCTAAACGAGAAGACCCTTTGCGTCGTTCTTCCTCCTGTCCTGGTCTTGTTGGCTTTCTGCCTGACCGATCATTGTTTGACGGGGAAACGACTTCCTTTGATCGCGTCTCTTGGGTTCATAATCATGTTTTGCGCTATCAGCCTCGCCGGTTTCCCCTACCCATCGGGACGGAGTGGCTGGCGAGAGGTGTGCAGGACCATCACCGCCGTTTTGCCCACATGCGACCGTCCAATCGTGCTGCTCAGTCACACGGAGGAGATATTACCTCTTGAATATCAGCAGAGCAGAGGCGAGGGAACTCACATTAATGTGGTTTGGGTCCCGTTAAATTCGGTGGGGATATTGCTTCACCCGTATAGACAAGGAGTGCGGCTGCGTATAGCTGACAATCCGCTTCCGTCGATTCTAGGGGCACAAGGAGGTCCGGTCAGCGAGGAGGGAGTGGTATTGTTCGTAAACTATCTGTTCGAGACCAGTCCGGAAATTTCCGATATCTTGTACATCCGTAAAGGTTCGGGCGATCTTTTTTGGCATTCGGTGTCAGGGCCGGTGAATCTCATGCATTTTGCAACTCTTGCCCGGTTCACCATGTACAGGATCGGCAGATTTTCGGGGCACGTTGTCTATCGTATCAAGCCGTTTCATGCGAGCGTGTCCATTAACTCACACCAATGAGCGACGAGACAGTAATTTCTTGCACTACCCGGCAAGCCTGCAGCGGCGACCTGGGAAGGACTCTCAATCGTTTGACGGAGCAGTGGTGTTAGATTAAAAGGCGCCGGACACCGTTCCGGTTCGGTACTTTTGTCCAGAGGTAAGTTAGCCGACGGGAGGGTTCTTTTTCAGAGGAGTCTGACGAGAATGCTTCTGCGGTTCAATTTGGTAGCACGACAATGTGCCGTCTCGCCGGCTCCACAACCCGTCCGGTCTGGCGGATTCGTGCCGCTTCTGTAGGTCGATCAATATGTTCAAGTCTGATCTGTTACGCGTTGCACTCCGACAAGTTTACAGGAACAAACGGCGGTATAATGGCGTGCTCCTGGGGATTTCATTGGGATTGGCAGGATTAGTGACTGTTCTTACCTTGGGAGATTCGGTGGAGACCGACCTTGCCCAAAATCTGGAAGTATTGGGCAGTGCAACCATCGTAAAAGCAGCCTGGAACTATGACCGGGCCATAAAATGGCATCATGGTCAGTATTTCCTCAAGGATGTTGAAGACATCAGAAAACTGCCGGGCGTAAGCGGGGCGAGCCCCGCTGTGTGGCATTATATGCCTCTTAGTCATAACAACATGAAAATAAGCGGCGGCAGGATTATGGGAGTCGAAACCAGCTTTTTCGAGACCATTTATATGCCCGTGTCTACTGGGAGAAAATTCACTGACGATGATATAACGCAGAGGAAGAGCGTCTGCATCATAGGGACCAACATTATGAAACGGCTGTTTAAGGAAGACGAAGGTCCCATAGGGAAGAAAATTTTTGTCAGCGGACAATCCTTTCAGGTGATCGGCATAATGGGAGGCATGGAAGACCCATTGTTCCTGGATACCATGTTGATTCCCATTACCGTTGCCAGGTCTAGATTCGTCGCAATGCACGAGATAAAGGATATTTACATTCGAGCAGCCAACTGGGACATGGTGACAACGGTCCAAGATAGCGTCTACACTCTGCTGACGCGGAATCAACCCGGCTATGCAGATGCCATCCAAGTCGTCCACTATCCGGAGCCTCTGAAGGCAATGAAGAGTGCTATATTGCTCGTGAAGTTATTCCTCTACGCGGCAGCGGTGGTCACTCTCTTGTTGGGTGGACTGGGTATTACCAGCGTAATGCTCGCGGCGGTAAGAGAAAGAACGACTGAAATAGGACTCAGAAAGGCCGTCGGAGCCACTGGCCGTATGATCATGGCACAGTTTCTGCTGGAATCCGTCTGTATCAGTCTTTTGGGTGTTGTGATCGGCAGTTTGGTCGGATTGGTCACAGTAAGTGTTCTCGAAAAGGTTTTCCACATAGTTCCGGCCTACAAAGTATTGCTTGAAAGTCTAATGGGAGGCGTTTTGTTTGGTGCGGCGCTGGGGATATTATCCGGATTGTTGCCCGCAGGAAAAGCCAGCAAACTGGATGCGGCAGAGGCCATGAGATTTGAATGAAAGTTTGTAATGCTGCTTTCTTCGGCTGAAGGTACGAGTTCCGAGACAGGGGGCGAATCCGGTTTAGCGTGGAGCATGAAAAAAAACAGGTTGACCGTGGCCTGAGCAGTAAGCTATGTTCAGGAGCTAATATAAGAGCCTCTTCAGCAACGTGACGACGGTTTTGCCTGCGTCCGGTCGCGTGGGACTCCTGCGGATACCTTTTGGGGGTGAGCGGAGCTATCCGTCCTACCGTCACGAGTGCCAAAACGGGCAACATGGCAGGACCGCCGCATAATTGCGGCTTGTAACTTTCGTGGTGATCTTTTATATAACTGGAGAGCTGCAACAAAAGGATGAGAGTCCTTTTAGAATTTAGAACCAGAGGGAACCAATATGAGAATCCTACTGATAAACCCCAGACATGCTACAACCTTTTGGTCATTTGAAAAAATGTTGAAAATGTTGAACAAGAAAGCGTATCAACCGCCGCTCGGGCTGCTGACGGTTGCCGCCTTGCTCCCGAAAGACTGGGAATTGAGGCTTGTTGACGTTGTCGTCCGGCCAATTAGTGAGGATGATTGGGATGTTTGCGAAGCAGTCCTGATTACTGGGATAATGAGTCAGTACAGCGGAATGATGGATTGTATAAAGGAGGCGAAGCAAAGAGGCAAAAGGGTGATAGTTGGAGGCCCCCTCGTATTTCATGTACATGAGGAGGCCTTTGAGGTCGGGGCGGATATCGTCCTGCGCGGTGAGTCGGAAGCCGTAATCTCGGAGTTGATCGAGGCCATCGAATCCAACGATTCCAGGCGTATAATCGAAGGCTTGCAACGACCGGCTCTTATTGATTCTCCTGTTCCGCGATTCGATCTGTTGGAAATCAACGCATATGTTGCTATGGCCTTGCAGTCCTCCAGAGGATGCCCTTTCCGTTGCGATTTTTGTGACATAACCCTAATGCTTGGCAGGAAGGTCAGGACCAAGAGCCCAACGCAAATCTTGAAGGAATTGCAAGCCTTATATGATCTAGGGTGGAGACGCGACGTTTTCTTTGTAGACGACAATTTTATCGGTAATCCGGTACGCTCTAAGGCGCTTCTGAGGGCTCTGATTCAGTGGATGGAGGAAAGAGTCCATCCATTTGGGTTCTATACCCAAGCATCGGTCAATCTCGGGTCCGACCGGGAGCTGTTGGACTTGGTTGTGAGTGCGGGCTTTCGCAAAGTATTCCTGGGAATAGAGACTTTAGACATTGACAATTTAAAACGTTCCGGAAAACATCAAAACGCTGCTTTAAATATCTATGATATTTGTGCAAAACTAAGTGAAGCGGGCTTACAGATTATTGCGGGTTGTATCCTCGGGTTTGATGGTGAGAAGGCTGGAGCGGGCGAACGCTTGCTGGATTTTGCTCGACGCACGAATATTCCCGAAATGTTTGTAACTCTTTTACATGCCGCGCCCGGCACGGATCTGTGGCTAAGGCTGGAAAAAGAAAAGCGCCTCCTGTATTATCAATTCAATGACAATTTCGGCAGTCAGACGGCAGCAATCAACTTCACGCCGACACGTCCCCGGGCCGAGATCATTTCCGAATTCATTAACTTGTACAATATTCTTTATGAGCCCGCGACCTATATTGGGCGTTGCTATAAATATTTGTCCGCAATGAAACCGCCAAAAACAAAACGACCTGATCCTGGTCCTTACCTATATGAGATCAAGGCAGCGGTTGGAACGTTTTTTCGCCACGGCTTTGTCTTCTCATCCAGGTCGGTATTCTGGAAGTATCTCTTGAAAATCTTAATCCATCACAGACACGCATTCAGAAATTTTGTAGAGTACTGCATGGTGGGGGAACACTACTACGCCTATCGAAATACGATTAAATCGGAATTGGAATTGCAGCTGCAAATTATGGATGACTGCACTGACCTGCCCGCCGAGAGTGGCGCAGGTTCTGAGTTAGTATTGTGACCGAATCTGAGGCCCATAGGAGATCAGCATGAAGGGGAGCCGTTTTACCTTAGAGCAGATTATGGGATGCTTGGGGAGGCGGAGGTCGAGTATGAATCGGCACACGGTAGACCAAGCGAACTGACATTTAGGAGATCTTTGATGCCTCATGTGGAAATCTGTCAGGTTACAACAAAGTCAGAAATGGATGAATTCATTGACCTGCCATGGAAAATCTATGCTGACGACCCAAATTGGGTCCCACCACTGAAAAAAGCAGTTCGTAAACTATTGGATCCAGCCAAACATCCGTTCTGGAAATTCTCCGAACGTGTGCTCTTTTTGGCCAGACGCGGCTCACAAACAGTCGGGAGAATTGCGGGAATACTGGACAAGAATTTCAATTCGTTTCAAAACGAAAATATGGGTGCGTGGGGATTTTTTGAATGCGAGAATCACCCGTCCACTGCTGGAGCCCTGTTTGACGCGGTCGAGCGATGGTCACGCGACAAGGGGCTATCCTTTTTGCGAGGGCCGTTCAATCCATCGACAAATTACGAGGTCGGCCTTCTGGTGGAAGGTTTTCAATATCCTCCCTCAATCATGATGCCTTACAACCCGCCCTATTATGTACAGCTCGTTGAATCCTGCGGCTTCTCCAAAGAAAAAGATCTGCTGGCCGTGATTCTTGAAAGAAACCAAAAAAAAAGTGATCGAATGGAACGGTTGGCTAGAAGGATCGGAAGAAACAAGAAAGTTGAGATCCGCAAGGCAGATAAAAGGAATTTTGATTCGGAAGTGGCCCTCATCAGAGAAATATACAATGCGGCTTGGTCAAGAAACTGGGGTTTCGTTCCTATGACGGACGAAGAGCTGTTGGAAATGGGTAAGGAGATGATTCGCATCGCTGATATGGATCTGATACTATTCGTTTATTACGACGGCGAGCCCGTGGGAGTGACTGTGGTTCTTCCCGATATCAGCCCTTTGCTAAAACGCTTTAACGGCAAAATCGGTCTCCTGGGTATTTTCAAAGTCCTGTTCTATAAGCATGAAATCAGGGGAGCTAGAGTTTTGGCCATGGGATTTAAAAAAACTCACCAAGGGTTAGGGCTTCCAATCCTTGCGTGTGATCATCTTGTCAAGGTGTGGGAAAGGAAAGCGTTTGACTATGTTGAACTCGGTTGGAATCTCGAAGACAATTACGACATTATCAAAATTGAG
>JBKQMK010000001.1:0-5837 GCA_052146735.1 Desulfomonilaceae bacterium | reverse complement strand
TTATTTTTTTCGCTCGTTCCTGACCGGGCCACAAAAATCGGGTTATCGTTCTTCGCGGGTCAGGCATGAGCCTGGTCGGCAGGCGCCTTACATTGATAGATTCTTTAGTCATTTGGTACGCCTCCTTATATCAAACGGAAAACGCTTTAGGTCGAGAAAAGAGGGCATCCATACAGGCCCCGAACCGTTTTCCCGAAATCAACGAAGCGTAAAGCGCTACGGATGCCGGAGTCGGACGGTGTTGGTTATATGCCGCAAAACCTCTCTCGCATCGGCTAAGAGATATGCAATAACAACCTGCCCCTGGACCTCACCCTCTTCATGCACCGCGCGTAAGCGGTGTATCGCGTACAGCCCCAGCATAGCCGTGAGGAAAAAAAGGACGTGGATTCCGAGCAGGCCGGAGGTCAGGAAAGCAAAGAAAGGACCCGTGTCCCTTGACCACGAGTGCAGCATATGCGCCAAGTGCTTTCCCGTCAATCCATCAGCAACGATTCCGCCAATAATAGGCGCCGTCGCCGATGCAATGCCACGCACCATTGTGTTCACCGCCAAAAATGCTGTAGCATTGCCATGCGGAGATGCCTTGAGGGCAATGTTCCCTGAGCAGAGATTGATCCCGGCGGAGGAGAAGCCTGTGAGCACGTGAACTGCCACGAGTAACGGGATCAGCAAAAAATAGCTTTCAGAGAGTGCCTGAGGCGGCCAAAGCAGAACGCTGACTATGTATATGTAGCCGGACACAATGAGTACGGACTTGTTGCTGAGGCTATCCGCCGCCTTTCCCCATATGCGGAAGGACATTATGCTCGTCATCTGGCTCAGAACCGAAAGACCGATCACCAACGGCATCGACAACTGGAGTCGCTTGAGCATGTACACGGCGTAGAACGGACCGGACAGGTTGATTGCAAATAACCAGGTGCCGAGGTACATGAGGAGTCGACGGAAGTTGAGGTCACGCAACGGCCCACCCAATGCCTCAAACACACCTTGCGGCCTATGCGCCTCCACTCTGGGCTCGGGAATCCGCAACAGGAAGTATACTCCTACGAGACCCGAGATCCCGCCGAGGGCAAATATTACGCTATAAGGGACAATTTTACTGGGCACATACCAGTTTGCCATTTGGAGGCCCGCCGCGGCCAGCAGGGCCGTTACCATGCCCGCGGCAGTGGCGACTGCCATGCGCTTCCCGAAGTACTTTCCCATGATGTTTTCCGGGACAAAGTCACGTATCCAAGGGCTGAACCCACAAGCGGAAATCGTCGCCAGCCCATAATACAGGAAAAGGCATGCAATCAGGACCGGCTGGCCTTGCTCGCGCGCTACAAGCGACGGGATTACGGCTACAACCAACCAGGAAACCCGACTCAAGAACGAGCTGAGCACGACGAGCGCCTTACGCCTGGCGGTCCGGTTGACAAGGTCGGTCGCCGGGATCTCGAGCACTAACTGCGTAACGGGGCAGGCGGCGGCCAGCAGTCCGACCACAGTGTTGGAAGCACCCAACAGAAGGGCAAAGGCAACCAGAAACGCCCCGCTAGTGAGGTTATCCATGACCTGCGAGCAAACTCCATCGTAGAGCAGCGCTCGCAGCCCAACCTGAACACCTTTGTCGGTGACCTGATCCGCCGATCCTTTCCAGAGTAACCTCGTAATCAACTCCCGTATTCCTAATGACCCGGAATTAATCGTTAGTCTTGCCAAGTCTGGGCCGTCTTCTCCCCCAGATCCTCTCTCAACACAATCACAATCTCATACCGATTCTGCCCCTTATGTCTTTGCTCGATTACTCTCTCTTCGATCTCCGACAAAATCCTCCGTGTCTTCCACCTCGGACCCCTCTTTCTCGGCAGCAAATCCTCTTCGTTTCCGCTCTGCAAATACCTATTATAATACTTCCGGAATGTCCTTCTATCTAAATCATGGGCCTCGTAAAAGTCTCGCACATATCGATATCTTCCATGTGATCCGGCCTTGACTTCCTGATACTCCCCTATAAGGAACCTATACTTCTGGATGTAGTTCTTCTTTATCGTCTGATCCTGGCTATTAATTCTCATGGACTTATTACCGCCTAATTAGGGATAGCTTGTCCACGAATTATTTAACATTTACAGCAATGACATATCTGCAATCATCTATGTGCTTCTAGGATTTTTCAGGCATAAATCTACTAGATCATCCACTAAGGCTGTTCCGACACACATCACGGTATCCGCGGCTCCCCAATAGATCTTGACTGTTCCGTCGTTTTCAGGAATGGTGCCACAGGTGAACACCACGTTGTGAACATAGCCGGTCACTTCCCACGGATCTTCAGGTTGAAGGACCCAATCATCGGCAATCCCGATAATTCTGGACGGATCGTCTAAATCGTGCAGAGCCACTCCCAATCTGTAGATGGCACCATCCATAGTTTCAAAAACACCATGGTATATGTGGAGCCACCCCCTTGACGTTTCAAAGGGTGTTGCACCCGGCCCAATCTTCATTTGATCCCAATGATAAGGAAGGGATTTCATGATCAGCTTGGAATCACCCCAATGAATAAGATCCGGCGAATAGGATATCCAGATGGACCAAGGACTGATCTCCGAATGAGGACGGTCAAGACGCACATACCGATTTCCGAATTTCTTCGGGAAAATGACGACATTTCGATAATCAGCCTCGGTAATCAAGGAGATTCGCTCAATGGACTTAAAATCAGCCGTCCTGGCCAAACCGATTCGGACGCCATGAGGAGAATACGCGCTGTAGGTGATCATATACTGACCATCAATACAGCATATGCGAGGATCCTCGACTCCGAATTGTTCGTATTCGGCAAACACCCCTTCCTTGCTCGGGATCAAAAATGGCTCAGGATCGACTTGGAAATCGAACCCGTTTTCACTTCTGGCTAATCCGAGGATGGAGCGACCATTTCTGAGATGAGAGCGGAAAATCATTATATATCTGTCGCCGAATTTGGAGACCGCCGCATTATGGACCGTCTCCACAATGTACGGGACGTCATGCTTGGTCAGTATCGGATTACCCTTATAACGCTGAATCAAATTTCTCTTGGTTGACATTGGAACTCCAAAATCATCAGTTTCTGCCGAAGTCGTCCTCGAGACGTTCGATATCATCTTCTCCGAAATAGTCGCCCCTCTGAACCTCGATAAAAACCAATGGGACTTCACTCGGATTCATCGCCCTGTGAGCCGCTCCGGCAGGAATGTCAATTGACTCTCCAGCATTGAGGTGAATCTGATCTGAATCGCGTGTGACCTGTGCTGTTCCGCTTACCACATGCCAATGTTCCGATCGATGTTGATGGCGTTGCAGACTCAGCCTTTTACCGGGATAAACCACTATTCGTTTGACTTTGTGATCAGGTAAGTCCGAAAGCACCACGTAATATCCCCAGGGACGGTGATCCTCCCGCTTGGTCTCTTCAAGAATTTGTGAATAGATTTTTAGATAATTTTCGACCATTTGATCGCGAGAAAACCGCGACTCCACGAAATCTCGGCACGATTTTCGAGAGATGGCCTTTATTTTCCCGAGCACTTCAACAGCTTCCGCTACACCAGTAACAATAAAACCATTGACACCATCGGCAACGAGTTCTCGCATAGAGCCACGATCAAAAGCGATTACCGGTGTCCCGCACGCATTGCATTCAACGATTGAAAGTCCAAATGGCTCCTTGAAGCTTATCGGGTGCAGCAATGCGTAGGCTTCACCCAGGAGGCGGTCCCGGTCCCGTGGATCGACACTACCTATATATTTGTATTTCGAATCATCGAGATAAGGCTTGACCTCCGTCTCAAAGTACAATTGATCTTCTATTATTCCCGCAAGAACCAGAGGCATATCCGTTTGGCTTGCAATCTCAATAGCTTCCTTCGTCCCCTTATCCGGATGAATCCTTCCGAAGAAGACAAGATACGTACCATGAGCTTCTCGGAAGGTAAAATTATCAAAATCGATGCCATGATAGACATTACCTATGTAATCGAGTTCCGGTGAGCGATCCGCATAGCTTATGGAAACGTAATAAGTTCGGCCATTATACTTGCGATAGACTGGAAGTATCTTCTGAGACGAGAAACCATGTATTGTCGTTACGACGGGCGTATCTACCAGACTGGAATAAGTGAGAGGCAAAAAATCAAAATGATTGTGGATCAGATCGAATTCATTAGCTCTTTCGAAAAGTTCGCTGATATGAAGACACTCCCAGACTTTCGCATCAAGGTTCTTGTCCTCTTCGCAGGGCTTGGGCACAATTGAATGCAACCTGCCGCCGGTTTCCGAATCCGCCGTAGCGAACAGCGTCACATCAATTCCTCTAACCACAAGTCCTTCGGTCAGTAACGAGACCACTCTCTCCCACGGCCCGTGATGCCGTGGCGAGGTCCGCCAGGCGATAGGAGATAAGACGGCAATTCGCATTTTCGCCCCGCAATTTCTTGTATCGGTTGGCTTCAGTCCCTCAATATAGGCCGACTATTAACCGGAATTATGCCGCGGTCTTGCCATTTCGGAGATCTTTAGTCCGGTGACCGGTCGCGGGATGGTTCCTCTGACCCCGAAAAGGCAGCCGCATCTCCCACATGCGCTGAGGGCGGCAAAACCGCCGTCACGTTGCCGAAAAAGCTCATTTTGTCCTGTTGGTGAGCGTACCTCCCCCGCGCCCTCCGGTCAAGCACAAACTTGCTCGGAATAAAGAGCGCAAATTTCGCTAGAACTCCGCGGAAAAGGGAAGAATGAATGCTTTTCAGCCGGTTCTTGCTATCACTGGCCGCGGAATTCAGGCGTTCCTAGAACCTGAGTCATCGTGGTCGAATCGCGGAAGTTGACTGATAGCGCTTCTTGTCGCTCAACGCGTCGAGGCATTTTTCCATGAACCCATCCACGTCCACCTGCTTGCCGCCGTGAAGAATGGCGTAAATCTCTCCGAGTATGGGTGGATAAAAACCTCTCTGAGTCGCAATTTTGTTCGCGTACCGTGCTGCTTCGAATCCCTCGATTGCGATCCTTTTCTTGCGATACTGTTCCAGCAACAATCTAGCCGGCCTGGTCTTTCCCGGCTTGTCGTCCATTGAGGCCAAATCCTGACCGAATTGTCCGGAGCGCCCTCCCCGGCAGGTGGCAAGCAAGTCCGCCATCCAAACCTGACTTTCCGCGTCAAAAGTTTCTGGGGAAGCGCCCAGCAGAGCTCCGAAGTTGCGTATCTCCGACGTAACCAGGGTGACATACGTGGCCAGGAAGTTTTCAGGCGCTCGCTTGGAACCGACGAGCAGACCGAAGCCGATTGCATAGACATTTTTCAACGCGGCAGCAATAGTTGTTCCAATCACATCGCTTGAATAGACAACCCTGAACTTGGGGGTCTCAAGAAGCGGTACAAGCCGCTGGAACGTCTCGTAGTTCTCACACGCGATTTGCGTCACGCCCGCCCCGCCCTGCACGATCTCATGAGCCAGGTTCGCTCCCGAGAGGATGGAAACCCTCATCCGCTTGCCAAGCCTCTCCATTTCTTGATGAGCGGTCTGGCACGGAAGAAGCCCGGTTTCCGGGATGAATCCTTTGGTCGCGATCACGAGATCGCTGCCGTCCGGAGCAACTTCCAGCACCTGTGTCAGGGTGGAATAAAAATACTTGCTCGGTGTCACCAGAAGTATCAGGGACGTGTCTCTGACCGCGGCCACGAGGTCTGCTTCCGGTCTCACTGATCGAGGCAGTGGAATTTCCTTGAAGTGCCAGGGATGCCTGCCGTCCACGGTGAGCTTTTCAATGAGGTCTTCCCGCGAATCGTACAGAATCAGAGAAGTTTC